>JADYXS010000522.1 GCA_021772155.1 Candidatus Obscuribacter sp.
AGGAGCAATTCGTAGGAAACAAAGTTTGGAAAATGAGATTCCATTTGACTACGCCTCGGCTTCAGATGGAGTTATGACGCGCACTGTCAAATCCGGTTCCGCACAGCGGATGGACTGGCTTACTCAGTGGTAGGGAAGGGAAAGGCTCTTCTCTACACCGAATAACAGAGTTCTTAAGACATCATGTGATTTGCCAGGCCGAACAGTCCTGCTTAGTGGCTTTGCGCAGCCGATGCGGTAAAATTCTGAATTGATTGAAGTACTCAGCCGGGAGAGTCGTATGCTATTTAAGCGTGAAGCAAAGACGGTCCGTTTTCTCAATGCCGATATACCAGAACCGCGAATGCTGCTAGATTTTCTGGGCTTCGAGAAGCATGTAATGCAGATTCGTGATAAGCGCGGCGCGCAGATTTGGCCTGGTTGGTACGACCACGCAGCCTATTACATAGTTGATCTGCCGCCAGAAAAAGTCTTCGGACCTGGTGAAGAAGTTTCGATTCCACCTTGTGTGAAGGCCGGCGACTACGAGTTCGAAATTGCCTGCATAATCGGGGATGACGCGCTCATTGACAATGAGAAGGATGCGCTTGAGTTCTTCAAGCGCAAATGCTCTCTGACCATTCTAAATGACTGGTCAGCACGTGATATTCAGATGAAAGACATTCAGGGCTTAGGGCCGAACAACAGCAAGTCGATTGTTGGTAAGAGCTTTGGGCCAACAATCGTTCCTGCATCGCAGTTCAAAATGGATGAGAATGGCGTCCTGGACGTGGAAATGGTGTTGACAGTAAACGGTGAAGAGCGCAATCGCACTAATTACAACACCATTTATCATGAAAATCCAACCACGAAGATGCAAGCGGCATGGTCATTCCCACGCATCATGGCTTGGTTGGGTCAGCAGAACATTATGCTCCATGCTGGCTATATTCTTGGGTCCGGTACCGTAGGAAGTGGCTGTATAGCGGAGTTCACTGCCAAACTCGACCAGACATCGGGCGCGGAAATCACACCTGCTCGCTATCCTTGGTTGAAAGACGGCGACGTTGTTCGCATGGAAGTACAAGGAATCGGCGTACTTGAAAACAAGGTGAAGGTTAACGCGCTCGCTCAAGTTCGGTAATCATCAGCCACGAATATCGTTTACAGATCTATGACGCTTTCTTCAAGCAATAGAAAAATTGCCCTCGGAGGGAGTCGAACCCTCAATCCCTTACGGGCACCGCATTTTAAGTGCGGCTCGTATACCAGTTCCGACACAAGGGCGCAGTGATCTATTTTACACTTAGCCCCTACCTTCTCGGCAAGGTCTAAGCAGTTATCGTATTCTTTCGAACGTGCCAGCGTCTAACTTGTTGAGATCTATTTCGGCGTCGAAATCCGGTTCATACGTTTTGCTCTGTTGTCTCCAAGCCCATACGCCAGCTAAACCCCAGACAATGGCCGTGATTGTTGTTATCAAGCGCTTGCCGTGGTTTGGATCGTGGACAAAATTTCCTGAGAAACTCTGCATCAACATGGTCATTGGATCGGTCGCACCAGGTAGGCTGTGACGAATCCATGTCAGAATTTGGACTGCTAGAAAGCTGATTGTGAGCCAAGCTGCAAGAGATGTCCAATTTGGCGCGAAGCGAATTCTTGCTAGCTTACGACCGACTTCCTCGTGCGAAATTATAGCTACAGGGACGAAGAGATAAACGGAAATAAGCGTCGAAACTATCAGGCTGATTACGCTGGAAGCCTGCTCCTTGTCCCAAGATTGCATTAAGTAGGCAAGTGCCATCAACAACCATGTGGACGCAGTTACTTTCTGTACGGCCCCAAAGAAATCTGACTTGCGTCGTTTGAACAAATATACGGCTGCGGCGATAACAGCAGTAGTCCAGGTCAGGCTCCACAGCAGAACATCAACAGCAATTTTTGCACGATCATTCTGATATCTAGCAAGGAGCACGGCTGCTTCCGCATCCCATCCGAAGAGATCGAAGTATGCCGTACGGAACGTTCGATAAGCGTATGTATCGTGGAAGGTGGCGATTCTCCAGCGTAAGACATGTCCAATCTGTTCCTGTGCCACTGCTTGTACTCCGGCGAACATGTTGTAACCAACGGCACCAAATACGGTGTCGCGATTATGCTCGGGAAGCTCTAAAACAGCCGGGTGTAAGAAGTCCGGTCTCTCGGCGAATTCTTCCCTTGCCCAGCGACGAATGGATTCGAGCGCGGTGAAATTCTTTTGAATGTATGGCGTCTGAACCAGGATCATCGCAAGCTCGTATGACTTGACTATGCGGTCGATGAGCTTGGTATCACCGGGGTATTGAGCTGTGTAATTCGGCAGTTGCTGTTGGGGTGTGACGAACTCCAATTGCGCCGGTCGTGGTTTGACGAAGTACGTCAGTAACCAACATCCGACCATGGCTGCTACAGCAAGAGAGATTACCTTGTCACGCGTCAGTTTCATTGCTGCCTACCGAAAGAACCTTGTCTGGCCTACGATAGCGCAATTGCTAAGATGCAAACAGCTGCCTGCTTTAATGAAAATTCTTTGCAAATTTTGCTGGATTACGCTGCCCACGGGGGATTTCCACCATTGTGCACCTGGTACGCCTACCCCTATTCTTAGACTGACCTCACATAGCGAAGTATCATGCCAAATCCAGAAGACTTTAAAGGCGCCAAGCCAGCTGCAGCTAAAACTGATGACGTTGCGAACAGTCGGTTGTACGACGGTGCATACATCAAACGCTCTGGAGATAACGATTCGACGCCCTTTGTCCAAATACATCCCAAAAAACCGGCGGATCAGCCGGCTCCCAAGGTTGCGGATCAGCCTGCGAAGACTCCAGCGCAACCGGCGCAGAATGGGGGTGCTGCTGATTGGAGGCTGACCCCGAACGATGTGCGCATGCCATCGGCCGCATGGCATGATCCATCCAAGACGCAGTGGAACGGTAAGAAACAAGACGTTTCACGAACCGAGAGCGGGACCTATTTTCAGAAACGTCCGGGATTTGTTGGTACACCGGAGAATCCGGCGACTACCCTTCATAACCGCCCGGGCGTTATCGGACCGCCTGCAGATCCACTTAAGTCACTTCCTGTCGTTCGTGAGCTCCCTCCATATCGTCCGGAAATCCCTGTTCAGCCCATTGTTACGGTTCCTGCTGAAACGAAGCAGCTCACAATGCCAACCGACGCGGCCGGACGTCAGGTCGGACCGGTAATCATCACCGGAGCTGGTGATTTAAAGCCTGCAGCGCCAGTCAAATCACCTGGCTTTATGATCGACCAAAATATCGAGAAGAACATAAAAGAAGAGCGCGCTGAGAATCAGTCGGGAATCTCGGCCATGTATGCGGCCGGATTTGTCGGTGGATGCTTGATTGGCGTGAAACGTGGCGGAATACGAGGTGCGGCTGTCGGAGCTGTAATCGGTGTCGCTGCCACATTTGGGGCGAAGCGTCTCTTCGAATAGTTGTCTAGTCGTGTTCTCGAATGGCTAAATGATTCAGCTGATGGACCATTGAACTGGTGCACGGGTGAACTGGTAAACGAGTGAACCGGTAGACGAGTGGACTGTCGGACGAGTGAACCGGTAGACGGGTGAACTGTCGGACGGGTGAACTGTCGGACGAGTGAACCGGTAGACGGGTGAACTGTCGGACGGGTGAACTGTCGGACGAGTGAACTGTCGGACGAGTGAACTGTCGGACGAGTGGACTGGTAGACGGGTGAACTGGTAGACGGGTGAACTGTCGGACGATTCGACAATACGACTGTGCTAGCTATTCAGTATCGTTCTGACATGATAAGTTCTGAAATGGCGCGGCAGTCTGTGCCACAGGAGCGATCGTCATAACTATGGCTGTCGTACACGAGCCGGCAGTCAACTGTCGCGTCATCCATGATAACAAGGGTGTGTTCCTAAGGCGCCTGAGAGTCAAATGCGCACCTGTTGAGGTATTCTTTAAAATAAGCATTCTTTAGGCGGTCAGTTTTGGCGAACCACTTTCTCATTCTTGGAATCGACGAGGATGCGTCGGAAAGGCAGATTGAGGACGCTTTCCGTTATCTCAGCAAGAATTTGAATCCGTCGAATTTTGCCGCGGGTAGCTATGCCGAGACACAAGCACAGTGGTGTTTGTCTCGTATTATTCCGGCCTATCAAACTTTGCATGATCCACATTCCAGAGAAACAAGTCGCCAGGAAGCTCTTGCGGAGAGGGCCACGCCTTTCAATCCCGAAGATCTAAAACCCTTTCTCGGTCACATCTGTGTAGCCGCCGGCATCATCACGCTCAAGGATCTTACTGATGCGGTTGCCAAACAGGCCGATATCGACCTACCTCTTGGACAGATACTGCAAGAGCAACAGCTGTTATCGCAAACCGAGCTCGACGGTCTGCTGATGGGACAGCGGCTTTTCGGCGCCCCTAATCGCCCGTTGGATGATGTGGCTAAAAGACTTGTTGCTCTATCGGCTGTGACTAAGGACATGATCAAAATAGTCATGATCGATCAGCGCACCGCTTACCTAAGTTCCATTTCCGATCTGTTGCTCAAAAGAGGTTGGTTGAATGAACGCATCCTCCAAGTGATCACAGACCAAGCGCAAATGGTGTCGACTATCTGATTACTCGTCAGGACGTCATAAAAACGCTCAGAACGACGATTCCCAAAAGCCGCTACTGGTGAGCGTTACAGGGATCGGCTTTTGGGGATGAAACATAATATACATTATCAGACCGTCAAAACGTCGACGACGAAGGTCTTTTCCAACAGGACTGGGCTCGGGCGTTCGGCGTATATAGATAATCGGTTCTGATGATTGTTCTTTGAACTCCATAACGTCATGCAACGACGGTCCCATCACCGAAGCGTAGAACACACAGGCTGTTTTGCTTCAGAAAGTGAATCGGTACGGCAGGCATGTTTAACCATTCGTCTTGCAATGCCTCGACGTCTGAATTCTTTGAGTGTGTATACGCTGTAGATCATGTTGATACCGCAAGCTTTGAAGTGACTCGCGCAATATGCCGGGCTCCGATCGAGTATCCAACAAACCATCGTTGCCCTTCCTGGCTGACACAGTTTTGCAAACCGTAGTTGGCTAGATCACTTGCACACGTATGTGGCTTCGGGGTAAATCGGCAAAATTTTTCCTGTTGTGAACTATCCACAGGTCGACAATACGACGGGTCGGCAATGCTAACGCTAAGCAACCAGGGTCAAATTCTTCGGCGAGCCCTTAAACAGATTAGGACCGCTCCGCTGAGTGAGGGATAGAAAGAGAATGCAGTCTTACCCAAAACTCTTGTTCGGAGTACTGCAGATCTTTTCGAAGGCGGAGGCGAGGGTTAGTGGGGAACCAGATTATTTCAAAACTTTCCTGTTGTGAACATTGGACATGCCGACAGTACGACAAGAACAATGGTCGACGATAATACTTGTCGACAGGGTGACGAGACGAACTGTGGAACAGTCGAATTATCTTAAGGTTCACTGTCCGAACTTTGCTCATTGAAAGATTGAATATCTAGTGGTCAATACCGGCACTGAATCGGTGGCAACGCTTGCGCAAGTTGTGGGGTTGGTCGCGGCACCATATGCAGTATCACTGCATATGGGCGCGTGACATCGTCGGAGCACTGGCTCGCATGTGCTCTCGGACCACGTGCGCTAGCTATCTGTATTACAAGTGTCCGAGTGGCGTGTTTTTGCGCGTCCCACACCATAGACTAGCCACTGGTCACATTTCTCTTGAAGCTCCTGGCGCTTCACCGGTTTCGCTAGGTAGTCGTCCATGCCACTGGCGAGGCACTTATCAGTTTCGGGCCTCAAAATTGCTGCAGTTACCGCGATGATAGGTGTGCGTTTCTTCAATGGTTTTTCGTATTCACGAATTTTCGCTGTCGTCGTGTAGCCATCCATCTTAGGCATCATGCAATCCATCAAGATCAGATCAAATGTCCTGTTGGTTGCCGCTTCGAGGGCTGCTTGACCATCAGACACTACCGTTGGCGAGAACCCAAGGGTTTGCAGTTGTAGCAGCAACATTCTCTGCAGAACTGGATTGTCTTCGACCACTAAAATGCGTTCGCTTCGCACGGGAGCGCTGGGCTGCACTTCGCACACCTTTGGTGTTAAGGCCGGTGGAAACATTATCTCGCACCAAAAAGTTGAGCCTTTCCCTTGCTCGCTGGAGACACCAATTTGACCGTTCATTTTCTCAATTATCCGCCGGCACAAGGCCAGCCCAAGTCCGGTTCCTTCATACCTTCGGTTCAAACCATCATCAACTTGCACGAATGGACTGAAAAGTTTTCTCTGCTCCGCGGAACTTATTCCAATGCCTGTGTCTGAGACTTCGAATCGAACCACTACACTTTCATGGGTCGAGTGCTGCACCCTGGTCTTGAAGTGAATGTCGCCCCGGTCCGTGAACTTGATGGCGTTCTTAATTAGCTTCGTAATAACCTGGCGCACGCGTCCACAGTCGCCGAGGACGAAGTGCGGAATGCTTTGATCTGAGTCTACATAAAGTGCCAGTCCCTTGCCAGCAGCTTCGGCAGCGATGGCTCTGACCGTATCGGTAATTACAAATGACAAGTTGAACGGGCTCTGGTCAAGTACGCACTTTTCGCTTTCAATTCGGCAAATCTCAAGTAAATCATTGACTAGTTGCAGCAGTGATTTCGCTGAGTCTTGAACCGCTTGGCACAGGTCTTGCTCGTGGGAAGACAGGTCGCCCTCATGGAGCAAATCGTTGAATCCGAGGATTGCATTTAGCGGTGTGCGCAGTTCGTGGCTCATGTTAGCCTTGAAAGCAGACTTAGTTTTGGAAGCGGCGAGAGCTTCATCACGAGCATCAGAGAGTTCGCGGATCTTGGTCTCTAAATCGTGATCCAAACGGGACAAGGAGTCCTTAGCTACGAGTTGTTCAGTGAGATCCTCTACGGCCAGGAGGAATCCTGTGGGACAGCCTTTGGGATCTTTTAGTCCAGAACAGCGCATCCGCGCAAGAATACGACCGCCTGTCTTTCTGCAAAATTGGGTCTCGATGCAGAAATGGTTGATTTTCCCTTCAGCAATCCGCTTCAGCAAGACGCCTGTCTTTTCCTTACTGCTGCCATACATGAGGTTCTGCAGAGGACGGTGAAGCAGTTCATCATCGCTGTAATCCAAGAGCGACGCAAAAGAACGACTTACAAGTTTGAGAGAACAGTTCGCATCAGCCGCCGCCAGAGGCACAACTGCATCGGTAAGAATGTGCTGAGCTCTATGCTCGGCCTGCATAGCACGCTCATGTGCGGTGCACATTTCGCCGTGGGTACTTAGAAGATTGGACATCGTTTGCATACAGTAAATATCAGCGGGGTGAAATTTATCCAACTGCTTTGACAAGACCACCAACGCTCCACGTGCTGTGCTGCCAGGCTGACAGCACAGAGGAACGGCTATGCCGCTCTCAATTTCATACTGGCTGAAGTATTCAGGAGGAGCGAAGCGCGTTTCGCCGGACATCTTGTGAATGAACACAGGCTTGTTTACGGCGACCGTATAAAGCGCTAGCGATGGTCTTGCGTCCATGTTGGACGCTGTTTGATTTGGTTCCCAGCCCCAGGAGGCAACAGCTTTGCTCTCGTCCTGACTGGTAACTTCGTAATAGACCGCGTACTCCGCATTGAACATGCTGCATGCCGTTTCACAAATGCGCGCCATGAGAACACTGGTGGAAGATTCACCGAGAGCTAGAACGCCAAGCTCGGCTAGTTTCACCTGCTGCTGCGTAAGTCGTTCCAGACGCATTGTGCGTACAGCAATTTCAGCTTCAATTGTCTGTGTTGTTGCAACCAAATGCTCTTCCTCATAGTCAATCAAGATGCCTAGCCAGTTGGTTACGCATCCCTGTTCATCATGAATTGGTGTGCCGCGCGAGAGGAACCATCGGTATCTTCCGGTACTACCTCTTATTCGCAGGTCACTTTGAATTTCACTGCCCGCTTGAATGGCCAACTGCCAGTGACTTATGCAAGAGGGCAAGTCATCCGGATGTACCAAGTCCCGCCAACCGCCGTTAGTAAGGCGATCTGGAATCAAGCCCGTGTAGTCATAGAACCGCTCGTTGCAATAGATCAACTCTCCTTGTTCATTCGTAACCCACACTATTTGCGGCAATAGGCCTGCCACCTGGCAGATTGCCGAACTTATATTCTGGTGTTCGTTCTGCATCGTTCCGCCCGCCTTCTCAAATGACGTGTCTGCTGTGCACGGTTTTTGGTACCAGACGGCTCAGTGCTGCCTGTCTAGTGGAGTAGTACCCAAGCCGACGCGTGAGCTGCGATGAATTGGCGGCTGACTGCTTTTTTAGGGATACTCAAGGCTTCTAAAAACTCATTAGCGCAGGGACAAGCTGCTCCAGGAATCAGAAACCACTGCCGACTATTCGGCCTGCTGCTTTTGTCGATGGCAGGGACATCGGGCTTTCAGCCTTTCTTTCAAAAAAGGTATTAGGCCCGTTGTATCGCGATAACCGTGAAAAAGGCGTGCACTCGCCGATCGGTGGATATACATTATGCGTATTCATCATTCTCAACAGTCTTGAGACGATCGTCTCCTTAGCATCATGATCGGCATATACTAAGTCCAGTTTTCGCCCTTACCTTCCTTGTACATTCGGGATAAACTAAAACTGGCATCCATCGGAAACCTGAGAATTAGATCTGGCCGAAGGTTGCAAGATGGCTTTGAATCACTCGATGTCGCGGACGCCGATCCGTGTTTTCATAATAGAGCCGCACCATTTAGTACGTTTGGGTCTAATAAGCGCTCTGTCAGATGATCCTGGCATTGTCTTTGTAGGACAAGCAGAAACTGAAGCTGCGGCGTCGTCGACTTTAGAAGGACTGTCTGTCGATGTCTTTCTCCTTAACGATGAAGATGGCCCAGCCGGTTTGGATACCTGCCGAAGGCTTCGAGCAGGAAATTCTGAAGCTGGCATAGTCCTTTTGGTGGCTGATTCGAACTCTACCTCTATGCTCAACGCCATTGATGCAGGAGCCAATGCCTGTTGCCTCAGGGATATAACTGCACATCGGCTCATGGCTGCAATTATTGGAGTCAGTTATGGCGACCTCTGGGTCGATTCCCAAATTGCCTGGCAGTTGATGGATAAATTTCGCATCATAGGAAACGCTCAACCATCAGCCACCGCACAAAAAAGCGACGCAGACTGCTCGTTGGTCCGCGCCGGTTCTAGTGATGACACAATCTTCTTAACTGCTCGAGAAGGTCAGGTTCTCAAACTCATCGTTCGTGGTCAAACAAACCAAGCTATCGCGGATTCGCTTATCATTTCCTTAGCAACCGCCAAAGCACACGTCAGAAGCATTCTTTCCAAATTGGGAGTTGATCACCGGACTCAGGCAGCCGTTGAAGCTATGCGCCGAGGGCTGGTCTAGGTCCGGTGGATTCATTTATCTTCCAGCGATGACTGGTTCTCGCGAAATGGCTTCCATTTTGTATCCACGCCCTTGAATGGTTTGGATCATTTGCTGGGCAGACCCTTGATTGCGGAGCTTCTTGCGAAGTAAGTTGATGTGGGCGCGCACCGTATCTGATGGCGCACTATTTTGATGCCACACCTCGTGCCACAACTCTTGGGCGCTAACAATCCGTCCTTGATTGCGCAAGAGGTACTCCAACACCCGAAATTCCATCGGGCGAAGGCGTAAAGGCAGATCCTTAATCATCACTTCTCGAGTTCTAGTGTCGAGCGTGAGCTGCTCGCACGCTAGGGTCTGGATGTAACCGCAGGGCTGTCTTCGCCGAATGGCAGCTTTTACCTTGGCCGTTAGTTCCCTACCTTCAACGGGTTTCGTCAGGTAGTCATCAGCTCCGGCATCGAGCATGCGCTCGCGATCATCAGGCAAGGTTTGCCCGCTCAATACGAAAATGGCAGATCGACTGCCACCGGCTCTAAGTTCCTTGCAAATGTCCAGCGTGCTGAACAGCGGCAAAGAACGATCGAGAATTACAGCGTCGTAATTGTTGCGGATAACGAGTCTGTACGCTTGAGCGCCGTCGAGGGCTTCGTCGATTTGGAAAATAGTGTCGGTCAAGTAATTACTAATTGCCCGAAGCATTGAAACTTCTTGCTCAGCGACCAAAATTTTGAACATGTCGTACTGTCCTCTATCCGTCTAGTAACGCCCAGAAGCCACTTGAGCCGCCTGGGGCCGGTTGCAGTGAGCCTGAGCTCAATATTGATTCAGCACGTTCGCGAAGCACGGCCGCTTCCGCACGTTTACCTTTTAGTCGTGAAACCTTTGCCAAGCAAAGCGTGA
>JADYXS010000070.1 GCA_021772155.1 Candidatus Obscuribacter sp.
CATAAACATCGGCTAAGGTCAGATCGCAGTTGATGGTGGGGAGGTGAACTATATCCTGTAAATGGGTGGCCTCGGACAAAAGCCACTGACCATCTGTCTGTCGCACATAATGTTCAACGTGATAGCTGTCTTGGGCAATCAACAGGTATTCCATTAATGTATCGATCGTTCGATAATGCTGAAACTTTTTGCCGCGATCATACCCTTCGGTTGACTTCGAAAGCACCTCAATGATGACTGTGGGATTGAGCAGAATATCCGATTGGTTGTCTTCAAACTGCGGCCTACCACAAACGACAGTCACATCTGGGTATGTGTACAGCCCGGTTTCGCTAATTTTGACGCGCATATCACTGGGATAAATTCGATATGGGCGTTTACGGAACTGCACTCCTATTTCGATCACCAGATTTGCAACAATCAAATTGTGCCGTTCGCTAGCGCCTGCCATTGTATAAATATTACCTGCATAATATTCGTGTTTTGTTTCGCTTTTACGCTCAAACGCCAGGTACTCGGCTGGCGTAAGTAACTTCAGTGCAGCATCCATAGTTAACTCCTTATGCCGGTTCCACTACTTCGCTCTGGGGAATGGTGCGCTGTTGGTTAATGGCGGCTTTCCATTGAGCCATACTACGTTCGCTTTCAGGAATGAGGCTAGGACCCAATAATAAAGTTTCGACACCGATGTGTTCATCAAGCAAAGGCCAATAGAGCGTGTCGGCAAAGTATTTAATGTGGCTGCGCTCGTGGGGTGTGCCATAGAGCAAACGCGGGAACCAGACCAAAGGGACACTGACGGTGCGCCCATCACTCAGTTCGACGGTGAGTGTTTCCTCATCGACCATGGCTTCCACCGGCTGGGCCTGACGCAATTTCAGTTTGATCAGTTCAAGCTCGGCGACAATGCTCATTCCACTTCTCCTGCAACAACGACTTAGAGCAGTATTATACAGTATAGATAACCATCTGCTTCCCTGTAAATCATACCACTGATCGCGCTGCTGGACAAAGGGAAATGTGTACCGGGGACGAGCGAGGATAGGTTTCTTTACTTTACCTGCTTTCGCTCGTCCCCGGTACACTTACTCTCAATCACCCAATCTCTTCTACTGCGAATCTGCATCCGTAAAGAAGAAGGTTGATGGACGCGAGATATTCGGCGTCTGGCCGGCTTGGATGTTGAACTGGCGCGACGGAATGTTGCCCATGTTGTTCTTGACAATACGCACACCCATGAACGCGCCGGACTGGCCCACTGTGCCAATCGTCCATACTTAGTCGGTGATGATCTTCCAGAACTCCTTGCCGAAGGTCACCCGCTCTTCCGGCGTGCCTTTCAGACCCTGGCTGAAGAGATCAAGCACTTCTTTTACCTTCGGATCAGTCGGCTCAATGCCGGCCGTACCCCCAGATGCATACCAGTCACCAATGGCGGGACCGGTGCCAGAGGTATTCGCAACTGGCAGCGCATGATAGGGATAGAGATAGAGTTCATCGGTACCATCATTTTGCCAGAAGAAAATCTGCAATTCGTTGGCTTGGCGCTGATTTTCTGTCAACGTGCGCTCTTGTTCAACTACGTTGAGAAAGATGCCGATCTGCGCCCAATCTTCTTTGATCAATTCGCCGATTTGGGTAAATTGAATAAAGGCAGGAATCGAGGGCATCGTAATGACCAGCCGTTCCCCATTGTCAGTGCGCAGACGGAAGCCTTCGGCATCCTTCTCCGTTAGACCAAGTGCATCGAGCATCTGGTTGGCTTGCTCAAAATCACCTTCTGCCGGCGCCCATAGGGTGCGATACTCAGGGCCAGGGCTAAAAGGTGAGGATTCGGCCACAACGGCGGAACCGGGCTTACCAATGCCCAAGAAGGTAATCTCATTGATCTTGTTGCGATTAATGCCTAACGAAAGAGCGCGGCGGAAGTCCGTCGTGTGCAACCACTTGGCAATTTCTGCATCGGCTTCATAGCTTAGGTTCACCTGCATACCAGCGTCAGCGCCATGTTGCGCCGGGTCGAGATGGATGGTGTAGTTGCCCTGTTCAGCATTCTCCAACAAAACCGGCAAGTTGGACAACGAAATGTGACGCGACTGATAGTCATACTCACCGGCGATAGCGCGTAGGTTGAGCACTTCCAGGTTTTCAGCCAGCGTCATGGAGATGCGATCGATATAAGGTAATTGATTGCCGGCCGTGTCCACACCATAGTAATAGGGGTTGCGCTCCAACACCCAATTGTCCGTCGTAATCGGATTGACGGTTTTCCACGGCGTCAAGGTGGGCAGGTCTGGGTTACGCGCCCAGGTGTTTTTGTCCTTGAACAAGTTGACCCAGTTGTCAAAGCCTTCTTGCTTGACCAATTCATCCAATGCAGCCTGCTCGACAAAATCAGGATGGAACTGTTGCATATAGTGGGCCGGCGCATAGCCACCCATTGCCGTCGCGCCCATAATGGCGTGACCGCCAAAAACGTTCACAGAACTTCCCAATACTTCGAGGAAAAGACTGTTCGCAAAGGGGAAGCTAAATTTAATCGTATAGTCATCCACCATCTCCATCTTGGCGCCTTCGTCAGTGTTAAAGAAGGCCGAACGCACCGGCACGAGTTCAGCATTCTGATACATGTGTTCATACCAGAACATAGCATCATTCGCGGTAAAGGGTTCGCCGTCCGACCACTTTGTGCCTTCGCGTAGGAATAGCGTAATTTGCGTACCATCCTCGCTGATCTCCCAGCCTTTAGCCAGGTTTGGCACCACTTTGGGGAATTCATCAGCATCCCAGAAGACAAAACGGTCGCCACCAGCGACCCGATGGCCGTTCTGTCCATCGCCAGGACCGGTGAAACCCCGGTGCCAGGTGCCGCCATATTTGCCGATCTCTTTCAACGGCTGGATGACGAGCAGGTCAGACGGAACCGGTAGGCGTTCGGCGACTGGCGGCAATTCACCGGCTGTCACCTTTTCTGCCAACATGGGTGCATCGGCAAATTCTGTGGGGAATTGACTGGCATCGGTGATGATGTCCGGGCCTTCGATCGTGCCGATCAAAGATGCCCCAAGGGGCGCTTCTTCAGCCGCGGCCTCTTCTGCAGGTGTTATTGCTTCGGCTGCCGGTGCAGCTTCTTGGGCCGGTTGCTCGGCGGGTGCGGCGGGTTGACCGGCGCCGGCGCAGGCCGACAAAACCAGGCTGAGGATTACCAATAGTGAGATTAGGCTCAGCCGAATGCGTTGCTTATACACAGGACTCCTCCTTTAGATATGAAATTTTGGGGTTTCAGGAATATTGGATAGTACGTATAGTATTGATAGTATTGATAGTATTGAAGATGCATCTGGAGATTACCATAAGCAGTCACTAAAGTCAAACGACTAAAAAGCACGCCCCAAAGCGCTACTTGTATAGTTAGGATATTAGCCTGCTCACTTGCTATAATACAAAATAATCACATCTGAAACAGATAGCGGTTGCAATCCTTACAGAGGTAGGGTAAAGTGGCAGGGTAAAGTACACTCACTTATAGGACTTACGCCGAGCTAGACCTGTCAGGTTTTGAAAACCTGACAGGCCTCTGTGGTGACATCAGTTTCGTGCGTAAGTCCTGACTTACACAGAAAATTGCAGATTTTACTGAGGAGGGAGTCAGGATGAGTGAACAAAGAACTCAACTGAACAGTATTGCTTATGGAGTAATCATTTTAACAGCCATTACGGCCTTCATCCATTTGTATTTGAGCTTTCAGTTTCCCGATGGCCCCGATTTGGCCTTTCTGCTAAACGGTATTGGCTATCTCGCTCTCATGGGGGCTATCTATGCGCCCATCCCGCTCTTGGCGCGCTACCGCAGCTTATTGTGCTGGCTGCTCATTGCGTATACCGCCTTGACTATTGTGCTCTGGTTCTTTTTTGGCGCCAATGTTTGGTATGCCTATCTTGATAAAGCCGTCGAAATTGCTTTAATCCTCTTTGTCTGGCTGGAAACGCGGCGTTTTTCTGAATAGCAAAAATACTATAAATCCGGCGGATCGGTCATTACCTGCGAGGTAATTGATCCTGGCCGACCCAGAGTGTATAGTGTAATGAGTTCCCTCGCCTACAACGCTATTACACAGGACACAGGACTGTGGACTAGTGACTGTGGACTACTAATTCTGTTGTCCCAAAAGCATGTGAAAATTTGCGCGAACGAAAATTTCGATGCTATAATCGTAATGACATCAATCAGAATATAATTTGCCTGCAATCAATAGTACGATACATTATGTAGTATGACACAATCAATAGTATGACACATGATTATGGCTGTCCGGATTAATAGTCTACGGCTATTGCGTAAAGTCATAGTAACTTTGGTTCTACCTGTAGCATTTGCCATGTTGCTTGACAGGCAGCTTGGTTGGTTTCCGCTGGTAACAATCGGTGCAAGCGTGATTTTTATCCCACTGTCTACCGTTGTTGTGATCCGCGCCACGTTGGCTGAATTTGACAGGGTGATTCAGCAGATAACGCCGTTAGATCCTGGACATAAAGAGGAATAACGTAAAAGGCATACGACTATGCAAAATAACATGCAAAACACAAATCCAGACGCAAATCCAGACGCAAATCCAGACGCAAATCCAGATGATGTCCGAACTGATGCGCAAAACGACGTTCCCACTGAATTTCAAAGGGATCTTCAGCGTGATATTCCCCAAAAAACGGAATCAGAGCGTACCTTTTTGCAAAGGCAAAATGCACGTGTGGCTGATTACGCCCGTGCCGATCCACGGCGAGCCTTCTACATTGTGGCTGCGGTGGTTTTAATCCTCCTCAATATTATCATCAAGTTCACAATGGAGCTTCCCCAGCCGCATGTCTCGTTAGCCGGTGAACCGTTGATGCTCAACGGCCCTAGTTGGTTCACTAACTCGTTTCTAACCACGATCATCGTTGACATTATTCTGTTGGCGCTGGCCTTTGGCGCGACACGCAATCTGCGGCTTGTGCCCAGTGGCTTGCAAAACGTCTTTGAAGCGCTCATGGAATTTGTCCAGAATCTGGCCGAAGGCGTTGCCGGTAAAAACGCTGATAAATATTTTGCCTGGGTAACGACCCTTTTCCTCTTTATTATTATCAGCAACTATTCTGGGTTGATTCCATTGGTTGGTAGTCTGGGCTTTTATCACCCGGCAGAAGCAGAGCACGCCACTACCCTAGATGGTCAGCTTGCTATGGCGAATGGTGAATTGCTCCTGGTCAGTGCAGAGGCGCGGGAAACCCAGGCCGCAGAAGCAGAACATGAAAAGCTTGTTCCGCTTTTCCGTGCCCCCAGTGCTGACCTTAGCACAACCTTTGCTCTAGCCCTTGCGACCATGTTTATGGTACAGTACCACGGTTTTAGCTCCTTAGGTGGTAAATATTTCAAGAAATTTGCCTTCTGGAGTCCAAGTGGTCAAGGCTTTATGAAAGGGATTAATGGGTTTGTCAGTTTCCTCGAACTGATCAGTGAGATTTCCCGTATTCTCACTTTCTCTTTTCGTCTTTTTGGCAATATCTTTGCCGGTGAAGTGGTGTTGGCCGTCATTTCGTTCCTTGTCCCTTTCCTGATTCCCGTAGTATTTTATGGGCTGGAAGTGATGGTTGGCGCCATTCAAGCCTTTGTGTTTATGATGCTGGCGTTGGTCTTCTTTAACATGGCTACGATTAGTCATGATCACCCGGAAGGCCAGGAAGCTCACCATTAAAGTGATATCGTCCTGAGTCCTAGGTTCAAAGTTGAGACTACAGACTAAGGACTGCGGACTAAGGACTACTGATTGTTAGTCTAAAATTTCAAA
>JADYXS010000523.1 GCA_021772155.1 Candidatus Obscuribacter sp.
AGCGAATGGATCACGCCGTTGCGATGGTCAAGCAAGAATCAGGCAAAGAATGGAACGACCTGCCTGGTACCGAAGCACAACTTACTTCGATGATGGCAGCTGCCGACGAGCTGTGCGGGATTTTTCACCACACTTGCGAAATGCTCAATCGCCCGCTCGATATAGAAAGCGCGTGTTCGCTTTATGAGTATAGGCAGCGACTGGTGAAGCTTGCACCTAAGTTCATCGACGAGCAGAGGCAGTTGCTTGCTCTTTCGATGCAGTTGGCTGGTACGTTTAGTCAGGAGCAGATGCAAGCGCGATCTAATCAGCAGTTATGGATCCTTGTGGCTGCCCTGGCCAGTGCATTTATGGCCATCGTTGTCGGGAATGTGTTTAACCGAGGAGTTTGTTCAAGGTTGAACGTGATTCAGGAAAACACCATTTTGCTAGGTCAGGAAGCAGACCTGAATCCGCCTGTCGGTGGCAACGATGAGATACAACAGCTTGATGAAGCCTTCCGAGATATGGCACAGGCATTGAAATCAGCGCGAGAAGATCTGGTTGCTAGCGAGCGACTGCGCCGCGAAATGTATGCGCTGATTGCACATGATATTCGAAATCCGCTTCTTTCCATAAAGTCCTCTATAAGCAGTGTTTTGGATGCTCCAGAAACTAGTTTGGACGATCGTGGACGAGCACGTCTTCTATCATCCAATCGCAATGTGAATATGGTGACTGGGCTGATAAACGACCTGTTGGATGTGGAAAGGTTTCAGTCGGGCAAGTTTGATATCTGTGCTGTTCGTGCCAACTCGAAGGAGATTATAGATTTAGCGGTCGACAGCGTGGAGCAGTTACTAGAGGCGAAATCGCTCAAACTCGTGCAGAAAGTTGAGGACTGCGATATGCTTTGCGATCGCGATCTGCTTGTTCGAGTATTGACCAACTTACTTTCCAACGCAATTAAGTTCAGCCCTATGACCGGCACCATCGCGCTAGCAGTTGAGCGCACTCGCGGGGAAGTGCGCTTCAGCATACGCGATCAAGGACCTGGAATCGCCGAACATGAACAGAAAAAACTGTTCCAACGTTTTTCGCAAACTAGTTCAAGCGATGAGTCTCGAAGTAATAGCTCCGGTCTCGGTCTAGCTATCTGCAAAATGGTCGTCGAGGAACACGATGGGCGTATCGCCGTTGTTTCTGAAGCCGGAAGTGGAAGCGAGTTCTGGTTTACCATTCCGACAATCGATTAGTTCACGCGTTCGAAGTCGATGAAGCCCTTGTGATAATTCGTAAATAGCAAACGTACGCGCACGCTGTCGCCGACGTCCAACCCTCGATGATTGGAGATGACGCGCCCCTCTGCAGGTGGTGCCAGCAAGCGTACATAAACGCCCTTGTCGGACGAACCCGTGACGATGGCGTCGAACGTCTCACCGACTCGTGGTGCCAAGAGAATAGCCGCCGCGGCCTTGCGCATGATGCGTTCAACTTTTCGCGCGGCGTTTTCGCGGTCCATACATTTTTCAGCGATCGCTGAAAGGTCTTCGACTGTGTATGGCTGCGCCTTACCACGAATCAGTGCTTTAACGATGCGCTGAAGGACCAGGTCCGCGTAACGGCGATTGGGAGCCGTTGCATGAGTGTATTCGTGCACAGCTAATCCGAAGTGACCTTCAGCTGGTTGACCGGGCACATGCACCACATATTGTCCCGGACCGAGAAGCTTTATCACCGTCAAAGAGAACTCGGGAAAATTAACAGAATCTGCAGCGCGTCGTGAGCTGATGAATTTGGCTAGGGCGACCGCATCTGGTTCAGGCGGCAAAGTGGTGCCGAAGGAAGCTGCCATGGTCACGAGTTTGGGCCAGCGCGAAGGTTTTTTCACTATCCGCTGAATAATTGCCACTTTGCGTTCTTGCATATAGTGGGCTAGCGAGCTATTTGCGGCTACCATGAAGCTTTGGATGATATCTCTTGCGCGGTTCGATTGAGTCAGCTGTAAATCTACGACCACACCGCCGACAGCTACCGGCTGCGCTTCCACGGTCTGCACACTGATAGCGCCGGCTCTCTCGTTTGCCGAACGAAGTTTCAGGCAAAGCTTTTCTTGCAGCCTCACTTGCTCAGCTAATCCTGGCACTGCGTCGAGTTCCGGATAAGGGGAGCCTTCAAGCCAGCGTGCAACTTTCTCGTAGGCGAGCTTGGCGTAGTTGCGTACAATTGCAAAGTAGACCTGGAATTCGATGACCGCACCTTGGCCATCAACATCTAGTTGCATGACCATCGCCTCTCTATCCATTTTTGGAAGCAGAGAGGTTCGCTCGTTGGACAGTTCTTCCGGAAGCATTGGGAAAACTCGTACTCCGGTGTACACCGACGTGGAATTTGTACCCGCGAATTTGTCGATCTGCTGGCCTTGCGGAACGCAGGCATCCACGTCGGCAATGCCGATGTAAAGCCGAATTCGGTCTTGATCTAGTTGTTCAATGTATTCGACTTGGTCTAAGTCTTTGGAATCATGATTGTCTATCGATGACCAGAGCAGCGACCGCAAATCCTTGCGACCTTCGCTATCGCGCATCGCCGCAGTTATACCGTCGAGCTCCTGGCGATCACAGGCATCGAGATTGATATCGAAATTATGGTCGACCATAATCCTGCGAGCCATGTCGACCAAGTCCACGGACGAAGCGCTAGTTCTCATTAGTTACCTTGATAATTGCTCTTTGACCTTGCAAGGTCTTTGAAAACATCGCCTCTCTTAACACGCGATGCCCGACGTTTTGCTACTGCTTCAGCGATGGGTCTGGAACGAATCACTGTCACCGGATTTTCTGGCCGTGGTGGCACCGGCGGACTGGATGTAATTTTAGGTGGCAACTGCGCTGGGTCGGAAGTAACTGCTGGAGTTGTATTCGTCGGTGTTCCAGTCACCACAGTCGGTGGCGCTGTTACGATTGGTGCTGTCATTGGATGCGGTGCAACCGCGTTAGTATTGGGCACCGGTACCGGTGGCCTGCTTAAATTCCAGATAGCAAAGCCGACAAGGGAAATTGCCGCGATGCCGCCGCCAACTGCCGACCAGACCCAATTTGAACCGGCAGTTGCCTCTGGCTCGGGAAGCGGAAGCATTTCATGGGCTTTTAAGTTAGGCGTTTGGCCCGGACGCGGTATGGAGAACCGTAGGTCCTGCGCCAGCTCCGTCATAGACTGTTGGCGCAGGTGAGCCTTCTTGGCGAGGGCTCGCATCACGACTTGTTCTAGCTTTTCCGGAACGAAAAGATCTGGACGTACTGTTTTGAAAGGAAGTGGTGCGTCGTGCTTATGCATTTGCATGGTATCAACCATGTTTCTGCCAAGGAAAGGCAGTTTGCCTGTGATTGTCTCATATAGCACCACGCCCATCGAGTAGATGTCTGCTCTTGAATCAAGAGCTTGCCCCTCGCATTGTTCCGGGCTCATGTAAACGGGACTGCCACAGACCTCGCCAACTTGCGTCAGTCCTTGAGCTTCTGCGCTGCTGGTGTTGTTATTAATGGGGAGAAGTTTTGCTACGCCAAAATCTACGACCTTTACGAATTGCGGATCATCTTCTGTTGGCACGACCATAATGTTGGCCGGTTTTACATCGCGGTGGATAACACCAGCCCGGTGCGCGTGATCCAGCGCCTCACAGGCCTGAGAGAGTATATGGATGCATTGTTCTATCGGTACTGATCCGGATTCTTTGATCATTTGAGCAAGGCTCATGGCTGGGTTTTGCAGATCGTAGCTGACCAGATAATCCATCACCATATACGGTTGTCCGTTCTGCGTGACGCCGAAATCATACAAAGTGATCACGTTCGGGTGCTTCAAGCGACTTGCTGCTTTTGCTTCTTGTTGAAATCTTTTCACGCTGGCTGAATCTTCAATGAACGAAGACTTGAGCATCTTGATGGCGACCCATCGTTCCATCAATTCATGCCAGGCTAGGTAAACGACGCCCATGCCTCCGGTTCCCAGTCGGCGGTCAATTTTGTATCGGTCGGCCAGGCGCCGACCTTCCCAAGGATCCTGAGGCAAAGCAACCAGCAGGTTGCCGTCATGGGGGCAATGACCTTGCATTCCGCTAAATTCGCGGCTGCACGCCATGCATATTTTGCGAACTACTGTCCCTGTTAGGTCTTCGTAAGGCACGTGGGTGCGTCCTTAAGCTCGCTACACGACATGGTTTACATACCCGGCCTGGGTTGCCGGTAATCGTTGCACGTGACCGTCATGTACCTGGAAAATTGCAGCCCCGTCAAGCCAGCGCGGGTCAAAGCCAGTGACGTGTGTAGTGGTAATGATGGTTTGCATGTCCTGTTCAACAACGGACATGAGCAGCCCCTGGCGAAATTCATCCAATTCCGCGAGCACGTCGTCCAAAAGCAGAACTGGCGCTTCATCGAGTGTTTCTCGCACAAGGGTCAACTCCGCCATCTTGAGAGACAAGACTATGCTTCTTTGTTGACCCTGACTGGCGAAGGAGACAGCGTCCTTGTCATTTAAGCAGAAGACCAAGTCGTCACGGTGTGGTCCGAGCAACGTTTGCTTCCGGCGAATTTCGTTGAACCTTCGCTCTTTAAGCAACTTCATCAAGGTTTTGACGATTTCCGCTTCTTCCATAGCTCCTAGTTGTGCTGAGTCTAACGGTCCAGTGGAAATTTCAGCTTCCGGCTCGTCTACCTCTTCAGCGTCTTCAATAGCTCCGTAGGTGGAAGTTCCTTCGTTTGTTTTGAAAATGTAGCGAATGGACAGAGCCTCTTGAGAGCGAGAAATGCGGCTCTGGTGCTCTTCGGCGATCGGCAGCAGACGCGAGAGGACAGCGAGGCGTTGCTTGATTATGCGGGCGCCGAAGCGTGCTAATTGCTGGTCCCAGACGAGCAGTTGATCTTGGTCCGTGACGGTGACCTTGCCTTGTTCGCAAATGCTTTTTAGAAGCTTATTGCGCTGGGCCAACGATTTTTTAAAGTTGGCGTAAATTTCTTGCAATGACGGTTTGAGCTTAACTACAAGAGAATCAATCCAGTCGCGTCGATAACGCGGACCGCCACGCAGCAAGTTTAAATCATGGCTACTGAAACTGACGACCAGCAAGCGACCGATCAAATCGCCCATGGTCTTTTGAGTGACACCGTTGATTCCTATGCGCTTCTCAATCCTCTTGCCCGAGACTGCTTGTTGGTCTTTAGCGAAAGCAACGCGTAACTCTTGCAAGCCAACTCGGGAATCGAATTCAAGCTCCGCCACCATATGCGGTGCCTGCCATCGAATCAGATCGTTGTCTTGATCCGCACGAGTAGAGCGGGCGGATGACAGTAACTCAATGGCTTCTAGAAAGTTCGTCTTGCCTTGAGCATTCTCGCCCACGAGAATATTTCGACCACTTTGAAGATCCAGTTTGCAGTCTATGTAGTTTCGAAAGTTGGACAGGCGAACTTTGGTAACTTGCATCTGTGCTCGCTAGCGAGGTTGGGCCGGCAGCAGATATTGCCGAGTTTGTTCGCAATCTTTGAGGATCTGCGCTTTAAGTTCATCTATTCCTGAGAATTTCTTTTCCGGACGAACATAGTGTGTCAGCTCGATGCTGAGCGTTTTACCGTAGAGGTTATCGTCGTAATCGAGAATGTGAACTTCCGTGGTGACCGGTTTATCGGCACCGAATGTCGGGCGTCTACCGATGTTCACGACGGACGGCAACTGCTTACCATCGGGCATTCGGGCAGTTGCCGAGTACACGCCGAGGGCGGGCATAACTTGTTCTTCCGGTACATTTATATTGGCCGTTGGGAAGCCGAGCTGCTTACCTCTGCCGTCACCATGTTCGACGGTGCCGGCAACAGCGTAGGGTCTCGACAGGAGTCGGTGTGCTTCCTCAACATTTCCGAGCGTGATTGCCTCACGAATGCGAGAGCTGGAAACCGGACTGCCATCGACAATTATTTCACTAGCGACATTAACGTCATAACCGAACTTTTCGCCCAGCCGGCGCAAAAGGTCGGGATCGCCAACGCGGTTGCGTCCGAACCGGTGATTGAAGCCTACCGAAAGCGATTTTGCTCCCATGCATTCAACGAGAACCGAGCGCACGTAGTCTTCCGGATCCAGACGACACAGTTCTTCTGTGAACGAAAGTACAAGAGCGGTCTTGATGCCTAACTCTTCAAATAGCTCCAGTCGCTGTTCAATTAAGGTCAGCAGCGGCGGCGATTTGCCCAGTGTCAGGCTTCGCGGGTGCTCTTTGAACGTGACTACCGCGGGGATTGCGCCAAGCGCTTCTGCGCGCTTTACGGCTGTGCGTATGACAACTTGATGCCCGGGGTGCACGCCGTCAAAGAAGCCGAGCGCCAAGCAGGAGCTGCTCAGAAGCCCGGGCTTAATTTCATAAAAGGTATCCAAACTTGGCTCACCACGGTCGTCGTACAGCGAATCTTTGTAACAGTGTCATTTTAGCTTACTCAGTCTGAATCGGTGACAGAACATGGAGCGCAAGCGCCCAGCGGTCAGCGCTATTCCCGAGCAAAGGGAGTGTCTTGGCTATCTCCGACATATATTTTACTTGCGGAAAGCCGCACGCAGACGGCTAAATCGGGTGAGCTTTAACGGTCTGGGCGTGTTAAAATTAAAGGTGTGCTCAATACGTAAGAATGACGACAGTGTTGCTTTCTGGGTTGGTTCGGCTCTTCAATGAGACGACCGAGCGAGGGAGCCTCTTTTGGTGACTAGGAATGTCCGACGAAAAATCAGTAGCAGCAACCGCTCCAATCGAAGAGCCAGTACAAGAACGAGCCTATGACGAGGATGCCATTAGAGTCCTTGAAGGTCTTGAGGCTGTGCGAGTTCGCCCCGGGATGTATATCGGCAGCACCGGCCCCAGGGGACTCCACCACTTGGTCTGGGAAATTCTTGATAACAGTGTTGACGAAGCGCTTGCAGGGCACTGTAGCGAGATTACGATTGACATCAACCAAGACAGTTCAGTCACAGTTGAAGATAACGGACGTGGCATTCCAACCGGAATTCACTCCCAGACCGGCAAGAGCACGGTCGAGACAGTGTTTACCGTTCTGCACGCCGGCGGTAAGTTCGGCGAGGGCGGATACAAGGTGTCCGGCGGCCTGCACGGCGTTGGCGCATCTGTAGTTAACGCTCTTTCTGAGAAGTTGGAAGTCCTTGTGACCAGGGACGGAAAGCTGCACAAACAGGTTTATCGTCGCGGCATCCCGGATGGCGACTTGGCATTGGTTGGCGAGTGTGACAAAGACAAGCACGGAACCAAGGTGACGTTCTGGCCCGATGACCAGATTTTCCACGACATCGATGAAGAAAACGAGCGCATCCCGATCAAAGTGGAATTTGACGTGTTGGCTGTTCGCCTGCGAGAAATGGCGTTCTTAAATAAAGGATTGAAAATTGTCTTTTCTGATAAACGTCTGGAAGACAAACAAGATACCTATCACTACGCCGGCGGCATCTCCAGTTATGTTGAGTACATCAACGACACCCGCACTCCGGTGCACAAACCACCACTTTACTTTGAAGCAGAAAAAGACAGCATCGTAGTTGAGTGTGCTCTGCAATGGACTGATGTCTATGCTGAGTCGATATATACGTTCGTCAACAACATCAATACCCATGACGGCGGTACGCATTTAACGGGCTTCCGTAATGCCCTGACGCGAATCATCAACGATTACGCCCGCAAGAACAATATGATCAAGGAAAATGAGGCCAACTTCACCGGCGAAGACGTGCGTGAAGGTTTGACCGCGATCATCTCAGTTAAAGTGCCAGAGCCACAGTTCGAAGGGCAAACCAAAGAACGTCTGGGCAACCGCGAAGTGCAGGGCATTACCCAACAGGTTGTAACTGAGAACGTCTCCGATTGGTTGGAGCGGAATCCCAAGCAAGCAAAGGACATCGTCAACAAGGCTGTTCAGGCTCGTCAAGCTCGAGAGGCCGCACACAAAGCTAAGAATCTTGTGCGTCGCCAGTCGGCTCTGGAAAATTCCAATCTTCCGGGTAAGCTCGCGGACTGCAGCGAAAGAGATCCGGCCAAATGCGAAATCTATATTGTAGAAGGGGACTCAGCCGGAGGTAGCGCCAAGCAAGGGCGCGACCGTAGTTTCCAGGCGATTCTTCCACTGCGTGGCAAGATTCTCAACGTGGAACGTGTTCAACCAAGCCGCATTTACGAAAATACTGAAGTGCAGGCCATGATTCAGGCTCTTGGTCTTTCAGTAAAAGACGAACCTGCCGAAGAAGGCGACGGAAACGGCGGCGGAAAAAATGCTGATAAGGGATCGGGCTTGCTGCGTCCAAACGCCTCAAACCTGGATCTGTCCAAACTGCGATATCACAAGGTCATCATCATGACCGATGCTGACGTTGACGGCAGCCACATCCGCACCTTGATCTTGACGTTCCTGTTCCGTTACGCTCGGCCGCTGATCGAGAATGGTTATTGCTACATCGCTCAGCCGCCGCTCTATAAAGTGGAAAAAGGAAAGCGAACCGAGTATTGCTTCAACGAACACAAGTTGGAAACGGTTCTTGCAGAACTCGGCGATAAAGCCATCATTCAGCGATTCAAAGGTCTGGGCGAAATGATGCCGCAGCAGCTTTGGGATACGACTATGAATCCTGAGACCCGCACCCTAAAACGCGTGCAACTGGATGATGCATCAGAGTCTGATCACGTTTTCGATTTGCTCATGGGTGAAGCGGTAGGACCGCGACGCGAATTCATCGAAAACAACTCTCACTTGGTTGCCAACCTGGACGTATAGTCTAGTCCAGAGAAATCGTTTCTGAAGCTCCGACGCTGAACGATAGCGTATCGGCTAACTCTTTTGTGGTTGATTCCGGTATTATCAAACTGGTCCCTGGGACAATGATTGTCACCGCACCTGGTACCAGATCTATGTCAACAGGCGTTGTGCCCCAAATCTCCCCATCTACCATGGCCGGCTGTGGCCGCTCACTTTCGATGCGCACTTTGCGAATCTTGCGAATGGTTAGAGGTATGTCACCATCTACGATACCACTGAGATACCACGCGCCGAAACGATAGGCGATTCTGCCATAATCGCTGAGCTTCAGTGGGTTCAGGATGCACAAGTACAAGTACCCGTCGGATAGCTCCTGAACAGCGTTTCCGGTGCCTGCACCGACGCCTCGAGCGTTTGTGACGAAGATGCTGGAAGCCAACTTGCAAAAGCCTTCAGTTTCTTCCATGAATCGGTAGAAAGTAGCTCGTGTTCCCATGGATTGGACGAACGGGGTTAAGTGTGACAGGACGCCCATGTGGCGCGAGATGTTGCTTTCCGGTGCAAGTACCACCGGCGGTATATTGCCGATAACCGCGTCGATGGCAAAATATCGGCCGTTGATGCGACCCATGTCCATGGCAAAAGTCTTTGATTCGGCGATGATGGTCAGCGCTTGGTCCAAGTCGTCCCTGTCGTGGCAGGGCCTGATTCCTAGCTTCGTCGCTAATAAAGTATCACCGCCAAGCGGCACCATGCCAACTGGAATGTTCGAACTTGTCTGGGCAAGCGATTCCAGCACGCAGCGGACGGTTTTGTCACCACCGGCAACCAATATTAAGTCCGGTGGCTTGTCGTAAGCGAAAAGCAGGCAGGTTAGCGAATGCTCGTGGAGCGGGACAGCTCGCACGTTATAGTTGTCCATTTCGCACAAGCGGCGCGTCACATAGCCTAGAACTTCATCTAAGTATGATGGATTCGCCGATTGAGGGCTGTATACAACTAGTACTTGCTTGATTTCTTCTGGACGCACGACAGTTTCCTCAATCTCCATTCTAAACGCAGATGCGCAACCGCGCTTGATTTAAGCGGCGAACGATGAAATTGACAGCTTACCGGTTATGAGCGCTTGACAGAAAGCAAAGGTACATTGTTCCCCACCAGCTGCCGCTGCGCCCGCTGCGCATAGAACCAGAGAACCCATTTGAAATGGCGGACGCCGAAGCGGTGAAAGCCGCAGCGCTTCATCTCGTCGTATGATTCTTGGAATGTCCATCCTTGACGGGATATACGATAGGTCGCAACCAGCAAACCGGTGCGATCGGCTCCGTGAAAGCAATGGACAAAAATAGGGTGGTTCTTGGGATCGTCCATCAGTTCCAGAAATCGGTCAATAGTCGCTTCCGTGGGCACTTTCCAGTAACTTAGCGGAATGTTCTCATAGCGCATGCCCGCTTGCTCTGTCGCTGACTTTTCTATCGTGGAGCCACGCTTGCCGCTACGCAGCGAGAGCACCGTTTTGACACCCATCGCCGACAACTGTTGGATGCTTTCTGGCGTCGGTTGAGCGCCGCGATAAAGCCAGTCGGTGACCCGATGGAAATTTTTGATTGAAGGAGAGATTGATGTTGTTGTCATATGGAGGTCCCGCGCGTCACCATCGGAGGTGACGAATCGTTGAGCGAGCGGTTTCTTTGAGAGGCGCGAACCGTCTGCCTACTTCTTACCCAACTATAATGACTTAACCTCATCGTACGAGTTGCCAAGAATTTGAACGATAATGCGCTCACAAAAGAACGAATTGCCCGTATGGTCCAGACCATGCCAGCTTTGCTTGGCACACTCCAAGGAAAAATAACCCAGAACCTGAGTGGCGAATATTCTGATGTTCAGTGGAATGCAGTGCTGCAAGACTATTATCGTGTCATGGAAATCGCACATTACATACGACGTGGCGGTGTTAAGGCGATGATTTATCGCATCGAAACTGGGCGCACTACAATTGCCCCAGGTGACTACTTCGACCAGGCACACGTAAATCTGTCCGCATCTTTTCGTAAGCTGGCGATATGTGAAGTGAACAATCAATCTGTTCTGCAGCGGCTGGTGGCGGTTACTTCTGAAGAAGAAGAATTAGTGCGCGATTTCTTGCCGGAAATAGACCAACTGCTACTTTCGGTTAAACGGAAAGAAGCCGCTTTATCAGAGGACTAGCAGTGAATGTTCCCAACACAATTACTATTGTGCGCGTTTTCTTGGCACTGCTCACGGTATCACTGTTATGGATATCGAACGACACGATCCGCTGGATAGCCTTCGTTTCGACTATTTTGATCATCTGGGGCGACGGCTTGG
>JADYXS010000524.1 GCA_021772155.1 Candidatus Obscuribacter sp.
GGTCCACTGTTGGGTGGACTCATATCCTCGCGGTCTGCTTTCTGAAGGGTCCCGAAAATTGGCAGTTGACAGAAATCCGGGTATCTCCCAGGCAAGCGGCACCTGCCGGCGGGACGCCGGCGCTCCCAGGCAAGCGGCACCTGCCGGCGGGACGACGGCGCTCTCCAGGCAAGCGGCACCTGCGGGCGGGACCCCGGCGCTCTCAGGCAAGCGGCACCTGCCGGCGGGGACGCCGGCGCTTGTACGTTGGCATTTATGCCCCACAAGTTCTAACGTAATATTGGATTAGCGACCGGGCTCGGGTAAGAATTTCCCGGCGAAAATTCTAATCGAACATTCTTCATACTTATCGACCGCTTCAGCGCCTGTTTCTTATTCAGAAATAGAAGGTCCGCAGCGAAAGGTGAAACTGTGACTGTAACCTTTGCATCAGGGCTGTCGAGAATGTCGGCAGGTATCTGGTCCCCAAAGTCCCACGGGGACCATGTCTTGGTCACGCGACTGCTCGTTGGCTGCCAGGGTGATGTCCACTGAATCGGCTTTCCATGCGGGCTGGCTGTGAAGCTAACTGAGGCAAAGGCGTTAGTGGGTTGTTTGGGCGCCTGCACGTCGGCGCACAGACGAAAACGGCTGGCAGGAGGCAGGTGTTGCGGAAGGGTCATAGCCGACATTGGGGTGAGGAAGAAACTGGGCGGATACGAACCATCGACAGCTACTGTGTCTTTGGTCAACGTTAGTGCTTCAGGATTGCCGACGGCGTTTTTGTTCGGCGCGGTGTCGACGATGAACACTCGTGGCACAGGATCAGTCTGTTTCAGGGCTGCCGCTGCGCGTTCCGGTGTCACGTCCATCTGACTGTATATTCTGGGCTCGTTTCTGAAAACCGAGCTGAACGCCTTGGTCCAAGAAGCTCCATCAAGCGACGGCAGCCATGCCTTGCTTGAACCGCTGTAGGGGCGGCTCGCAGCGTCTGAGCGCGCCAGCGTTCCGCTGGCTTTGGTTGTAGGGGTGGCGCCATGCGCCATCCGGGCAGCGCAAGGCGCTGCCCCTACAGGCCCGCCGCTGTAAGCAAGTGGGTAGTCAGCAAATAGTGTGACGTCTCCTGCAAAGCCGGGTCTCTTGCAGATCGACACTTCGTTCGAGCCGGCCTTCAACGCGTCTTGAGGTATGGAAAATACCCACCACTGACGGAAGCTTTGTATGCTCCTGCCCATGCCATGAGCCTGCACAGACAACGCTGAAATCAGTTCTTGATTGTTGGCGCTTACCTGCCACCACGGGAGCGGCGGCGCCAATTCTCTTCCATTGATCAGTGCCACTACAGCCGGTGACATCGAATTGGAGCTAACATCCACGAGCAGGTATTTAGGCTGTTGGTCGCCGTCGGCGATGTTTATTGATTGGTTGGCTGGTTTTGCTTCCGAGATGGTTAATTTGGCTTCGTAGCGGTTCTCGCTGTAAAGGCTCGAGCACAGCAGATTTGCTGAAATTGCTAACCAGAAAGCGGCTAGCGTTGTCCTGGCAGCCAAACCCTGCGTGCAGCGGTAAATCATGAGCACAACAGCCGACCATGCAACTATCCATAGTGCGGCATCTATGAACAACACTGACTGGTTGGTTACCAGCGGATGGATGAGCGAAATGATTGATGGCGAAAAACGCTTAAAGACAATAAATGCCAGTCCCGCAATGAGTACCACTGCCGTTCGCAAACGCAGTTTGGTATCACTTCGGAATAGAAATGAGATCGCAAATGCAGCAAGCGTGATAACGCAGGGCATCGCTGAGTAGGCATAACGCGACTGAGGTTCGAAGGCGATGTAGATGCAGTGAAGCAGTGCAACTACTGCCAGCACGATAGCCGATTTGCCCTGGCGAGTCGATAACGAGAATTTTGAAAGAGCGAAGAGTAAACCACATAACCCGCTAAGCAAAAGCCACTGCTGGACGCAGTCTTGTTCCTCTGGCGAAAGTACGAAAGTTGTAGCAAAATTGTTCCAAGAGCCAGCCCAAAGGCGACTCGCTTTTCGAATCTGCATCGCTGCATAATCAGCCGGAGCTCCGGCGAAATCGTTTTGTATATCCTTCAACACGTCCTTTATATTTCCGGACATCGGCGGCATTGGATACTGCCGCCAACCATCGCTGTCGAGTCTGTTACCCATGGCTAGGTTGAATGCAGGGTAGCGGTTGACGATCAGTGTTGGTTTGCCAGTTACTACGCCGGTGAAATACACCCACGGCGCTACGGTGATCAATGCGCCGACAATGACGAGAACTAGACAAGGCACCGCCTTGCGTATTCGACGAATGAATTCTCGCTGGTTGTAGGGGCGGCTCGTGAGCCGCCCGCCCAAGCCGGCGGGACGCCGGCGCTCCCAGGCGAGTAACCAACTGCTGAAAATCACCAGAGCGACCATAGGAGGCAGCGCGATAAAAATTGGTTTGGCAAGTATCACAAGGCCCGTGCAAACACCTGTAGCCAGGCAAGCGGACAGTTGCGCTACTTTGCCAATATGTCTGAGACTGCAGGTAAGCAATAGTGGCAACCACAGCGCAATTAGAAAGTAGCTGAAGGGCTCACTGTAACAACTGGCTGTATTCAAGATTGCCGCTGGATACACTGCCGCCATCAATCCTGCAATGAACCCGGTAGTGCGATCAAACGCCAGCCGCCCCATCTGATAAATCAAAAGGCAGGCGCAGGCGTCGAGAAGTGAGTTAGAAATCGAAAGTTGGATTGTGTGAGCGTCAAACAGCGAAGTTGCTGGATCTAAGCCGATCACGCATTGGATAATCGCCAAATAGGCGGGATATACCGGACCGTCAATCAAAAGCCGGTCTGCAAAGGAAACTGATTGCATCGCCTGCAAGCCTAGGGATGCCGGCGCGTGAAGGTCCGAAAGGTGCAAGAGCACGCCGGTCTTTATCGCAATCAAAAGCTGTGCGCCGGAAGTGAGGAAGAAGAAGGCATCGCCAAAGTGACACAACCGATGCTCAAGCGATAAATTGAATACCACGCGCGCAAGAATGGCGACCGCGAAGACGATCGCCATTTGCCAAATTGCCTTGAGTTTAAATGGTGTTTTCACTTCGCGTACAGGATCACCGGTTCCGAGTATTCGCCTAGGGGCTTTTCGTCAGAGCTGATTGCATGCGCACGCAGCTCGCAGTACTGATTTCTCTCGATGAACTTAGCCGGTAGCGAGTCAGCAAAAGTGGTGCCTCGAACACCTAATTTATTTTGCAGTGCTTTAGCTTGATCTTTTTCGTCGATTTGATCGAAGAAGTAGTTCGGCTTGCTGCATTCGATGACAATTGCCGCCGCTCCAGGTATCTGATGCGCGTCGATGACAAAGCGTGTGTTGTTATCGATGGCAAACACTCCTGAGCCGTCGTCGGTGAGCGTTGGCAGCGAGATCGTTGGTCGAAGAGTTGTGTCGGATAACAGTTGTACTGAGACGATTTCTAAGCCCTTAACTGCCGGTGGGTAGAGAATGATTTTTGAAATGTCTCCGCCAGCGAACCAGTGCCAGTAGTGCGACAGAGGGATGCGCGTGGTGACGTCACGGGCGCCATGGGGCGCAACGATTCGCTCAGCTAAATTCCCTTCAGTGACCCCGTTACTTGCCGTCCATCTTGCTGCAAACTTAAGCTCAGTGGCATCTTTGGGAACTCGGAAACTTACTTCGAGATAGTCATACTTGCACGGATTTAGCGGACCAACCTCGTAGACGATACCTTCGCCGTTGCTTGCGCTGGTCATTGTGATTCCGTTGCGCAGCACTATTGCCACTGAAGCCGGCGGGACGCCGGCGCTCCCAGACCTGTGGCCGATCGCTTCGACATTTAGTTTGGGTTTGAGGAATGATTTGGTTTTCGTGTCCCAAACGAAAGGACCGGCGACGTCAGCGCGCGCCAAGGTTGCTTTGAACCGTGCGGCGTTCAGATATTGATCGGGTCCGTAGAAGATTGGATCAAAGGTGAGAAAACGAGAGCTGACATTGGATGATGTGAATGGTGGCGCGAGCATCGTCTTGAATGTTGCACCGTTGTATATCATGTGCGCGCCGGCTTTAACTTTCGGAATGCCGAGCACAACTAGCTGCTTGCCAGGGTTTTGTTCGGCAAGTGCCGTGGACGCAGCCAGCACCGAGCGAACTTCTTTGCCTGCATGAACCCAGTTGGCGTTCGAGTGCAACGCTGTTTTGTAGCTGATAAAGGTCAACGCCACGAGCAAGCCTACGCAAAAATAGATTGTGGTGCGGTCTTGGTTGCCTGGGGTCTTGCTTCCAGGGATCGACGACACCTTGCTTCCTGGGAGCGCCGATTCGGAACCTGGGAGCGCCAGCCTCGAACCTGGGAGCGCCGGCGTCCCGCCGGCATTGCCTGAGAGGTCTGTTGCCATAGATGCCGGCGGGACGCCGGCGCTCCCAGGTTCCCCTCCCGTTTGGGTTTGTTTTTTGTTGCTTGGTACAAAAAATAAGATCGGCAGGAGCATGCTCAACGGAACGGTTAGGAAAAAGCAAAACCGCGCTCCTTCCATGTCCATGCCTAAGCCCCAAAGCCTGTAAATCGGTACTGCTGCGCTAAATAGCCATGCGCCTAAGAGAAGCGCGTAACGCAGAGGGATTTCTTTGCGCAAAATCCTCAGTGACACCACTGTCAAGCAACTTGCATAGAGCAGTTTGGTTGCATTCTCAAGCCCGCCGTGCGTGGGGAAAAGAGAAAGCGCGAAGGGCAGAACGACGCGCTCATAAGTGTGCGGATCGAGCCAGCGTTGGAAGGCCGACGCGCCTTGTCCATCGCCTATTGCACCGGTATAGCCACCAACAAGCGTTCCTAAAGCCAGATACCGGACGACAAAATACACTGCTGTGGCAATCCAGATCGGAGCGATGGCCTTGAAGAAGCTCGCCACGGGAGTTGCGGATTTAGAGTTACGCGGAAACAAAAACTCTATCGCTGTGATGAGAATCGGAACACTAATTGCCATTTCCTTGAACAGGATCCCGCCGGTAAAAAAGGCAATCGAGCCCACTGTCCAGCCAACATGACCGCGTTCTTTGCCGAGCAGATAGCAGAAAATACTAGATAAAGAGAAGAAGCAGCAGGCAGTGTCAACACGACCAACTACCCAGGAAACACTTTCGCAATGGAGCGGGCTGACTGCAAACAGGCAGGCGCTGAAGAATGCCGCCAATAGCGAGCGCGGCACGTCCCAGTTCTTCGTGAACTGGCGGACTATAGCGAAAATCAGAATCGTATCGCCGGTGTAATAGAGCATGTTGGTCAGGTAGTAGCCGAAGGCGTTGCCCTTCCAAATCAAATAATCCGTTAGCAGTGATACCAGTAAGAATGGTCGATACACCGCCATCCCCGGAATCTGCATGAAGTTGCCTGTCCAGTTTTGCCAGAACAAGTGCCACTCACCGGCGGCTATTCGCGCCATATATGCCACTTCGCCGAAATCGTCTGCGAGGAAGTATGTCGTTAGGGTTCGTCCGTAAGTTGCAAACACTACAGCGATCAGCACAAGCGCGCACAGCCAGAGGATGCGGGGATCTACGGGCTTGTCGTCCACCACTGGCGGCCGTTCGGCAGTGATAATCTCTTTGAGTTTGTTGGAAACAGTGTCGACCATAATTATAGGATTGAGTGTCCTGGGGTAAGTGGGTTAACTGGGGCTTTCAGAATTTCTACATTGAGGTCCGTGAACTCATTGATTCCAGGTGGGCCGGACGGGCCGTTGCTTTCGTTATGCGGCTTGGAGATCGCTAGTTTGATTTGGAGGTCTTTCAGCGAACCGATGGTCGATGGTTCTAGCGGAACTGCAAGATCGAATTTGCGCCATTCCTTTGAGAAACGGACCGATGGCATCCACGGCGACGAGTACTTCTTGTCCGCGAAGTTGGCTTGAACGCCAACATCCAGTTGAGCGTCTCCTGCGTTGCGACGCAAGTTTCCTCTAACACGGACGAACCAAAGGTCACCTTTTTTGGAGGGAGGTAGGGCTGAGATGGCGAAGGCGCGTGGTCCGTCGCTGTCCCGCAAGATTGCGGAGCCGAGAGCGGATTCCTTCAAATGCACCATTTTAGTGGACTTCTGTTCCCTCTCAACTGTGTAAATCAAATCGTCGAAAGTAATCGGCGAAGCTAACAAGCGAATGTTGTAACTGCCAGTCTGCAGCCCGCGGGCGGTACTCAAGTCTGTGTCGCTTTCGACGATTGTCCTTGTCGGTATGTGAGTCTCGTAGCGGGTATCTGACTGCCCATCCGGATTCTCGACTCCGTAAAATGCTTTTTCCCATGAGTACAGAGCCAGGCTGGGAATATGTTTTTCCTTCCGATAGCTCGGGTACGAACCGTATATGGTGCCGCTGGTTCCCCCGGCATTGGCGATACGAATATCGAGCTTGTCTTTTGCCGAAAAGTCTGCAGGCAGTGGTATTAGGAACCATTGACGCAAGTCACCGTTCTTCATGTCAGCCGACTCTGTCATGCAGGCGAAGATCCACTCAGCTTCGCGCATGTGGACTCCACGCGCAGCTTGTAGGCGCGAAAAATCTCCGGAAAGAGAGATGCTCGGAATTACTGGCATCTCAATTTTTTTGCCATTGATAGTGACAACGCTGTTTGCCACGGTGTCTTGACGATCTGCATCAATCATAAGATACAACTGACGGTCTTCAATGGACTTTGCTAGATCAGCCGGTACTTTGATTTGCTGTGAAATGGTTTGCGCTGGTTGATCCAGCTGGGCGCGCCATTCGTACCATCTTCCGTTTGCTGCCGCCGGTATGACGGTAAGTGGGAAAAGCAAAAC
>JADYXS010000525.1 GCA_021772155.1 Candidatus Obscuribacter sp.
TGCAGCTGTTCGCTTCCAGTGCCAGTTCCGATGGCCCATTTAGCATTCGGTAAGGAAATGTCCGATGAACTTTTACTGTCGAGTGCGCGCGTCGTGCCCGAGGCACTGACGGCAGCTGGCTTCGAATTTCAATATCCGACCATCGGGCGGGCGCTAGAACATCTGCTGCGAGACCGCGCATAGGCCGAGCCAAGGCAAAATGCTTCCAAACCCGCTCGCGGTAAAAACCGAAACTCCAGGTTGCTGATGCAACCCGGAGTTTAACTGGCTCGATGGTATGCATCCATCGAATGACCGCAACGTGGAGGCGCTCAAGAGCACCTCCACAGAAACCCTTTAACGCGACACTTGTTGTGGATGTGATTTGCGCAGCTGATCTGGCGTTGCGATCTCGCAACCGCAATCATCACATTTTGGCAAATAACCTTCCCATCTGTTGTTACGGATGACGTGTCCGTAGTATTTGCACATGCTATTCGTTTTGCCTTGTCTAACGATAAACAATCCGGAGAAGGCGTTCGATATTGCGCGTAACACCGATTCAACCAGGCGACGCCCCTTATTTTCTTTGAGGTCGGCAGCCCGCAACGACAGTAAGTTGGATCGAGTGATGCGTTGGCTACCAACGTTGTTTCGATTACTTCTGGATGAAATTTTTGAATAGGTGGACATCGTCGTTTAACCGCCATTGGCTTATAAGCATCGGGAAATGCAATTCCCTTCATGTAATTAGAATAACGGGCAGTCTTGGCAAACTTTTGGCAAGGTTGTGACAATTTCAAGAGAAGTGGTCAAAAAGCAAAAATTCCCATACATATAAGGAATCTCGATCTGGGTCGGTGGGCTCAACGATAAAAGCGCTTTGACCTGTTGTTTCGCCACCGGCGCCGAAACAACCCACGTCGCCGCCGGCCGACCTATTCCGGTTCAAGCTTATAACCCACTCCATGCACTGTTTTGATCACAGAAAGCTGACCTTCGATGTCGACTTTCTTCCGCAGGCGCTTAATGCACGTGCTTACAGCGTCGACGGACGTTTCATTTTCTGAAGTCCAGACGCGACTTAGAAGCGCCTCAGCGCTGAAAACCTGATTGGGGTGGCGCATGAAGAATTCCAACAGGGCAAATTCTTTCGGCAACAGCTGCAAGTCCTTGCCCTGCCTCATAACGCAGTGGTTCGACGGCTCAAGCTCTAGATCGCGGAACTTCAGGGTATCGCCTTGCAAGGCAGCGCTGCTCCGACGCAATAACGATCTCAGTCGCAGCGACAACTCTTTCAAGTGGAAGGGTTTTGTCAGGTAGTCGTCGGCGCCGGCTTCGAAGCCGCTTTCCTTGTCGCTAATTGTGCCCTTGCCGGTGAGCAGGAGAACCGGGGTCGTGCCACCCTGAGTACGAAAGGCCTTACAGATTTCGATTCCTGTCATCGATGGCAGTTCCCAGTCCAGAATGACCAGGTCATATTCATAAAATTGAAGCTTGTCCATGCCGTCTCTGCCGTTATCTGCAGTCTCGACAAGGTGGTGTTCGAAGGTCAGCCAGTCGCGCACCATACGTTGCAGTCCTAGATCATCCTCGACCAAAAGAATTTTCGCCACGTAATCCTGCTACCGAAAAATGAGTGGTTATACCGCAAGGATAATACGCTGACTAGGTTGCGAAATTAAAATCAGGCGCCCATTTTTGCAACGTCGCTCGCAACGTTGCAATATTCATGGGTTTGGCAATGTAGTCGTCCATTCCAGCTTGGATACACTCAACGCGTGAGCCGTGTCCGGTAAGTGCGATAACCGTCGTGTGCTTGCCTACTAGATCTTCTTTACGACGAATTTCCTGAGTGGCAGCAATGCCATCCATTTCCGGCATTTGGACATCCATCAGCACTATGTCATACGTCGAGCCTTCCAGCTTCACAAGCGCATCCTTGCCATCCATGGCAGTTTCCGAACGCACACCAAGCTTGGCTAACTGCCGCGTGACAAGTTCGCGAATGACACGATTGTCATCAACTACAAGAACAGACAGGTCTTTATTGACATCAGTATTTACCATACTTGGCTAAATTAGCATAAGAACAGCAGTCAGATGGCAATTTGCATCAAGCATTGCATCTTCTAAAAACTTTCGCCAGGCGCAGGTTGCCGCAGAGATACTGCCTCGATTTGCTCAACCTCTTCCGTCTTTTCAATGACCAATCTGTGCAAAGGCAGGCGAAACCAGAACGTACATCCGCGTCCTTCCTCACTTTCGATGCCGATTTCTCCCTGATGAGCTTCCACTATTGCCTTGCAAATAGCCAGACCAAGCCCAGTACCGCCTTTTTTCGTGGCATCGGCAGCTTCCACTTGCTGGAATCGGTCAAAAATGGAGTCTATGAATTCCGCCGGAATACCACGTCCCTGGTCAATGACGCGAACTTCCACAGTTTCATCCACCTGGACTGCCTCCAACCGGACCAGACTGTCTTTTGGTGAGAATTTAATTGCGTTAGAAACTAGATTGACGAGAACCTGCACGAGCCTGTCCCCATCGGCGCGAAACTCGATCTCAGACGGTTCAAAATGCAGCAAGACGCCGTGGTGTTTGGCAAACGCGTCGACCGCCACCAATGTCCGCTCGAAGACATCCTGCACCATCACATCGTCGATGATAATTTGTAGTTTGCCTGCTTCCATTTTCTCAATATCCAGCAAATCATTGATTAACGATATCAGTCGCTGAACACTGGATTCCGCACCACTTACCTGTTTTTTCGCGCCCTCTGGAAGCTTGCCTAAAACATCGTTGTTTAGCATCGATAGTGTCATTTGCACCGTCATGAGCGGCGTTCGCAGATCGTGACTTATCATGGCCACAAATTCCTGCTTCAAGCGCTCGATTTCTTTTTGCTTAGTTATATCGTGCGCCACACAGAACATAAGCTGTTCTATATCGGACCACTGGATAGCCCACAAAACGTCGACAATTGCTCCGTCTTGACGCTTTGCCCGAGTCGCAAATTGACCGCGCCCGTCACCGTTTATGATGGCGCAACACGTTTTTTCGGCTAAGAACCTGTCGTCACTGAATATCAGATCGTAAAAATGCGTACCGACCAATTCGGATTGCTGGTAACCGAACAACGTCTGGCAGGCAGGGCTGACCGCAGTGAACTTGCCTTCTTTGTCGAAAGAACAAATTACATCAATGGCATTTTCGATGATCGCTCGCTCTTTCCTTCTGGCCGCATCCAAAGCTTGAGCCATGTCTTGGAAAACACGATCAAGGTGTGCAATCTCACCTTTGCCTGAAATCAGCGGATTCAAAGGCTGCCCAAGTGCTAACCGGCAAGTGTTGTCCATCAAGACTCTGAAACAATCGGCAGTGTCACGACTGAACATCAGCCATAGAAACAACGCTAGCATCACGTGCAGGACGCCGCCAACAAGTACGATTCCCATTAGGGTGTGTAGACTTTTGGCCTGCTGTTTAACAAGAATGTCGTAATCAGCCTGCTGCTCCTTCTTCGCCTCAAGTAATTCAGAAAGGCTGGCAAAGAGGTTATCCCGTCCATTGGCCAAGACGTTTCGCTTACGCTTAATGATCATTACGACCTGAAAAAAGTCTTCTTGCTTGAACTCGGCAATTAAGCGGCCGAAGATTTTCGTACTGGCATTGATAGGCACAGCAACACTTTCAGCTCTTTTCCTCATACGTTCGTCAGGCGAAGTTTCGATCAGAGTTGCCGTACCGCGCCTGATGTCGAGGAGCTTCTCGGAGATGACCTTTAGCTCGGCCGCAGGCAACGCCCCACGAAGCTCCCTCATGCGTTCCATCATCTCCGTCAGTGCATAGACGTCCTGACAAATTGATTCGACAGATTGTCCAAACCGGCGGGAAGCATTGACCGACTCCAAAACTACATAAGTCTTGTTCAGTTGCAGTCCAAGTAGCGTAATGAACACGATTTCGAATACTACTGGCAAAAGAACCAGTATCAAACCTTGGTGCGCGATTTTTAGATTTCGAAGCATTCGTGTGGCTGCGGACTCTAGGACTTTTTACCCTGATCAACGCTAAAAGCAACACCGCCGGCTTATGCCGGCGGTGTTGGTGAGTTCTGTAACTAAGATGCGGTGCTCAACGACTGGCTGTAAACCTGGCGCTAAGACTGCTCTATGCAGTTACGAGCTTTTGGCTTTTTTTAGAGTCAACCGCATCGGAGACCCCCGCATGCACGATTTTGCCTTCGTGGATGTTTACGCCATGGTTGAGCGAAGGATCGTCCAACACTGCCTTGTAGCCGGAGCGAGCAAGCTTCAAGCAATAGCCAAGCGTGGCGTTGGTCAAAGCGCGTGTCGATGTCCACGGCACTGCGCCCGGGATGTTTGCGACGCCGTAGTGCACCACGCCGTCGACTTCGTAAGTCGGTGCCGAGTGTGTGGTCGGATGGATGGTTTCGATACAACCACCTTGGTCCACGCTCACGTCGATGATCACCGAGCCCTTCTTCATGTTGCCCACCATCTCTCTGGTAATGATGCGCGGAGCCTGACGGCCAGGAATAAGCACAGCGCCGATTACGAGATCAGCATGCGGCAGGCGCTCTTCCAGGTAGTGTCCGATAGAGTAGACGGTTTGCACGCGTCCACCAAAAATATCATCCAGATAACGCAGGCGATCCAGCGATAGATCGAAAATGGTCACTTTGGCGCCAAGTCCGAGTGCGATGCGGGCAGCATGCGTGCCGACAACACCACCGCCTATTACTACAACTTCACCAGGCTCAACTCCGGGAACGCCGCCAAGCAGCACACCACGACCGCCCATGGGACGCTCTAAGTAGTTAGCGCCGATTTGTGTTGACAGACGACCAGCGATTTCGCTCATCGGGATCAACAGCGGCAATTGGCCGTTCGGCAGTTGTACCGTTTCATAAGCGATGCAAGTAGCGCCTGTTTTTGCCAGATCTACAGCCAGGTCAGGAGCAGCGGCAAGGTGCAAGTAAGTGAACAGCAGCTGGTTCTTGCGCAGAAGAGCAACTTCAGACTTTTGGGGTTCTTTTACTTTAAGGATGAGGTCAGCTTTTTCAAAAACAGCCCCGGGATCGGGCACTATCTTCGCGCCAGCTTTTTTGTAGTCTTCATCCGAGATACCGCTACCGAGGCCGGCTCCCTGTTCAATAAAAACTTCATGACCTTCGGATGTAAGAGCAGTGCAGCCGGCGACTGTGAGCGCGACTCTATACTCATTATCCTTAATTTCCTTGGGCACACCAACTTTAGACAAGGGGAGGACCTCCATCACTTGCAAAGAACCAAAAACTTCGGTCCAATTCTATCTTGTGAACGCAACTAACATTTCCGCTTTTCTTGTTGTTTTAGATTTGAGGCTGCTTGAAGCAACTCAACAGCATCGCTGCCTTCCTACTGTAAAATGGCTCTTCAACTATTTTTCAAGCATTTTCGTTCTCTCACAAAAGGCAACTCCATGAGCAATGACATCGTCATCCTGTCCGGTGCGCGCACTCCATTTGGTGCGTTCGGCGGCGGTTTAGCCACTCAAACGGCAACCGACTTGGCCACCGTAGCCACAAAGGCGGCCGTCGAACGAAGCAAAGTGGATCCACAAAGCGTGGATTACGTGATTATGGGCAATGTTCTGCAGACCAGCAAAGACGCCATCTACCTCGGCAGGCATGTGGCTTTGCGCTCGGGGATGAAAATAGACACACCGGCTTTAATCATCAACCAGCTCTGCGGGTCAGGTGTACAAGCAGTAGCGCAAGCTGCACATTTGATCAACGCTGGAGAAGCTGAGATTGTTGTGTCCGGCGGAAGCGACTCGCTATCGATGACTCCTTATATAACCTGGCAGAATCGCTGGGGCGCACGTATGGGACACGCCGAACTCTGGGACGGCCTGGACATCCGCGATACCCTAGTGAACTTTTCCATGGGCGAAACGGCGGAAAATATCCAAGAGAAATACAAGATTGATCGAGATGCCCAAGACGAGTTCGCGTTGCAAAGCCAAGCCAAAGCACAAGCAGCGTCAGAAGCGGGACGTCTTGCAGAAGAGATTATCGCGGTAGCTATCACAGACAAAAAGGGCAAAGTAACGTCTATCTCCAAGGATGAGCACGCTCGCCCGGAGACCACGAAGGAACAGCTGTCCAAGCTCAAACCGACCTTCCGGAAAGACGGCAGCGTAACTGCCGGAAACGCCTGCGGTATCGTTGATGGTGCCGCTGCAGTTGTTGTAACCAGCTCTAAAAATGCCGAAAAGATCGGTGCTACTCCACTTTGCCGAGTGGTATCGTGGGCAGTGTCCGGTGTTCCGCCGGAAATCATGGGCATTGGGCCGGTGGCTGCTATACCGAAAGTATTGGAAAAAGCCGGGTTGAAGCTTGATCAGATGGATCTGATCGAAATTAATGAAGCTTTTGCGGTGCAGTACCTGGCTTGCGAAAAAGAGCTCGGACTTGATCGCAGTAAGGTGAACGTGAATGGTGGCGCAATCGCACTGGGACATCCATTCGGAGCGACCGGAACCCGCCTGTTGCTATCGCTTGCCCTTGAGTTGAAGCGACGCAATAAGCGCTATGGTCTGGCCAGCCTCTGCGTCGGCGGCGGCATGGGCATCGCAATGATCATCGAACGCATGTAGGCGAGGGGCTAGTTCCTGGGGCAGCGCGTGCATGCGAAGGATGGCGGGTGGCCCTACCTGTCAGGTCCTGCTGGGCGAGGTGGATTGCGCAGATCCGACGCGGGGGCAAGGATGTATTGGTGAATCAAGCGGGAGGGGACAGCCCCCTCGCCCCTGAGAGGCA
>JADYXS010000526.1 GCA_021772155.1 Candidatus Obscuribacter sp.
AGGTTTCGCAACGGCGGCAATACCGCCATCGGATCCTTTGCACCAAGCTCTTCCCGCAAAGCGATTGCCTGTTTATAGAACTCTTCTGCTTCTTCGTACTGACCGGCGTTTTGGTACGAAAGGCCCAGATCGTTCAAGCTTTGAGCAAGCCGAGGATCGGGCTGAATAAACTCCCTTGCTTGCCTTACGGCTTCGGTGAAGTCTCTGATGGCGTCCAAGTCCCGCCTTTCCTTGAAGGCGGCAGTGCCTTGGGTCATCAGAGCGTCCCATGAGGAATCCGCAAACACAGGTACAGAAAGAAGGACAGTTATTGCTGCCACAAATAATAAGCGAGAAAGGTGCAAATTCATCGGTTCATTCTACCTACTCAACGTTCGATCAAGTTGATAATCTGCTCGCTACCATCGGCTTTGCCAAAAGAAATTGAAGCTCCGGCCGTGCTTTGAAGGCTACGAATCTGCGTAACCTTGTCGAACGAAGCCTTCATTATGGGGATGTCGATTTTCAAAGTAGTAGGTTGGATTAACACGTATGTAGTTTCACTGGGTGCACCTGCAGCAAACAATGTGGTTACAGTAGTTACGTTGCGAAGCATCAACATTCCACGCCCGAGTTGCAGCGCGACTGCAACATGGCGCTCGCTGCTCGTATCGTTGTTGAAGCTGAACTTCTCGCGCGCAATCTCGCCACGTTCCCAGCTTTCCTCATGTCGAGACACGTAGCTAAGTGCCTGGATGCCGCTGGGCGTGCGTGCGCTGTATCTTGCGGGCTTAAAATAGGTTTCGCTTTTGAAACTTGGACTTCCATTGCGCCAAATGCAAAATTCTTCTTGCTCGTCTGTAATCTGGCGCTGCCAAACTTCTCCATTAGCCATTTCAATAACTTCAGTTCGATTTTTTTGATCGTTCCTTATCGACAAGCCTTCAGTTTTATTGGCCTGAATGTGCACACCATCAAGCCGTTCAAGTATCTCCACGGCTCCCCGGCGAAAATAAAGACTGCCATTTTCGTCGATGCGAGCCTGCTCAGGCTTCGTCCACAAGCCAAACCTTCGCACCATCAAGCGTCCCGACTTCGGCTCGACAGCAAACTCGCGACGCTCGCCGAGCACATCCACTGTGGCTTGAATAGCGCCGCGACTGTCAAACAAAATCTCGGAACCATCAGGATTCCGCCTACGATTCAGTCCTTGCATCGAATCAGGCGGCACATCACCTTGCGCTGGGGTCATGTCGTTCCGCTCCCTAATCCATAAGCCACGCCAATTATATTAACAGCGGCAACGCCACAAGAAATGGCAAAAGCTATAAGTAAAGCCGGCTGTGGCATCAACATTAGCCCCACGCACTTGACGTCGGTATCTCTTCTCCCCAGTGCCGAGTAACACCTGCTAGCCGATTGATCGGCAAGTCGCGGCTGAGCGGCCGCATTGGTTACGCCTCAGAGGCGCCTGTGGTCAATTGACATATTTGTCAATTCAATGTGTCATGAGTGTACCCGGTTCAATTACGCAAGTGCCGATATCGACGGGGGTTTCAGACAACAAAGCAAATTGCGAGCATTCCTCTTGAATTCACAAGTATGCAAATTCACCCTAGGCACGGATGTGAGAACAGTATTCATGGATGACAAAAGTCATGCATCAGCTGGTGACTTTATGCACTTCTAATCGATTCCGCTCATCGCCTAGAATGCCGAAATGAAAGAAACTTGGAAGGTCGCTGTTGGTTGTGTCGCCATTGCGGCAATTTGCACATGGTTAATCTCGTCGGTTCAGCTCACAGATTTGCTCTATAAAACCGATCTTGAAATACAACTGGTAAATAAAAGACAAGCAATGGCCGCGGCTCTGTCCGTTATTGGTGCTGCATGGCTGCGCCAAGAGTCGCCGGAGCGCGTCGCTGCCCTCCTCGATGAACTCAACGTTATGTTCGAGGAACCGCGTGGATGTCGTCATCTGCCAATCTGGGAATTTTGCAGCATCGCGGAGTATTGCCACGCCAAAGCCACTGCCATTCGAACAGCAAAGCCTACACAGTGGTACGACGGCATGCAAGCAAGTGTGCCGCATCAGATCGACTCGTTGCTCTTTGAACCTGAGTCAAAAATAGAACCACAGTCCATATTCGTAGACGGCAAACCTGCACCTGCCGAAGCGTACTTAAAACGAGCCGAACAGGAACAACGAAAGAACTCTGGCTATTCAGTCGTCATTTCATTACTAGAAAGTGCTCGGGCAGCGGCTTTGGGCCGTCATCTCAGTCCTTGTGAATTGACAGCGATTCTGACCAGCTGCGGCAAAATAGCCGACTCGCTCCCAGAGGATCGCTCCCAACTAAATCGTCCATTTAGGCTTGCGCGGTTTTACTACAAACAGGCTTATTTTTACAGCACGCTGACCAGCGACAAACGACTCCAGGTAACCGCGTTGCAGAAGGTGGTGCTGATGAATCGCCTGCTCTGGAGCTCGGACAAAGCGGAGTCACAAGAGATCGCGCTGACAAACGCTCTGCTTGAGCTGGAATTACAAACCGATGCTCCGAAGCAGGAATTGATACCACACCTATGCGCTCTGGCAGAACACTATTCAGAAATCGCTTATGCGCTGCCAACCAAGTCCCCTGAACAGAAGTTGAACTACGACGAGGCAGAACGCCTTTGGAACCAGGCACTGACAATTGCTGAATCAAAAAAATGCTTTGATGATAGCGCCGCGGTCATGCTGATTGCACGAGCCATTGAGAAGCGCGACGTGCCTGCGTTCGAAAAGTATTGGACCAGACGACGCGCTCTCGCGCATTGCGGACAGAATAGCAAGAACGAGCTCGATCGCAACTACAAACAAGACAAAGCTCAAATAATGGAAGCACCAAAAACTCGATGATGCTGTGTATCGCCGTATTGACGCTGCTTTCAGACCCGGGATGGGACCCTAAACCTCAGTCTATCCAATACATATACTGACTCATATAGTTAACGCACCCCAAAAAGCTAAACCCCAAACCTGGGGCTTAGCAATGGCAATAGGCCAGATGCCAAAGAGGAAGCCTCCCACCAAGGCGCGGCTTCCAGAATTAACGAGCGCAACAAGGTGTGCTAGATGCGCCGAACTGGCAGCCAGGTGCGACCGCGGACGGGAACTTCACCAAACAGGGTGGCCGGTCCAAACGCCAGAACGAAGATGGCCACTGCCGAAAGCAGCGGGCTTGAGAGGCTGAGCGTCGAACCGAAGAGCAAGCCGCAAAGCAGCAGCCCCACGTAGGCCGACACGGTGAAGCTGGCATACTGCAGCAGGCGTCCGGTCTGCATCAACCCGAAGAAGGCGCGCATGCGCATGGTGCCTAAGATACCGCCGGCGATGGCAGAGCCGGCCACGAGCGTCGCGGCAATGGCAGCCAGAAGCCAGGAACCGGAGATGGATGTGCCGATGCCGAGCAGCAAAACAGCTGCAGTCGACGCCAGGAAGTAAAGGTACATGTTGCGAAGGTGGTTGTTCATGTGGGTCTCCGTGAGACAGACTAAAGTCCGCTTCCGATGTGCCCAAAGCAACAAATGGAAGCGGACCAAAAATTTTGAACTCGCCGCGACTACAGCCTGATTAGTAGCACATAGTAATAAGGCGGATACGAATACAGCGCATGTAAGAAGGGCGAGTTCGATTAAGACGCTATTGCTTTGGCACCCTAAATCGCAACTGATCCACGCATGAATTCTAGTTGCCGGGTGACCTTGAGCAATTGCACAGCCGCGCAACCTTGACGACGCTACGGCTTACAATTCGATGTCCTCATGCACGACGGACAACTGCCCGCCGTCGATCTTGCGGTAGATCAGCTTGCCGATGCCAATCAGCCCAGTGGCGGTGATGAACCGCTTGGCGGCTGCCCGGAAAGCGTCAACCCAGACGTGCTCGCAGGCAGAAGCGTCCACCTCGACAGCCAGTTCAACGTACATCAGGGGCAGCTTCTGCTCACGCGTAAGAGGCAGGCCAACCACCACGGTGCGCGCGAGGCGCTTGTCAGCGGTGTTTGCCACTTGCAGATCATGCAGGGTGAATGACGGTCCGTACATTTCAGTCTCCTGTTTACTTGCAGCAAGAAGGCTTCGCCGAAAGGCTCAGCCTGTCATTGCCGATTATGCGGTGCTTGAATCTTGCGTTGGATAGGTTGGGTTGTGAACTACACTCCGCCTAACCTGGCGAAGTAGGTGCCGACGGCCTCGATGCCTTTGTAGAAGTTTCCAAGGTCGAGATTCTCGTTGGGCGCGTGCATGTTGCAGTCAGGCAGGCTGAAACCGGTGATCAAGACAGGAACTCCCAAAACTGACGCGAAGGTGCCAGCAATTGGAATCGAGCCGCCTTGCCGAACATAGGCCGCCTCAGCTGAGAAAACCTGATGGAAGGCAGTAGCCGCGCATTTGATCGCCTCGTGCGATGTGTCGACGACCATCGCCGGCGATGCGGAAATGATTTGCACGTCCGTATGCACATGCGGCGGCGCGACCTTTTTCACGAACTCGCGGAAAGCCGCGGCGATCGCGTCCGGGTTCATATCGGGCACGAGGCGCAAGCTGATCTTCGCCGTGGCAATTGAAGGAATCACAGTCTTAAACCCTTCACCGGCAAACCCGCCGGCGATGCCGTTGATTTCAAGGGTAGGCTGAGCCCAGAGCCGATGCACCACTGGATAGCGGCGATCACCTACCAGGCCGGCAGCGCCTAACCCTTCACGATACACATGCTCGTTGAATGGCAGGCGCGACCACGACGCCTTTTCGAGCTTGTCAGGCTTGCGCACGCCGGCATAGAAGCCTGGGATACGCACGCGCCCGGCGCGAGTCTTCAGCGACGCGATGATCTCAGACAGAGCCTGCAGTGGATTGGGCGCAGCTCCGCCAAACTCGCCTGAATGCAGATCGCGGTTAGCACCACGGACGGTGACTTCCGAAGTGATGATTCCGCGCAAGCCGGTGCAGATTGTCGGGAGCCCAGGCGCGAACATGCCGGTATCCAGCACAAGTGCTGAGGTGACACCCTTGAGGTAATCCGGTCGCTGTTCGACAAAACGCTCGATGTGCGCCCCGGTGAATTCTTCCTCGCCTTCGAACAACACCTTGATGTTGACCGGAAGCTTGCCATCGCTCTTGATAAAGCCTTACAGCGCTTTGAGCAAAATCCACAATTGCCCTTTGTCGTCAACAGCGCCGCGCGCCCAGAGCTTGCCATCCCGGACCTGAGGATCGAATGGCTGCGAAACCCACTGCTGCAGCGGGTCAACCGGCTGGACATCGTAGTGAGCGTAGAGGAGCAAAGTCGGTTTCCCGGGGGCGCCGAGCCACTGACCGATGACCAGAGGATGCTCGCCTTCCGTGCCCGGAACTACAGCCACATCGGTGAAGGAAAGGTCACACAGATGGTCGGCGATGAATGCAGCCGCGCGAGCGACATCTTGTCGATGCTGCGGCTGAGAACTGATGCTGGGAATGCGAAGGAAATCCTTCAAGCCTTCCAACTGCTGGTCGCGATGCGTTTGCCAGAATAAACGCGCTGAATCAAGCATGGTTGCTTGCTCCTACAGTGCTATTCCGCCGACACGCTAAACTACACTACCTTTGCGCATTGCAAAGAAGAAGTGGTGCAAAAAGTCAACGTTGGTTGTTTTGCGACGTTATCGTGTCAGTAGAAAGGGAAAAAAGAACACGTAAGACTCGCCGGTTCGCCAGGGCTATTTCAACCATATGTCACCGCCTGAAGCAGTTTTCATCTCGCGCAGGACGAGCCACCCAACTTAAGCACAAGTCTTGTCAACCGCATCCTTGGAAACCTGGGAAGCATCCCCCTTCCGGATCAGCTTTGATGTGGCGGAAAATCGGTGTAGCCCTGTTCTCCGGCCGCGGACCAGACTTTGACGTCGGCAGCCGGAGTCAAAGGCCAGCCATTTCGAAACCTTTCCACCAAATCGGGATTGGTGATGAAAGGCCGCCCATAAGCCACAAGGTCTGCATTTTTGTTTGCGATCGCTTCTTCCCCACTTTCCGCGGTGTAACCGCTATTCGCCATGATCGCGCCTTTGTAGACTTTGCGGAATTCAGGCAAAGTCATAGCTTCGCCCAAGCCATGGAATCCAAAGGCAAGCCCGTCAATCACGTGCAAGTAACCGAGGTTGAATGAACTCAACTGCTCGGCCGCGTACAAAAATGTCTCCCGAAAGTCAGCAGAGCCCATATCGTTAAAACCGCCATTTGGCGAAAGCCTCACACCAACTCTGCGAGAAGGCCAAACTTGAAGCACCGCTCTAACGATTTCGCGCAGAAAGCGGAAACGATTCTCGATCGTGCCACCATATTCATCTGTGCGCTGATTCGTTTTGGATTGTAGAAATTGATCAATCAGATAACCATTCGCCGCGTGTATCTCGACTCCGTCAAACCCTACAGCCCGGGCTCGTTCTGCGGCCAATCTATAGTCATCGACTATGTAAGCTATCTCATCAATTTCCAACGCCCGCGGCGTCTCGTAAGGCTTCTTGCCTTCCGGCGTATGAATCAAATCGCCGGTCAACTTAATTGCTGAAGGTGCAACAGCAAGTGCGCCGTTGTGGAAACTCGAATGCGACGCACGACCGGTATGCCAGAGCTGAACAAAGACAGGCGCGCCCTTTCGATGAACAGCTTCAGTAACTAGTTTCCATCCTTCGACTTGCTGAACAGTGTATATTCCCGGGCTATTCACCCAACCATTAGCTTGTTCAGAGATGGTCGTAGCCTCGGTAACAATCAATCCAGCAGAGGCCCGCTGAACGTAGTATTCAGCCATCAAATGACTGGGAATTCGCTCGCTTACCGCACGGCCACGAGTCATTGGCGCCAAAACGATTCGATTCCGCAGTTCAATGTCACCGAGATCATATGGTGTGAATAGCGTGGCTTGAGTTTTCTGCACAGGCATTGCCTCCAAATCTTCAGGCAACTAATCATACATCGCCGATAAAAAGCGGCCCACGAACTGAAACAATACCACTTGCACGTTCATAACGAACGAGGCGCGCTGTTGCAGCGCGCCTCGCTCTTGCCGTTTTTTCTGTACTATCAACTCTCTTTCAATCGCAGTACCGGCTTATTTTCCGCGGGCTCTCTTGATTGCTTCTAGCTTTAAAGCTTCTAGCTTGATTGCTTCCAGCTTCGCTCTTTCGGCCTCACTCATTTCCTTTTCTTGGAAATGACGAAGCTCTGGTTGCTTCTGTGGGGCTACCATACCTACTAGCGTCTCTTTGGCATCTACGGATTGCGCTGGGCCCTTGAAGGGTTTTATGTACGCATTTTCAGTGCCATCACTGCCGAGAGTCACACGAGTGGACTCGCCGGCCCGCTTGTCGTAAGTTGTCAGATGCATACGCACGAACGAGTTACCACTGTCGTCTGTGCCTCTTTCCCAGCCTACATTGGCACGGGAACCGGAGTTACTCAAACTCTCTCTTACCTGATTGAGAACAGCATCGACAGATTTGGGCGACTCATTCAACGTTGCGAGCATTTCTTTGACGCCTTCCAGGTCACCAGAACGAGCAGATTGCAGCAGTCCCTTTGTGATCATCTGCTCAATGCGCGATAACGGACGCTCAGTCTGTTTCTCAAGCTTGCCACCTTTGTAGTCGACGGCGTCCCGGATTTTGCCACCAAAATCCGCACCACCACCTGCGGCCATTGCCATCTTTTTGGCGATCTGTTCGGCCAAGCTAGATGCGGCATCGTCTTTCTGAGGTTTCTTATCGGTGAAACCTTCAGCTGGACTACTGAAACCTTCGGCCGGATTGGAGCCCTCTAAGGTTTTCCCTGCTGGCTTGCCCTTTGGAGGATCGGCAGCATCGGCTGCCCCCTCGATAAAGAGCTTGTCCAGCCCCAAAGCCTTCAGACCCTGCAAAGCCGCCGCTGATCCGGCTACTAATACGTCGCTTAAACTGGAAGAATCGTATGTGGAACGAATGTCGTCTAAGTCTTTAAGGAAATTATCCACTGCATCTGGTGCCGCGCCGGCAGCAGCAGTCTTTTCCACGGGAAGCACATCCTGTGCTGGTTGTTGTTCTTGAGCCATTGTAAGTAACCTCTTTCAGAGTTGATGCGCTCAGGATAAGGCTGCTGCTTCGTACGTTGAAGGTCGACTGACTCAGACCAATCTCCGGCTTTGCACGCATGACGATCGTGTGTTTACACAATGATCACTGCATGGTCAGGCACCAGTGAACTCGGTTGGTCTAAGTAGAGCCTAATTCCGGTCAGTTATGATAAAGAAGGGACGGTAAGACACAAAATCTGTGGCGTTATCCAGTGACGCCCGTCGGGTACAGGCCGATAAGCGACAAAAGAGCGGGCAATGCTAATCACGGCCGGAAGCCTTATTGACAACAAGTATAAAATCCGCGGCACAATAGGCTCCGGCGGCATGGGCGTCGTCTATGAGGCATATCATCTGGGTCTCGAGCGTATCGTTGCAATTAAGATGTTGACAGGCAGCACCACCGAGGATGATGAAGATCGAGTCCGTTTCGAGCGAGAGGCACTGATCCTAAGTCGCTTGTCACATCCTAATATCGTTCAATTCTATGCCTATGGTATCTGGAACACCGTTCCGTACATTGTCATTGAACGTGTGAACGGACCAAGCCTTCAGCACTTTCTGTCGAATAATCAGTCGTTGGATCTTCCTTTAACTCTGGATATAGCGCGCCAGGTCTGTGACGGACTGCAACACGTCCATGCCAATGATGTTCTTCATCGCGACCTAAAGCCAACCAACATACTTGCAATCGAATCTGACGGACAGCATCCGCAAGTTAAACTGATTGACTTTGGCTTAGCCAAGCTCGTTGGCGGCGACCGTTTCCAGAACTTGACCCAGACCGGAATGGCGCTGGGCAGCGTCATGTATGCAAGTCCGGAACAGTGCTTGGGACAATCTCTGGACGCACGCAGTGACATCTACAGCCTGGGTTGTGTCCTCTACCAGATGCTGACCGGGTATCCGCCTTACACCGCCGATAATGCCACAGCTATGATGTTTCAACATCTCAACGAATCGATAGGCAACGCGGAACATTGGTCCAAAATTCCTATAGAACTGCAGCCCGTGCTGGCAAAATGCATGGCCAAAGAAAAGGAACGTCGGTATTCATCCGCCCTGGCATTGAACGAAGACCTTCATAAAATTACCCGGAACCAACCTGCAGAACTCGAAGGTGTCCCGGTTTCCGCCAACTCCGTCTTTGGCAGCCTCTCCAATTCCTTCCTTTCAACTGGGCAGTCGCAACCGTCTCCCAATCGAAATCGTTTTGCAATATTTCTAGCATGCCTTGCTGTCTGCTTGATCGGAGCTGGCAGTTTCTTGTCGCTGAGACTTAACGAAACTGCGTCTGTTAAGCAATCAATGTGTATCTCTGAGCGCGATCAGTTGTACAAGTTGGTCGCTACAACCGAGGCTGGGAAAGTTGATGAGCCTACGTCTAAACACATACTTTCATTAGTTGATTCCTACAAATCGAAAGACGCCGGATCGTTGGATCGCACTGAGCTTGTGTTACAAGCTATCCATCGGGCTCTCGGTTATTACAGTAGCAAAAAGGATCTTGCTCTGGTGCGCCGGTACTGCAAACAAGCTTTGGAAGACTATCATGGCATCGACGAGGATCACTGCACAGAATACATGTGGCTAGTGGAGATGTACCACGAAGCTTGCGTTGCAGCGAACTGTCAACTTTCACTTGTGCCGTTGCTGGAAGACACTCTAAGACGATACCCAAATGCGCCGCGAGCACGTCGGTGTTCGCTATATCTGTCGTTAGGGCAAGACTACCTTTTGCTGAAACGATACGACGAAGCGCGGAAGTCGGCCAACCAAGCGGCATCGCTGGCAGTCTCAGATCAGCAAAAAAACTCATGCAAGTGGATTTTGGAGAAGTGCAATAGCAATCAACAAAAACCTTCCGCTCGTTAACGATGTCATAGTGTCTCGTACTTTCCATGTGTTAACTTGCCTGGTCAGGACTTAGTCAGACTTCGGCACGCATTCTATCTTCGGGTAGTGCATGGCGTGGAGGGTTGACTGTGGACGGACCAAACGAAATTTTAGACAGCCAGTTGTTGGTAACGTTTAACCGTGCAGACATCGGAGAAAGCCAATCTTCTGCCGTTCAAAACGGTTCCCGACACTCTCATCAGAGCGAGACTGCCCAACTGGTATCCGCCGGATTGCTGCCAAGCATGAGCATATTCAGTGAAAGCGAATTTCAATATGCCGGTAAAGGAGACATGGTAACAGTGCCTCCGGCTTTTGTTCAGTCAGCAGATGGGCCGCCGCAAGAGAATGCAGACCGCTCTAATGAGCAATTGATCAGGCGTCTGGGCTCGTCTTCATACTTACAGCGGCAAACAGCATCGCTGGAGCTACAAGGACGCGGTCTGTGTGCGCTGCCGGAGTTGCTACGCGCACATAATCCAAATGATGCCGAATTCAACGCCCGGATTGCTCAAGTGATAGATCGCATCGGAGTGGCCGCTATCCCGATGATGGCAGCAGCTCTGGAAGGCGACGATCCGCAGCTACGCGCCGGTGCGACAAGAAGTGCGGCAAGACTTCCGCTAGAGTCCATCCTTGATTATGTTGGCGAGACGACCAATGATCCGCAACGACTTCAAGAATCTCGACGAATTCTCTCTCTCCGTCAGGGATGGGAAGACAGAGCGTCTGCCCTGCTTGTACGCGACAATGAACGAGGAATCTTTGGACCCAGCAACGCGCAAGAATTTGGCCGAGCTATTGCTGCAGCCCAGCTTCTTGACTCTCAGCCCATCGCCTTCCATCTTTCACTTGAAGCAGGACGCTCCTTGCTTAATAGCGGAAATCATCAGGAAGCGCTCAATTCACTTGATCGAAGCTTAACTACTTTGGAAACGAACATGGTTAACGACCCCGGCCGCGTACTATTTGCTGTTGACCTTGCCCAACAGCTAAGAGATCATCTGGAATCGACGGGAGGCGCAGCGCTTCCTCAGCAAGTGAGAGCTGCCATCACACGAAGAATAGAACACGCCCAAGCACTGCATGAGCGATGGACCAACGGTGATGAATAACCAGATGGTGGCACGATAAGCCAAAAGCGACTGTAGCTCCAGCTATCAATATTACACAAATGAAGCTCAAGATCGCCTGAGCTTCATTTTGTGGTGCTTCCTGGACAACAGCTTTCGCAACAGCGCCACCAAAGAGACAGGGCCACGCGCCTGCATCTTGCACAATTACTCGGCCCTCGTTTTGTACTGTCGGTAACAAGAGCGTGCGCTTGGAATATCCTGCAACAACAAACAGAGCGCATCACCACCTGTGGTTTACGCTCTGCTTGTTGTTTAATAGGCTTGTTAAAGGTCGCTTGGCAGCAGCCTTAGACGTCTGGGAGGACTTGAGGAACCAACCGCAAAGGTATCACGCGATCGCGGTAGGGGCTATTTGCGCCGTTAGAATTAAGATTCCTAACCATTGCAGTTGGATTCTCATTGTTGGTTTGGTTCTGAAGAACCAGGTAGAGGTGGATTACGCCGTTTGGTGCATTTCCTCTCACCACGCGCGATCTGTAGTCGCTTCCGGCAGCCGCTAGCTGAGTATTCATTGCATTGCTGAACTCTACGAGCCCTTCTGGGCCGCCGCTGCCCGCTGCGCGAGCGGCCTCTCCTCGAGCAGTGTCGTTGTCGAGTCTGCCTAGGGCTGCCTGTGCATGCATAGTTTGTAATTGTTCAGGAGTGGGCCCCGGAATCTCATCCGGCTCCTCCGGCGGTTGCTCAGGCGGTGCATTCCGCCGATCTAGGGCTACCAGCCCGCTATTGCTCCAGGTATCCTCCAGACATGCGGTACTCGCGTCAAGCTGATCTTGCTGAATACCGTTCCATTGATTCTCAATTGCCATTACGTGATTCCTCCCTTTCCAAATTCGGTCACCAACTATTTCCATCATCTTTGATGAATTTCATTCACGCCGCGGCCGCCGACGTAATCCGTCGGCAGCCAGGTTTCGTACAGACTGGTCCTGGTCATTTGCAAGAAGGTCCAGAACGGCCGAAGGCACCCAGTGATGCCCGGCAACCAACAATCTAATGTGTACATCTTGGTCGCTTGCAAGTCGTGTTAGAGCAGCGGCCGATGGTTGAAATCTTTGTGCAATCGCCGCTCTGACATCACGGTCCGGGTCGCCGGCAAGCAGCAGTTGGTGGTCGGCATTCCCATAATAGGCAACCATCCGTCGAACGCCAGGATCTTGATCTCCTGCAAGCCGCGTTAGAGTGGCAACTGCTGTGCGGTCGTTGCGGGCCACCGCCCCTCTGACATTTGCGTCTTGATCTGACCCAAGCTGGTTCAAAACAGTTGGAGGCGTAAGACGGTGCGAGGCTACAGCAATCCTGATAGCGGGGCTATGATCGCCTGCCGCCCGCGTCAATTCTGCCCATGCATGGTGAACATCGTCTACGCTAAATACTCTAAATTCTCGCAGAATGCCAGTTATGTGATCTACGCGTCTTTCTTCCGGAGTCCTGAGGTCAGTGTCGATCTCAGGTTCGGAAACATCTGGGTAGCCCACTGATACTGCCGATAATTCCGGTGTTGACCGGCTGCTGATCCAGCTATCCTCGAGCAAAGCAGAGCTTGCGTCAGACTCGCTTCGACTACTACCAGCTCGTTGATTCTCAAATGACATCACTTGGCTCTCCCGTTCTAGTCACCAACCATGTTCATCAATGCGGCAAGGCTATTTCCTAAGGCCTCGAGGTGCATTTCCATCTGTTACAGCTGCGGCGTTACCGCCGGCACCCACATCGAAAACTTAGAACGCACGTCCGTCGTGAGTTGTAATCGCGGTGTTCACTTCTTCTTGATCGAACCGCCGTTCTGATGCCTCCACACTAGCCAGGCCAGTTGACCAATTCCTGACCATCCGCCCGTCACCGTTAAATTCGGTCGGCCCTGGTCGTTCCCCATTCCTCTTAGTCTGTCGCTCTTCGCGAACGAAAATCTCCCAACAAGAGCACACAGAACCATGCCACCGCCGGCGGTTCACGCTCTGCGTTTTCCTCTGCCGCTTTGCGTAATACTGCACCGGCCCTCGTGTATTGGCACGATTCGCAGGTGTGGGTCGACTACAAGGGATTTGCATCTCAGCTCCTGTGAACCGTTACTGTGTTCACCTAATCTGCAGGTAGTCTCTGATCGAGGTTTCTTGCAATGGTTGAACAACTTACCACGCACGAAGAACTCAGCAAAACAGCTGAAGATTCCACGAGCGCGGCAAACAAAGTCACTAACGAGACTTCGATCAAGGACATCACCAATGCGTTCAGCCAAGCGGCAGCCGCAGTCAGTGAGGCAATTGCGCCATACCTACCTGACCTTCGCCTAATCGACAAAGTCGACACACTGAAGGATGCGGCGGACTTCAAAGAACTGCGACCGGCGAAGGATGCTGCTGAACGTCAACAGGAAATCGCACGCAACGCTGCTCGCGACATAGCCGCCGGGAAAGATATCGGAGAAGAAGCATTCGGCATCATTCAAGCAGACATCCGAAGCCTTTATCGTTCGGCCGAACAAACAGCCGCTACGCAGCCACCGGAGCAACAAAACTCTAAGGGCACATACCTTGAAAGAATGAGTCAACCAATTGTCGGAAATTCGCAAATCGGCATGATTGGCATGATCAACGCCGAATTGGTGCAATTGAAAAGTCCCATTCAATTAAGCGTCAGAACTGACTACCACCGCCCATATGGCCATGCAAAGGTAGGTAGTGACATCGTCAGTTATGAACCCGAGTGGCTGGGGACCGACCTGATCTCTACCCAAAATAATCGGACATATCCGGCCGGGCGTATTGCAACCTGGTCTGGTGACACTCCACGTCCGAAGTTCCATCCTTATCAAGACCGTTAGGTGACTGACGCTGACACTCAGCGTAACTATGAATCAGGATTGAACAGAGACGCTGCGACTGACACGCCAGGCAGCGTTGAACTACATTTACCGAAAACATCATTCACTTCCATCTCCGGTGCGACCGATGCATCAATTAAAGCGTTCAATTTCGCAGATGCCCTCGGAATCACCAGTCTAAATTTCACCGATTTACCGATTAGACCAACCCGTCTAACTTATGAGAAAACCAGCGACGGAAATACGCACGTCGGTTACAGAGGCAACACGGCGGTCTACTGTCAAGACGCAACTGGTGAATGGGATAGCACCGACGGAAGTGCGTGGGTGAAACGCGGCACTAACGGTCAACGGATCTGGCACGGCAGCGTCAGCGTTAATGAAAACGACGACTACACCTGCGTCAACAGCGACAGTGGCGTAACTACCGTCTCGCACAACGATCGCAGCACAACTACGTCTATGATTGGTGCAAACGGTCAACGGATAGAAATTTTAAAAAATGAAGACGGCATCAACGTTAAGTGCATAGACTCGAGCGGAACTTGGACGAGCAGCGATGGTAGTTTCTGGACGAACACAGATACGGGCGATACGAACTCATCAACAGCCCGCATAGACGAATTTGGACGATATCTCATCACGGTGGAAGGACACACTGAAGTACTCGGCGCCCAATCGCGCGAATTGGAAGCAGTTCTGATCCGTCAGCAACGATTAACGGATCTCTACGGAGTACGATTTCCACAGCCCGGCGAAGCCAAAAGCTATGACAGCAAGGATCTGACGTTGCGTCCGCCAACGATCGAAGAACTTGATTGCTTATCAGACATGTTGCTACAAAACCGGCAAATGGATGTTCGAGGTATGAGATTCTCGTTCGTACAATCATCTATTAGCACTGACAACTACTTCCTTTGGGGCGTGTACCAGCACACTGGACATGAAACCAAACCGGACATGTTACTTTTCCCTAGGAACACTCAGATTCGAGGGTGGGACGCGCTGGAAGGCACATTACAGCATGAACTGGTACACCACGAACAGTACATGCGCTGGGGCACTGGGCATTGGGGCGGGCAAGGCTCCAACGCAGAAGCGAACCAATTGATGACGGACTTCGGCTGGATTCGGCTCCCCGGAACAGGAACCTATCGCATCATCGACAAGGACGGTGGACATTGGCAGAACAACACAACCAGCGGACGCTGGGAACCAGTGGTTGATGGAGTTCCAGTGCCAGGTAGTGCAATTACAAGCAGAGCCATGCGAGAGAGAGCACTGGTCAGGCCATCCACAAATTACTTTACGCAGCCTTGGGAGATGCACGCAGAATCTATGGCAATGTACCGATTTCACGGACGACAATTATGGAGCGAAAATAGCGATCTGTACGATGTTATGAAACGATACGACCAGCGGGAAATCAATCGCACCCTTGGCACCAAGCATGGGCGCCCGCGATCTATTAGAGGAGTTGATGGGGACATCGTTCCAAACACAGCCCAAAATCGCCGGTCGGTCGAAGAAATGGAACAAAGCTGGTCACAGCTGCTCCACATACCAGAGCTTGTGCATCGGTCTGGCGGCTGCGCCCATTGTCGAACATAAAGTACTGACCACAGTCGTTTCAATAAATACAAACCAGTCAGACCGCCAATTTGCGTAATGCTGCATCGGCGTTCGTGGGTTGGCACGATCCACGTTTGTGGATCGACCATAACGGATTTGCATCTCAATTCCTGTGAACTGCTCATTTGTTCAACTACGCTGCAATTGTTCTCTCTATACGAGGTTTCTAGCAATGGTTGAACAATTCACAGCGCCGGAAGACTTCAGCCAGGTGGCTGAAGGCCAAGCTTCCGAAAAGACGGCAAAGCCAGTCTTTAACGAAATTACCAGCAAGGACATAAAAGACGTCTTCGATCAAGTAGCAGCTGCCGCCGGCAATGCATTGGAGTCGCTTTTACCAAAAATTTCCTTAGAAGATAAGGTCGGCACACTGAAAGATGCAAAAGCGTTTAAGTGTCCGCCTGAGCTCAAGGACCCTAAAGAGTTGCTCGCCAAGCTCGACAAGATCGAAAAGCCTCTAACTAAGTTCGAGAACAAGATGTTGGGCAACCTGCGCGACTCCTTACGCAATGGCGACCTGGACGCCACACAAAAGTTACTGCAAAACTTAGCTGCAAATCCGATGTCTGCCGCGCGCGTCCTTGGTCAACTGCAACGCAAGTTGGAGAACGAAAATCCTCTGCGATCTGTTGGCTGGTCAATGGGTAAAGACGACAACGGCAAGGTTAGCATTAACATGAAAGTGAGCGAACGGGTCGGCGCCGGTACGAATGCTGTCACCATCGTCTCAATGGACAGTAACGGAAATGCCCGTGCCCAGTATTCCAAAAACGGCGAGAATTACAAACTCAATCCGGCCGACGCATTGGCTAGCATGCTAAGGCCGAATCCCCCGAGGAAGAAATAACGCTACGAAACCGTGAGCACAACTTAGAGCGCGAACTAGAAAATCATGCTCAGGGATTCGTACCACGTCGCTCGGAGGAACCGTTTATGACTGATTTTCAATACAACGTAGACGCCAATTTGCGCTACGAAGGCCCAGAGTTCGAAGAATATTGCATTAGCGAAGGCAAGTACTTACCTGCAACTAGGGACCGTACGCCGTGCCTAACTTGCCCACTGTTCAACTTGTGTCAACCTGGCTTCGAAGAACAAGTGCGCAGGATACAACAAGGTGAGAACGCCAGTCTTACACAGGGTTGCGCGTTCCCCGATGGCGCGCTAAATCGCGATTCTTTGCTTTCAACACTAAGCGACGAACAAGCGAATTTCGTTTTATCAAAAATTCCCAATTTCTAAAAAGGACAAGATCATGATTACCAACCAACAAACAAACAGCAACGAATCCGTCAGTGCCACGATCGGCAAGCAACAACTGCTAATCAAAACACAATTGTCTCAACGAAACACCCTGGTCGCGAAACAACAGCTGGCAATCAAATCAGCACTGGCAGAGCTCAAATCCGCGACCACAGCAACACAACTTTAACCACGAACTTCGAAGGCTGCTTCGGCAGACCGTTCCTAATTTCAGCCTGAGGGCAAAGCTATGACCGCAAATAATTCACTACGCGCGCAAAAAATGCGCAAGTTGCAACAGTTGAAAGCTGAAGGCGTGCCTGCATACGGATACAAGTTCGAGCGCACGCACACAGCGGCTCAAGCGGTGTCCCAATATTCCTATCTCAATACGGATCAGGTTGCCGACGATGAGATTCGGGTCTGCGGGAGAATTATGCACCAGCGCTTTACCTGGACATTCATTGATCTGGCTGATGAATCTGGCACTGTACAGATTTTTTGCGACAAATCGATGCTTAGCAAGGATGCATTGCGGCAGCTGAGGCTACTGGATCGAGGCGACATCATTGGAGTAACGGGAAAAGCGATACGCACCAAACATGGTCCCCCTTCGATTCGTCTGGAAGGTTGGGAGCTTTTAGCAAAATCTCTGCAGCCGCTTCCGGAAGACCCTGCTGTATTGAATGATGTGGAGGTGCGCTACCGCAACCGTCACCTGGATCTGATCCTCAGGGAGGAACCGCGGGAAATTCTGCGTAAGCGATCCCTGACCATACGAACAATGCGACGTTTCCTTGATGACAGAGACTTCCTAGAAATCGACACGCCAGTGCTGCAGGTGCAGGCAGGCGGTGCAGAAGCCAAACCCTTTGTCACGCACCACAACTCACTAGACATCGACATGCACCTGCGTATTTCACCGGAGTTTTTCCTCAAACGCCTTCTGGTCGGCGGTATGGAAAGAGTATATGAGATAGGAAAAAGCTTCCGCAATGAAGGCATCACCGCGCGGCACAATCCAGAATTTACTTCGATGGAACTATTTCAAGCTTACAGTGACTACCACGAGCTGATGGATCTGACAGAAGACATGCTGCGCCATATTGCTACCACAGTTTGCGGCAGTGCCAAAATCAAATACCAGGGAACTGAACTTGACTTTAGCGCACCATTTCAACGTGTCACGATGACTGATGCCATTGCAAATGTTTGTGGTATCGATGTAGATACTTTCACTACCTATGACCAGTTAAAGGCAGTGGCAGTAAGCCTTGGTGTCAGATTGACAGATGAAGACACGCGAGGAGAAATCGTCAACGCGATCTTCGAACAGAAGGTTGAGGCGACATTGATCCAACCGACATTCTTGATGGATCACCCGGTCGAAGTTTCCACCTTAATGCAGGAGCATCGTCACCGCCCAGGCTATGTAGAACGCTTTGAGCTATTCGTTTTCGGACGAGAGTTAGCCAACGGCTGCAGTGAGCTAAATGATCCCATGGAGCAAAAACGCCGGTTCGAAGCACAGGGACGAAAGAGAACCAATGGGCACGAAGAACTGCCAGCACTTGATGTTGAATTCATTGTGGCAATGGAATACGGTATGCCGCCCATGATGGGCCTTGGCATAGGCATAGATCGTCTGATCATGTTCCTTGTCGATGCTCCATCGATACGTGACGTTATTGCTTTCCCAACTATGAAGCCGTTACCGCGCGTTGTGGAATTAGGCAATCACCCAATCGAACCTGAAATTCGCGAAGTAGGTTAAAGGAGGAATGACAGCAATCAAAACTCGCTTGCCGTCATCGATACAAGTTTTTGGCCAACCGGGCCGGGTCCGTCCGCTGTGATGCAGGCAGGAACCAACTAAACAAATAGACAACTAATGAGGTAAGGACCGTGACTGATCAAATTTTCCAAAAGCCGGAAGCAGCTCCTTTTGAGGAAAAAGCTCCCACCGGTGGTATCGAAAAATTCGTGCAAGACCTTCTACCTAGATTGACCTTGCAGGACAGAATAGCGGAGCAACCCCGAACGGGCGATCTGCCGTACACGTAGGGGGCAGCAGAGGTAAGATCTGATCGCAAGGGTCTAATTCAATTGCCTGAAGGTGATGCCTTCACCCGGGTCAGCAACAGAGAAACGCTGATGACACGAGGAGGCGATATGCTCAGCGTCCCTACACAGGGCGGTGACTTGCGAATGGTCGCGCCAGGCGCGAGGGTCGAACATCTGAACACTAGAACTGGTGAGTTCCAACGAGTGGCGCAATTGCCCTCAGGGTTCGGATAGATGAATGAGACCTACCGGGTCACGCTCCAAAATGGAACCAGGGTGACACTTGAGGGAACTTCCGGTGCCGACCAGGTCAACCGCGGAAGAATCACTACAGTGGAATCCCCCGGCGGATCATTAACGGCACGCTTCAGCACCGCCGCGCAAGAGGCGGCTCGGACCCCCCCAAAACCACTCCGGTAACTCATCCTGACAGCACCAAGACGGGCGGCAAATGCCGCCCGTCTTGCTATTTTACTCACAAACCCAGACCACGCTACAGTAGAAAGTAGTACTACTGATGGTGCTAACAACTAAGATTGGGGTCATGACGGATTCGAACCGACATCTAACTACTTTAGAGGCAGCTGCTCTACCGTTGAGCTAATGACCCATGCAAGAACTTCATTGTAAACGATCTACTCGAACGCCAAAAGGGGTAAGCATCGTCACAAGAAAGCCATCACCGAGCACTGATGCTGCTTTCCGCGAATCTAATCGCTTTCCCTAGCCAAGCCCGGTTGTCAGGCGCGCGCCCCTCTACAATCAGGCACAATCGCGATTGCCTGGTGCTCCCCTGTGGCACAAGGTGAACTGGGGGGCCCATGTTCATAGCCGAAGGCACGATAGTCGATGACAAATTCGAAGTGGTCAGTTCCATCGGAGTCGGTGGGATGGGCGTGGTCTATGAAGCAAAGCAACTCGGGCTAGACCGATTGGTGGCGCTGAAGCTTCTCTCCTGCGTGCCTTCAGATGCAAAGGAAGAAGTCGTGAGGTTCGAGCGCGAAGCTTTGGTCCTGAGCAAGCTACAACACATCAACATCGTTCAGTTCTATGCTTACGGTCTTTGGCAAAACTTTCCCTATATCGCCATGGAACGTGTTGCCGGCGTTAGTTTGCAAAAGAAGCTATCAAATAACGAGCCGCTACCGACAGAGCAAATAATCGATTATGGCATACAGATTTGCAACGGACTGGAACACGCCCATTCACACTCCATCTTCCATCGAGACATCAAGCCCTCAAACATCATTATCAGCACCACCGCTGAGGGGAAGGAAGTCGTCAAGCTTATCGACTTCGGGTTAGCGAAACTGGTGGGTTTCAATGTGCAAAAACTTACGCAAACCAACACCGCGTTAGGCAGCGTTATGTACATGAGCCCTGAACAGTGTGTCGGCAAGACCGTTGACGCTCGCAGCGATATCTACAGTCTTGGTTGCCTTTTGTATCAGTGCTTCACCGGTGAGCCACCCTTTTCCGCCGATAACGCAGTAGCCGTCATGTTCCAGCAAACAAACGAACCGGTGGACAAATGCCACCACTTTACGAACCTGCCTGAAGCCGTGCAATCGATCATTGCACGATGCATGTCCAAAGACCCGGAGCAAAGATACCAAAGCTGTTCTATGGTCAGAGGCGACCTAATGCAGCTATTGCAAATGGAACAAGTTGTATCCGCACCACTTTCGGTGGCGCGCACAAATGTATCAGCTGTCCCAGCGACAAAACCTCCTTTCAGGATTACAAGTAAGTACTTTATGGCTGCGATGGTCCTATCTGCAATCTGCCTTGCGCTGGTTTACAACGTCGCAACAAGAGATAGCAAACTTGCTAACATCGATGGGAAGACTGCATACCCTGCGGTACTTGAAACTCCCAAAGAGACGATCACAAGACTTGTGCGCAGCGACAAATGGCTTGACTTGACTCCGGTGTCGACAAAACAGGTATCGGAAGCGTTGCACCACTGTGCAAAAGACCCCACAAGCGACCCCAACTTGTTGATAGAAGGTTATTCGCGGTTAGTGGATTATCATGTTCGCGCAAACAACTGGGACACTGTACGCTCCATTACCCGCGAGGCAATGGAGCGCTGCAAGCGCACGACAGACGCCGAGCGCTACTGCCAAATTCTGGACGCCTATCATCAAAGCTGCGAAGTAAACGGTTCCGCACTGTCTGTGGTGAATCAGCTCGAACAGACTTTGAGGAGATTCCCGAGGATGGAGAAACACACTCGAGCTGAGTTGACGAGACTGCTTGTTCGTGACTATATGCGACTCGGGCGAGAGCATGATGCTAAGCCCCTTTTGGACAACTTCGTACCCGTTGGATTGCAGCAATTGGAAATTGACCAGTTGCGCGCAAGGTACAAAAAAACTGCCACCCTCTCTGCGGCAGTAATTCAGCAACGCCAAAAACACCAAAGTGCAGCTAGCTCGGTGATTAAACTTAGTGAGATATATGTTGCACTCGGAGACCCGCAATTGGCATTGAATGTCCTTCAAGCGGAATTGGAACGAAAGAGCGAAAACAGCGAATACCAATTGCTCTATTTGCGTGACAAACTTGCCCAAGTCTACGCAGGCAAAGGTGAATGGGAAAAGGCCAGACCCTTCCTAGAGGCAAATTTAAAGCCACTTGAGGACAATATTGGCAAACCCGATCGCCCTGGCGTAGACGATTTGTATACCAATACGGCTCGCCTGCTGGGCAACGGTCACTTGCGCTCCGCGCGCTATCCACAGTGTGCCGCCATATGCGACCACTGGGCCAAACAGCGAATTTCGATCGCAGAAGACCCGATCATACGGTACGGCATCGACTTGGTGCGAGCATCCGCATATCGCCACGTAGGACGGCTTTCAGATGCAGAAACAGCCGCCAAGTCCATTGTCCGGAACTGTAAAAACATGCCAGTTGTGGCCCTCGCCAACTGCAACCTTGCTTGCATCTACTATCGCCAAGCAAACTACAAAGCCGCACTGACACATGCAGAGATTGCCGTTGCCCTGGAAGCCAAAGACCCGTGGGTGCCTAGATTAGCGTTGTATCGATTGGTACTGGCGCAATGCCTGAAAAAGGAAAACCGAACCTCCGAGGCCGTTAGGGCGCAAGAGAAGGCATTGCAAGAACTTAAGGACACGCCCGATGAGATGCTGCGATCCATTGCACATCTTTGCGACGACATCTTACCGCTTGATGCTGTAACATCACGACCACTTCTTTTTCAGAAAGCCAGCCCCTGAGCTCACATGCTCGGCGTTTATCCGTTCGGAGGGTGGCGCACAGCGCACGCCCCTTGTATGTTGATTGGGTTGCCTGCCACCCGCTTGGGGCACAAGGTGATTGGGGGAATCATGTTCATAGCCGAAGGCACGATTGTCGATGACAAATTCGAAGTGGTCAGTTCCATCGGAGTCGGTGGGATGGGCGTGGTCTATGAAGCAAAGCAACTCGGGCTGGACCGATTAGTCGCCCTAAAACTTCTTTCCTGCGCGCCTTCCGATGCCAAAGAAGAACTCGTGCGTTTCGAGCGAGAAGCGTTTGTTCTGAGCAAACTGCAGCACATCAACATCGTGCACTTTTATGCCTATGGTGTTTGGCAAAGCTACCCCTACATCGCGATGGAACGTATTTCCGGTGTTAGCTTACAAACGAAGCTATCGAAGAACGAGCCAATACCGATAGCACAAATAATCGATTATGCAATGCAGATTTGCGATGGACTAGAACACGCCCACTCACACTCCGTATTCCATCGAGACATCAAGCCCTCCAACATAATTATCAGCACCTCCGCTGAAGGAAAAGATGTCGTAAAGCTTATCGACTTCGGATTGGCGAAATTGCTCGGCATCAGCGTGCAAAAACTTACGCAAACCAACGCGGCCCTGGGCAGCGTAATGTATATGAGCCCAGAACAATGTGTCGGCAGCAAGACGATCGACGCTCGTAGCGATATCTACAGTATTGGCTGCCTGTTATATCACTGCTTCACCGGCGAGCCACCATATTCTGCCGATAATGCAATTTCTGTCATGTTCCAGCAAACAAACGAACCGGTGGACAAATGCGATCGCTGGACGGCGCTACCAGAAGCGGTGCAGGCCATCATTGCACGGTGCATGTCCAAAGACCCGGCGCAACGATACCAAAACTGTTCAACAGTCAGAGGCGATCTCATACGACTATCAAAGACTGAGTTGATTGTGTCGGCACCACATGCAGTAGCGCGCTCAAACACATCAGTTGCTACAGTTGCAGCGAGTCCCGGCAGGATTTTACGTAGTTATTTCGCGCCGGCCATGGCCGCATTGGCAATCTGCCTCGCTATGGTCTATTACTTCACAACAAGACACCACACATTAGCTAACACAGAAGGCAAGAAAGTATCCACTGCGGCAATCGAAACGCCCAAGGAGACGCTCACCCGAGTTGCGCACCACGACCAGCTCTCCATACCCGATCCAGAGTCGGCGAATCAGCTACTGGAAGCATTGCGCCACTGCTCACAGGACACGACAATTGATCGCAACGTGTTGCTCGTCGGTTATGGGCGCTTAGTGAACTATTATCAGCGGCATGACGACAAGAAAAATTTACGCGCCGCAGCGCACGAGGGACTGGAAAACTGCAGACGAGCGACAAATCTCGAAGTCTACGGAACACTTCTGGCTATCTATCATCGCAGCCTCCAGGAAATGGCTTGCGAACTATCCCTGGCCAGTGAGCTCAAACAGATCTTGACGAAATCCAAAGACATGTCGCCACGCACCGAAACTGAGTTGTCGATACTGTTGGCCGAGGACTATTTAAAGCTCGGACGCGACAATGATGCAAAGCCTATTTTGGACAAGATCAAGCCGCAAACTGAAGATCAGCGGGCACAAATTGCGGCGTTACGGCAAAGGTACAAAAAAACAAACGGTCTTGTCGCCGAGATACGAAGTCAGCACCAGAAACATCAGGGCGCAGCCGACTCAGTGATCAAACTTAGTCGGATATATGCACTGCTCGGAGATTCGCAAAGGTCCTTTAAAATCCTTCAATTGGAACTGCAACGAGTAACCGAAAACAGCAAATATGACTGGCTGCGCTTGCGTTTGGCACTGGCGAGCATGTACCTGAATTCAGGCGATTACGAGAAATCTGAACCAATTCTTCTGACAGTTCTGACATCGTTTGAAGAGAGCCTTGATAAGGGTGATAGTCCTCGGATAGCCATAGCCAAGGACTATTCCGAAACGGCCGGCCATCTGGGCTTTTGCTATCTGCGCACCGCCCGCTACAAAGAATGTGCCACACTCGGCGACAGATGGTCACAACACCGCGTTGAAATCGCCGGATCTCCCAACTATAGGCACCGCATTGCCGTGCAGCAAGCGCACGCATATCGCCATCTAGGACACTTTTCAGACGCGGAAAAGATCTACAAGTCGATTCTGGCGCACATCGACGACAACTTGCCCATAACGCCCGCAAACCGCGTCAAGATGATGTATGCAGCCACTGCCAATTCCGGACTTGCTTGCGTCTACTATCGTCAAGCCAAGTACACAGCCGCACTGAAGCACGCCCAGCTTGGCGTTGACTCTCAAGCAAAATGGGGTCAGCCGAGGGCATTTGCACCATACATAGTGATACTGGCTGAATGTTTGCAAAAGCTAGACCGAACTACGGAAGCTTCGAAAGAACTTCAAAGCACGAATGAGAACGAGTTGCGATCTTTCGCATTTTTGTTCAACGACATCGTTCCAGTCGATTCAGTAACATCACGCAAGCGCCCCTTTCAGAAAATCAATCACTGATCTGATTGTAGATACCGTGTTGTTCGTCAACCCCTTTGCCATGAGTTTCTTCTGAAATCAGAGAAGCTCCGTCGGCTTGCCGAGCCGACGGTTCCGCCCAGGCA
>JADYXS010000527.1 GCA_021772155.1 Candidatus Obscuribacter sp.
AAAACTTATGTATCGACACCTTCGTGACCACTTCACGCCGCATCGAACCGCGGCGTGAGGACAAAATAGAAATGGGCATTGTTCAACGGGCTGCTAGGTCCAGCGCGAGCATTGCGAGCACGAACGCAATAAACCCGCCCCACATCCACGGCGTTCCAATCGTTGACACGTCCATCCGTTCGCCTCTCTTCAAGTTCTTTGGGTGATGTTCCTACCTAATTTTCAGCCCAGTGGGCGTTTTCGTTCGCTCCAACTCGCTTCTGTATTAGGCCGACCTTGACGCTACATTCGGCGGATCGTCTGGCGGCGATCAAACTGCGAACGTGACACGACCCGTGCCAAGGCGCGGCCCGCGCTGAATGCCGCAGCATCGATGGCTTCCAGCCATCCGATTGCGCGCTTTTCGATCACCAGTTGCGCTCCGCCCCGCAGAAACAGCAATATCTGGCAATTTTTGTCCTGGCCTCCCTTAGGACCGTTGATGTCGCGCAGTCGCACGGAGACGCGCTGGATCCGGCTCGCGAAACGTCCGAGCGCGTAATACATGCGAGTCTGCACGTGCGATGGTACGTCCAGCGTTGAGTCCCGTTTCCAACCCTGAATAGCGATGATCATTGGGTTCTCCTCTCCTGTGCGACCTCCTTCGGCCGCGTAGCATGCCAACATTCTGGACAAGACCACGAACACCTTCAGCGGACAGCTTGCGCTTCTGGAAGAAAAGATCGACGCACAGCTTGTTGAGCGGCGTAGACGCAATCTAGAACTGATCCCGCACATTTCCGCATTTCAGCGGCCTTCTCAGTATTAACAAGCGCTTGTTCGATGTGGGCAGCAATCTTGCCTGCGAACGAGAATCTTCCGCCGCTCAATTTGACAGACGGGGACAATTCGCAATGAGTCGACTCGGTCTGGTGCGCGAGCCGTGCAATTGCATGCCAAGCTCTGGCTGCTGCGGTGTCGATTACCTCGAACCATGTCGAAGCTGTTTCCTCAACGACTAACTGTCCGCCTTGCCTCAGAATCAACACAATCTGACATTGTTTGCCACGACCGCTCCCGGGGACGCTGAGATCGCGAAGTACAACGGCCACACCTTGAATGCGGCTCGCGAACCGGCCAACCGTGTAGTGCAAGCGTTTCTTCACGTGCAACGGAGCGTCTAATGTTGAGTCTTGGCTCCAGCCCTGAATAGCGATGTTCACTTCTATTCTCCTTTCCTGAGCGGTCTCCACCGGCCACGTAATATGTATACGCTCTGGACAATCCTGTGAATAATCGTTAGTTTTGAATTCTGGATTCGGTTTAACCGATGATTAAGGAGATCGAATGGACGAGCTTAACTACCACCACCTTTACTACTTCTGGGTCGTTGCGAAGGAAGGTAGCGTTACGCAGGCGTGCCGCAAACTTTTCGTCTCGCAGTCCACTGTCAGCGGGCAGCTTGCACTTCTGGAAGAGCAGGTCGGCGAGCCGCTCTTTGAGCGGCGCGGCAGGAATCTAGAATTGACCGAGGCCGGGCAGATAGCGTTTTCGTACTCTGATGAGATCTTTTCACTTGGAAACGCGCTGGTGAGAACCTTAAAAGGGCAGCACCGGCCCGAACTATTGAATCTTGTGATCGGCGTGGCTAACGTGATTCCAAAATTAGTCGTATATCGGTTCCTGCAACCGGTGGCGAAGTTATCCACGAAGGTGCGACTCACTTTCGTGGAAGATAACCTTGAAAAATTACTGTCCGATCTGGCGCTGCATCGCCTGGACGTCGTGCTTTCAGATGTTGCGGCCAGCGGAGGAACTCGCGCACGTGTTTTCAACCATTTCTTGGACGACTGTACCGTCTCGTTCTTCGCGCATCCGACATTGGCACGTACGATGAAGGGCCACTTCCCACAATCTTTGGATAAAGCGCCTGTTCTTTTGCCAATGCACGGAACGGCGCTGCGACGGTCCCTTGATCAATGGTTTGAGCAGGCAAAGGTTTCGCCGCAAATTGTCGGTGAGTTCGACGACAGCGCGCTGCTGAAAATGTATGGCCAGGCGGGACTGGGTGCTTTCGCAGCCCCGAGCATCATTGCCAGGGAAGTGATGCGGCAATACAAGGTTGTCAAAGTCGGCGAGGCGCGCCAGGTTCGCGAACGTTTTTACGCCATCTCCATAGAGCGAAAACTGAAGCATCCAGCGGTAGTAGCAATTACGGAATCCGCTCGAAAGAGTAGTTTCTAGAGATGGCGGACGCCATGAAACCATTTTTTTCTGACTTTTTGGGCGCTATTCGCGTCCGTACGACATGGCAGGTGAAAAAACTTTGTGTATCGACACATCCGTGAAAACTTCACGTCGCACTGAACCGCAACGTAAGGACAAAATCGAAATGGGCATTGTTCAACGAGCTGCTTAACTCTTGGGGTTCCGAGAGGAACCGTCACGGTTCCTCTCGCTAACCGACTCTCGGATTATCAACCGAGAAAACGGGGTTGAGCGCGAAAAATCGCCGTAACCTTTGGCGACTAACGAGATAAAGAAAATCACCCGCTCGGGATTTTTTTCGCGCCGGCGTTAAGCAAATGGCATCTTTTTGTTGGTCGTTTTTGAATTGGCTCCACGAAAGGAACCCTCTTTATCACTACAACGCTAGATTATTGAATCGCGCCCAGCTAAAGTGTCTAGCATTAATTGTCGATATTAACTGCATGAGACCTCACGGCACAGCAGAAGAACTCCAACGCCGCCGCA
>JADYXS010000528.1 GCA_021772155.1 Candidatus Obscuribacter sp.
AATCATTGTCCTGTGCTCTTGCGGGAGTAATTCAGTGGTAGAATGTCTCCTTGCCAAGGAGAATGTCGAGAGTTCGAATCTCTTCTCCCGCTCCATTTTTTCAAATTAGACCCGAAAGGGTCTTTTTTTGCGTGAACTAAACCGCCTCTATGTGCGGCCCCGAGGCCTGTGGCACAGCTTGCCGGGATCGGTTTTTGCGGGCAAACCTTTGCAATTGGCTGCCATTCACTCGCCGGTTGGCTGAGCAACCTGATATATTACCGAGCAGATGTTCTCGGTTTAATGTTGTGGCTACGGAGGCCAAAATGGGCGAGGAAGGACAAGACAAGCCGACTGGGCAGGAAACACCGTCGCAGGGTACCGATTCGCTGAAGGCCTCGGCAGACTCCGTTGTTAACAGGCGCTCGCGTTGGATGAGCAGTTTTTCGGCGCTGCGCTACGTGAGCAGCGTTGCCAAAGATGACGACATCAAGGTCCGCGATAGCGACCGAGCCACAGCCATTGCTCTATTGATTTGTTGTTTTGCCGCACTGGCCTGCTTGCTTATCCCGCAGTTGGAAACGCACAGGATTGACTTTGTGCTGGCCGCTGACGCACTTGTCGGTATTGCCCTTCTCATGTACGTGGCAAACCGTTTCGGAATTGTTACTACATTCTTACCCCGTCAGGCCTTGCTGACATGGCAGTTGATGTTGGGGTCCAGTTTGTTGGGAATTTTCTTGACTATCAACCTGGCGCTGATTTTGGCGGCATTATTGCAAAATACGCGCCTGGTGCTACCGCACTAAAAGTTTGGCGCTTGACGCCCTATGCAAACATTGGTTAGAACCGCGTCCCTGACTCGTAAGGACGTGGTCGCAGCGTGCTACAATCGCCTATGGCCTAGTCAGGTCGCTGCTTTTGCGTCTGTACGCGTCAAGTATTTGTTCATAGTGTTCGTTGAAGGAAAGGTAGAGAAATGAAAGTCAACCTGGAAAGGGAAGGCGTAAACATCGTCAAGCTCGGAGTTGAAGTTGAGGCCGAGCGGGCGAAAAAGGCTTATGAGAAAACTTGCCGTCAGCTAAGCCAGCGCGTCAAAATTCCTGGTTTCCGGCCTGGCAAGGCACCGCGCAATATGATTGAGAAGACAGTTGGCATCGACATGATCAAGCAGCAAACGCTTGAGCATTTGGTTCCGGAAATTCTCGGACGCGTGATTATGGATGAGAAGCTCGACGTAATCACCGAACCGCAGATTGATTCATGGAAATTTGAAGTTGGCGAACCGCTTGAGTTGGTGGCGCATTTTGAAGTGCGTCCAGAGGTCAAGCTGGGCGAGTACAAGGCTCTTGCCGTCAAAGTAGAGCAAGCTCAGCTGGATTCAGATGCGATGGACCGAGCGTTGCAGAGCATCGCTGATGCTAAAGCAAGTCTGCAGACGATCAGCGGCCGGGCAATCAAACTGGGCGATACCGCATTGATGGACTTTGAATGTTTCGTCAACGGCGAACTGGTTGAAGGCGGCAAAGCCGAAGGACTATTGCTCGAAATCAAGGAAGGCAACTTTCTGGACGGATTCTGCGAACAGCTCGTCGGTAAGGAAGCTGGAGCGAAGGCGGAAATCAAAGCTACCTTCCCGGAAAACAACCCCAATACGGAATTGGCTGGAAAAGCCGGCGATTTCAAAGTAGAAGTGCGTGAAATTCGTGAACGTCAAGTTCCGGAAATCGATAATGAGCTGGCCAAATCCGTCAACCAAGAGTCGCTAGATTCTCTGAAGGAAGCTCTTCGTCAGCGCCTGGATGAAGAAGTGGAGACTGAGAACGAAACTCGCTTACAGCGTTGCGTTGTCGATGCAGTGGTGGCAAATGCCGAGGTTAATATTCCGGACTCGATGATCGAGCGCGAAAGTAACTTACTTCTGCAGCACATGCGCCGTTACGTCGAACAAGCGGGACAGGGTTGGGAAGATTTTGTTGCCTCACCTGACTACGAGGCCGTCTATGCGGAAAAACGTGAAGAAGCTCGCCAGCGCGTGCTTACCTCGCTCGTCTTAGGCGCAGTTGTAAGAGCTGAGACCATGACCATTACTGAGGAAGAGTCTTCACCCTATCTTGCTGAGTTAATCGCCCGCTATAATCTTCCTATAGAGCAAATTGCTCACAACGAAGAATTAAGACGCGCGTTCGATGAACTGAGGCGTCAGGCGATGGAGGAAGCGTTGACCAGAAAGGTAGTCGATTTCCTGACCGGGCAAGCCAACGTTGAGTACGTGCCGGAAGCGGAAAAGGCTGAGGAAACCCCAGCTGAAGTGGCGCAGTCGTAATCGGCTGGAAGTCGCTCTCCAGAGGCAGCAAAGCGTCGAGAAGTGCTATTCTTGACACAATCTCGTAAGAGAGTATCTTTGCTCTACTAAATAAGTTCAAATTTCATATTCGGGGGAGAGTAAGAAAAATAATGACCAGGCTTCCAAACCGCCCATCTATGCAGGACGTGCACGAACTCTGGAGTATCGCTCCGGGTGCATATTACCCGCCGACCGTAATTGAAACCACCGCTCGCGGTGAACGTGCATTCGACATTTTCTCGCGACTTTTGCGGGAACGTATCGTTTTTCTTGGCACGCCCATCGACGATACCGTGGCCAATTTGATTGTCGCTCAGTTGTTGCTTTTGGAAGGCGAAGATCCAGAGAAGGACATTCGTTTGTACATCAACAGCCCAGGTGGATCTGTTACTGCCGGCATGGCAATCTATGACACCATGATGCATATCCGATCGGAAGTTTCGACTATCTGCATGGGTCAAGCCGCAAGTATGGGTGCATTCCTGCTGGCAGCTGGTACCAAAGGCAAACGGTTGGCTCTTCCGCATTCCCGTGTCTTGATTCACCAACCTTTGGGTGGTGCTCAAGGTCAAGCGACCGATATTGAAATCGCTGCTCGCGAAATTTTGCGCATGAAGCGCGAATTGAACGAACTTCTTGCGACTCATACCGGTCAAACAGTCAAACAGATTGAAAAAGACACCGACCGCGACAACATCATGACAGCGGCAGAGGCCAAGACATATGGTCTAGTAGACGAGGTCATCGTCAAGTTGGAGCAGGCGCCATTAGCAGCAGTGTAAATGATGTCAGCAACAGCTAGCGGGCTTTAGCCAATCAACTCAGCAGGTAAACCTCATGGCCAAGCAATCAGATAATCGACTCAAATGCTCGTTCTGCGGAAAGAGCCAGGACCAGGTCAAAAAATTGATCGCCGGCCCGGGAGTCTATATCTGTGACGAGTGCGTCGATCTTTGCAATGAGATACTAGATGAGGAACTCTTCGAGGGCGGCCCGAACGCCGCCCCCGTAGAGGCTGGCGTTCCGATGCTTGTGGATGTGCCTAAGCCGAAGGAAATCAAAACTTTCCTCGACCAGCACATCATTGGTCAGACTGATCCCAAGAAGATTCTTTCGGTTGCTGTGTACAACCACTACAAGCGCATCAATCACAATTCGGAACTGGCTGATCAAGTAGAAATTTCCAAATCCAATATCTTGCTGATAGGGCCTACCGGATGCGGTAAGACCTTGTTGGCGCAAACACTGGCGAAGTTCCTTGATGTGCCGTTCGCCGTTGCCGATGCCACTACCTTGACTGAAGCTGGTTACGTCGGAGAGGACGTCGAAAATATCCTGTTGAGGCTGTACCAGGCCGCTGACTACGATGTCAAAAAAGCAGAGCGTGGAATTATCTACATCGATGAGATCGACAAGATCTCCCGCAAGTCCGAAAACACCAGCATCACTCGCGATGTCAGTGGTGAAGGCGTGCAACAAGCGCTGCTGAAGATGATTGAAGGAACGGTGGCCAACGTGCCACCACAAGGCGGACGTAAACATCCGCATCAAGAGTTCATCCAAATCAACACGCAAAATATTCTGTTCATTTGTGGTGGCGCTTTTGTCGGTCTGGAAAAGATTGTTGAAACCAGAATCTCCTCAAACAGAAGCATAGGTTTCGGTGCGCAAGTGCCGTTGACCAACTGGGAGCGTGAACAACGCGCCAGTCGGATCCTTAAAGAAGTTATTCCGGACGATCTGTTGAAGTTCGGCTTGATTCCGGAATTCGTTGGGCGCATGCCTGTAGTTGCTGTGCTTGAAGCACTTGATGTGGACGCCCTGGTCCGCATTCTTGTCGAGCCGAAAAACGCTATCCTCAAGCAGTATCAACAATTACTGGCCCTCGATGGCGTAGATCTGAAATTCGACCAAGCTGCCATTCAGGCGGTGGCGGAAGAGGCGATCAAACGGAAGACCGGTGCTCGCGCGCTGCGGGCCATCGTGGAAGAAGTTATGCTAGACATCATGTACGAAGTGCCGTCGCGTACAGACATCAAGAATTGCCATATCACGAAGGATCTCGTTGATAAGCGTTCATCGGCAGAGCTACTTCAGCTGCCAACCAAACTAAAAGGCGAGATTGCCTGAGGCGTATGCTCAAGTAAACCGCCTGCGGTCAATACCCTCACTCTATGAATAGAATGCAATGGCGGATCTTAACGGTACGATATTTCCACTAATCCCTCTGCGAGACGTTGTGGTCTTTCCGCAGATGGTGACGCCTCTTTTTGTCAGCAGGCCAAAGTCCATTTCGGCACTGGAGCAAGCTCTACTGCGCGATGATCGACTTGTGGTTTTGGTGGCACAACGTGATCCGGACACTGAAGATCCGTTGGAAGACGATATTTTTGAAATCGGCACTATTGCCGAAGTAATGCAGATGCTCAAGCTCCCAGACGGCACAGTGAAAGTGCTGGTGGAAGGATCTGCGCGGGTAAAGGTAGATAAGTTATTAGAAGAGCCTGAACATCTATCTGCCGAAGTTACTGAAGAAAACGAAATAGTCAAAGATGACGATCAAAGCAAAACGCTGATCAAGCTTACGGTTGAGAAGTTCGAGCAGTACGTTAAATCGACAAAGAAAATCAATCCGGAAAGTCTACTTGCTGTGTCCGGTATCGGACAACCCGGCCGGCTAGCCGATATTATCGCCACTTACCTTGGCCTTGATGTAAGTGAGCGGCAAAAATGTCTTGAAATTATCGATGCTACTGAGCGGTTGGAATACGTTGGGCAGCTTTTGTCACGCGAATTGGAACTGGCGTATCTTGAGCAGCAAATACATGATCGGGTCCGCTTCAACCTGGAAAAAACTCAGCGCGAATATTATTTGCGCGAGAAAATGCGCATTATTCAGGAAGAGCTGAACGCCGACGGCGAAGGCGTCGGCGAGATTGCCGAATATAAGCAAAAGCTCGCTAAAGCGAAACTACCGGAGGCTGCCCATGAGAAGGCAACAAAGGAGTTGCTGCGCTTAGAAAAAATGATGCCGCAGACGGCAGAAGCGGCAGTCATTCGCACCTTTCTGGACACTTTGGTATCACTGCCATGGAGTAAGCGGTCTCGTGATGTTCTCGACCTGCACAAAGCGGAAGAGATTTTGCATGTAGACCATTACGGACTGGAGAAGGTTAAAGAGCGCATTCTTGAGTATCTGGCCGTGCGCAAGTTGTCCAAGCATCCGCAAGGCACCATCCTCTGTTTAGTGGGCCCACCCGGCGTCGGTAAAACCAGCCTGGTAAAATCGATCGCAAAATCCATGAACCGCAAGTTTGCGCGCATCAGTCTTGGTGGCGTTAACGACGAAGCGGAAATTCGCGGGCATCGCCGCACCTACATCGGCGCTATGCCCGGTCGAATCATCCAGGCGATAAAACAAGCAGGGACTCGTAATCCGGTCGTGCTTCTCGATGAGATTGAGAAGATGACGCGCAATTACATGGGCGACCCAACTGCCGCCATGCTGGAAGTTCTCGATCCCGACCAAAACGAGAACTTTACCGATCACTATTTGGATACTCCGTTCAGTTTGACCGAAGTGTTTTTTGTCGCCACCGCCAACACACTTGATTGGGTGCCGCGACCGTTGCTGGACCGCTTGGAAGTAATTCGTCTTTCCGGTTACACGGAAGAAGAAAAAGTGGCTATCGCAGAACAGCATGTGATTCCTAAAGCCGTGGAACAGCACGGTTTGCTGCCGAAGCAGATCAAGTTCAACGAAGCTGCCATCCGTAAAATGATTCAGGAGTACACCCGCGAAGCCGGTGTGCGGAACTTGGAGCGGGCAGTTGCGGCTATCTGTCGCAAAGTTGCGATGCAGATCGTCAAGGAAGAAGAAACGTCCGTCCGAATCCAACCAGCCAACGTGGCTAAGTATCTCGGCCCGGCAAGAGTTGTGCGCGAAGAAGAGGTACATCGCTATCCGCAGGTTGGCATAGTCAACGGACTTGCGTGGACTGAGACCGGCGGCGAGATGCTGCAGATCGAAGTGAATACGATGCCTGGTAAAGGCAAGTTGCAACTTACAGGTTCACTGGGCGATGTGATGAAAGAATCTGCCGCAGCCGCTTTGAGCTATATTCGTAGTCACGCTGAAATGCTTGGCCTTAAAGACACTGCATGGATGGATACCGTAGACATTCACATTCATATGCCGGAAGGAGCTATTCCCAAAGATGGTCCGTCGGCCGGAGTTGCCCTGACCATAGCTTTGTTTTCAGCCATTTCCAAACGTCCTGTTCGGACCAGCCTTGCCATGACTGGGGAAGTGACTCTGCGTGGACGTGTGCTGACAATCGGTGGGTTGAAGGAGAAAGTTCTGGCTGCGCTTCGCACCGGAATCAAAACAGTTCTTCTGCCTACCGGCAACATCAAAGACTTGCAGGACATTCCCGACTACGTAAAAAATCGCCTGGAGTTGATTCCGGTTAGTCATCTTGATGAAGTGTTCAAAATAGCCTTCAAAATCTCCGATAAGGAACCTAAAGCGCCGGCCGTCGTTAAGAATGGCAAGAACGGCGTTAAACCACGCACTCCCGCCGGCAAAACAGGCCGCCGCAGTGCTATTGGCCGCGTAAAGTAACTGCCTGGGAGCGCCGGCGTCTCGCCGGCACCTGATTGCACTTGTGGTGGCACATCTTATGCTGCCGCGCTCCCTGGCTCAAGTGCCGGCGGGACGCCGGCGCTCTCAGGATGTGCAGCGTCCGGGATTATCTGGGTACATACCTATTGTGGCAACCGGGATGCTTGAGTGACTCGAACTGTAATCTCGCCAGGCTGGATTCTAGTATTTGTTCTTGTGCAGGCTTCGATGCTGCCACTACCTGGCGGCCCGGTTGTTGGGTCGATTCTTTTTTGGGCGTTTGCCCTATGTCTGGCCATTGAACTTGTGTCCGAGGCCGGCGAACACTGTCTCAATGCAAGGTTCTTCGCGCTGGGCGAAAGACTGCTAAAGATCGGGCGCCTGGCGCATAGCCCGTGGCTTTTGTTGCCCGGTAAGTTTGGTGTTGCAATGTGGACAGCCGAAAGTAACCAGATTCAATTTGCCCTTACCGAACAGCAGAAATATGCTGAAGCGCTTTTTGTCAGTCAGTGCAATCTGCGCTTGGTGCGTAAGCGTTATGGCGAGAACAGTGTGCGTTACATCGAAGAGCTGGTCAATCGAAGCTTCGTGCTAAGCCGCATGGGCAATGCAAAGGAAGCCGAAGAGGTCGCTGAGGAAGCACTATTTCTTATCAACTCCAAAGAAATGCGCAGCGAAAGCGAGTCACACGTCCTTTGTTTGACACTGAATAACTTGGGAGTGGTGGCAATTCATCAAGGAAGAATCGATGAGGCTTCCAACTATTTTGACAAGGCTCTGCAGCTCAATCGGGCATTCTTGACGCCCAATAATACTTCGCTGATCGTGTCCTATTGCAACATTGGCTATACGCTAACCAAGGCGCATCAGTATGTCCAAGCTGAAAAAGCTTGTCGAACTGCGTTAGAAATGGCTGGCAACAGTCGAGCGCATGCACCTATTAAAGCCACCATAATGAACAACCTTGGCGACGCGCTTAGAGGTCAAGGTAAGCTTGCGGAAGCAGAAAAAATAATCGTAGAGGCGCTGGCGACGCGACGGAAGCTGCACAAAGCGAATCATCCGTATCTTGCGTACAGTTACCACAATTTGGGCAAACTGCGACTAGAACAGAACCGACTCCTGGAATCGGAAGAATGCATTAGGTTAGCGATGAATATTCGCGAGAAACATCCCGGAGCCGATCATTCCGAGCTGAAGGAAACTCTCGGTGAGTATCAACTTATTCTGCGTAAATTGGACCGAGAACATGAAGCCGAGGGCATCGTAGAGGCACACAATCTTAGCGCCTAAAGCACCGAACATGGTGGCGGCTACGACAGCTCTTGTGCTTCTTCTTTGGAGAATTTTGGCGACGTTGTGTGCTTGTAACTTTGCAGTCTTTCTACCAGCCGAATCGGATCAGTGTCCTCTAGCACCATAGCTTTATGGCGATCGGCCAAAAAGCCTTCGGCACTTGCGTGACTGAATAATTGCAGCATTCCGTCGTAGTAATTGTCTGTATTCAGAACCGCGCATGGTTTGCCGTGCAGGCCAAGCAAAGACCATGTCATCATTTCGATGAATTCTTCAAACGTGCCTACCCCGCCGGCCATGGCCACGAATCCATCGGACATCTCCGCCATCATTGCTTTTCGTTCATGCATGGAGTGAACGAGGACAAGCTTGGTCAATCCAGTGTGAGCAACTTCCCGGTCTGCCAGAAATTGGGGAATGATACCCGTTACTCGCCCGCCTCTTGCCAACACCTCGTCGGCGATGGCTCCCATCAATCCGACGCGCCCGCCGCCATAGATCAGTTCGATGTCCTGGCTTGCCATGGCCGCGCCCATCTGCCGCGCAGCTTCCGCATAGATGGGCCTATTACCAGTTGATGAGCCACAGAAGACGCAAAGGCGTCGAATCATTTCGGGTGTCCTCGGTCATAAAGCCAAATTGTCCCACGAACCAGCACCGAACCTGGTGGCAAAAGGCTTGCAATCGTCGATGACTGATAAGAACAGAAACATCTACTATCACTCATGTCAAGCTGCAAATTCTCTGAAAATTTCCAAACAAAACGTGATTCGACCGACTGTTACTCCCATTGTAGTGGCATAACAGGGAATGATGCCCTGCCATCAGCCGTGACCATTTGAGGGATTTATGTCTACACGAGTCTCGCAGCCTGCCGAAAATTTCGATTCCACAGCCAAGCTGATGCTGGAGGCCCTGGCAAAAGCCAGCGCGGAGTTGGAAAAGTCCGTCACCGCATTCACCGAGCAGCTCATATCCTTCAATGAGGGCTTGCAGAAGTCTCTTGACGAAGAACTGCGCTCGGTTAACACCCGCATGGAAGGAAGCATAAAAACCAATCTTGACGAGTTGGCTCATAACAAGCATTTGATGATTAAGCGGGTGTTGGAAGCAGAGCGCGCGGAGCTGGATTCGCTAGCTGGGTCCGGACGGGACGTGCGCTCAGCCCTGAGCGCGCATGCTTTAAAAATCGAGGAAAAAATCGAGGAGTTCATCAGCAATCAGATTGACGAGCTCAAAGAGTTCCTGGAGGAGCCGAAACGCAGTATCCAGGAGGCGACGAACGGCGCCAATGGACGTTTGACCGAGAGCGGGCGAGAAGCCGGTGCCGAAATAAAGAACAGGCAGGAATCGCTCCGGCAGCGACTGTCCGATAAAGTTGTGGAGATGGAGCGACTGATTCGGGACGAGACGGAAACCGTCAAACAAACCATTGCTACAGCCAGCGAAGATTGCCGCGAACGACTGTCCGCTAAGTGCGATGTCATCAGCAGCGACATGCGGAAGTTTAGCGATGAAACGCTGCGGGAAGTAGACAGCCGCGACCGACAAGGTGCCTCGACCGTCGAGCAGGCCGAACGCGACGCAAAAAACTCAATCAAGCAAGTCGGAGAACAGTGGAAGCAGCAGATCGGTACCCACTGCGACACCTTCGATAAATTGATTAGCAGTCTGGGCGCGGTGTTGAAAGAGAATTACGAAACGAAATTAGCCAATGCCTCTGCCCAGGCGCGGCAAGAGATTACGCATTTGTCTGAACAAGCCCACGAAAAGATAACCGCAACGCGTAACGAACTGGAAGTTGAGCTGCGTGATCTGGAAATTGACTTTGTCGGTCAGTTCGAGTCAGCGTTGCGCCGCCTGGAATCTGTCGTCAGCGAACATTCCAGCGACAAGCGAAATCGTGGTGTTGCGCGTCAGCTTAAAGCCCAGAAACTCCGCGATCAAATGCAAGCGCATCTCAAACGCTGGGGCGGCGATCTTGTCGATTCCGTCAAAGACGCATCAGGCGAATTCGAAGCGGAATTCAATCGCGCTACAGATGGATTTCACGCACGTATCGAAGGCGCACGCACATCGGCTATTGAGTTGCTGGAGCGAGAAAGCCGCTTGATGCAGAAGGACATTGATAGAACTTTGAAGGAGTTTCAAAAGGAGTTGGGCGAACTTGATTCACAAGTGGGGCAGATTGAGAAGGCAGGACAGGATGCAGCTTTGACTGTTGTTGCTTGCCGCAAAGCAGTACTGTCATTCAGAGGCGAATAGGGGTAGGAGACCACGATGAACGTATCTGGCAAGAGCCTTCAAGACATTTATGACGCCGGCTCCAAGCGCTTGGACGAACTCGATAGCACGCAGACTACTGCCCTTAAGGACACAACTGAGTCTCATTTAGATGAGCGGTCGCGCGTCGAGCCGGAGTCTTTGAAGCGGCTGGAAGAGCGCACCGAAGAGTTGGAGAAAGAGGTCCGCGCTTGCCTCGACCGAGGGCTTGAGCGCGTTGAACGAGCCGTGGCCAATGAAGGGCAAGAAAGTGAGCGCCACATATCCCGTTTGGTGGAAGGGCTGGTACTGTTATCCAAGAAATTTTCCGAGTCAATCGGACAATTGCGTGAGGCAGCAGAAAGCGAGTTGACCGATTTGTCGGATGATTCGCACCATGAATTCCGAGCTAATGCCGAATCTATTACTATCCGGCTGCGCGAAGAATCTACTTCGTCCTTGGACTCATCACGTTTGAGCGGTGCTCAATCGGAATCAGCCATTGCCGACACCGTCGAGTCCAATTGGCGCGAAATCTATGATACGGAGTCTGACGCCATCGCAGGCTTTAGCGATGCCTTTCTAGAAAATGCAGACAGTATCGGCGAAACGTCCCTGGATTCAAAGAAGAATTTGGAAGAATCGATCGATCACAAGCTGTTGATCTTGGAAGGCCGACTTTCCCAGGCAGGCGATAACACACGGGCGGTGGTCGACAAAGTTGCAGAACATGCCGAAAGATACACATTCGATGCCGACGTCAGGTTAAAGGAAAGATTCTCCTCGTCGCTCTACGAAATGTCCACTTCTTTTGACGAGTCCGCGACCCGTGCCGCCAGCGACATGGCTGGCCTTCATGAATCGTCGATGGCTGATCTGACGATGAAATCGCAAGAGTTAAGTCGAGAGATGGATAGCCTTGCAGAAGAAGTAACAACTGCCGCTTCGTCCAAATCGGAGCAGCTCCAGGGTGCGGGCAATGAAATGCTCAACTACTATACCCACGAGCTCAATCGACGACTAGACCAAAGCAACGTCTTCTTGACTGAAATTGAGGCCGAGCGCGCTCAGAACGTTGCTGAAATCTGGCAGGAGTTGACTGGTGTTAAGAGTCGTTTTGAGGAGAAGCTGAAGCAGCTTGCTCACTCGACCTTGGACAAGATGCGCGTAATTTGTGAGGAAGCAGAAACTGCAGTTGTCGGGGCACAGCAAAGTTGCCTCAACGATTCCAAAACCCACGCAACGGCAAAGCGTGATTTGATCGAAAACGACTCACGCCAGTTCATTGAGAGAGTCGAATCAACCCGGCAAGCGGCATTGGAAGGCATAATCAAAGCCGCCGGTGCCACCAGTGAAACAGCAGTCGAGACACCTGTGCTAACTGCGTTAGATGATGCGTCCAAGAATGAGGAGCGCAATGCTGGGCTGGATGAATCCGATGCCGAGACTGAGGAAAGGTCCCGTACGACCAATGACGATGAAGCAGACGAAGAGTCGGGTCGTGACCCGAATCTGTCTGACGGCAATACAAGCATGGAAAGCCGTAAACGGCGTGAGAGAAAAGCCGCCAAGGCTTCCGATAAACGGTCCCCGGGAGATAGCAAGAAATGAGCTTGTTCGTCCAGCAAAAGATACCCTTCCAATCCGTCATTCGCTATCTGCGGGTATTGGAGCCGGGAAGTGAAACGCCAGCCGACACCTGGGCAAAGAATCATACTGAAGATGCTTCGGTTGGCGACATCTTGTTTGTCTTCGATCCGGTCTACTCACCCTGGGGCGATTCTAATGCCGGAATCGGCGTTTGCGAAGGCGATTCGTTTACGGTTTCTCAACTCTTTATGGTCACCAGTTCTGATGAGGAGGGCATCTCAGGCTTTTCCCTGCGCAATGATACCTATGAGCGCCAGCTGCTTCTGACCTTTTTTGGGCAGGCCGCAAGGGCCGCCAAAGGCAATAGCGCCGGATATTACTATGCAATTGTTCGCCCTAATCCAGCCCTTTCGGTCGAAGCCATTCAAGCGCTCACCACTCTGGAATCTTACGGTGGTTCCGGCTGGCGCTCTGATGATGCTGCTATGCCGGACTTGCCATATGCATTCTTCCAGTCTGCTGGATTTGGTGTCGAGGCCAGACCCGGGCAGGTGCTGGACGTTTCTCAGCTTGGATTTGCTCTGTTTTGCGATAAGGAACCGCCCTCCGGTGGAGCCCTTCCCGACTTAAGACCTTTCACTTTGCCTGTATTCAAAGATGCCCGCTTGTTTGATCGCTCTTCAGACCCGGACTTTGATCCCACTCGCGACGTTGAGACGACCTCACTGCCGGCAATTCCATCATCGTCACCGGTGCCGAAAAGACCCTCCTTCTTCAGTCAAATGAAGCCAGGTATCTCCAGTGGAACAGCACCGATCCAGCGTGTAGCTAAGCCGGCTGGAGGCGGATCTGTGTTCGGGCATGACGGCGCTACGCCGCCTGTACCTATCTGGGATGCACCGGAGCCGGAACCGGCACCGATGGCCTACACAGAACCACTCATTTGGGGTGAAGATCCTCCGACCGAAGAATCAACAAATCCCTCTGTTGGCGAGCCGCGAGTCAACTTTTGGATGCCGGAGGATGCAGTAATTACACAGGATGGGATGGAAGCGCTAACGGCGGCAGCGATGGAGGCATTATCTGAAGCTCCTGTGGAAGTACCACCTGAACCTCCCATGCAAGTGCCGAGTATCCGCACACCGAGAATTATGCCACCAAGACCGAATGCTGGAAGTGGGCTACCGCCAGTGCCATCGCGGGCGGTGTCACACCTTAACGACATGTCAGCGCAGCTTAGCGTGCCTTTCGTCGCCGAAGCAGATGTTGTCCTGGAGCAGCCTCCAAGCTCGGACGCGGACTCCAAGGGATACGCACCTCCCCTGGCTTCGTACCTTGAGCCAGTAAAATCGCCCGACGTGCAAGACATAATGGCCGCGATACACACATCCATTCAAGAATCGGAAATGGACAAAGTGGAGGATGCCGAGGCGCCGCCGGCAGCACGCACGCGTCCAGGTCGCTCTCAACAAACGACGCAAAATCAGCAGCAGGAACAAGAGGTCGAAGAACCAAAGTCGGATGCTGTAGCCTTTGATGTCAGTCAGATTGCTCCGTTGCCTCCGAAGAAGAAAAAGCCGGAGTTGCAGGAATCGCCACGCGCTCAAGAGATACAGAATCGAGCGCAATTAAAAGAACCACTTGCAGTAAAGAGCGGTGTAGCAGGGCTTGTGTCCAAGCTCGAACAACAAGCGAGCAAAGCTTCTGCCAAGCTTGAATCTCAAGTTGATGAGATCCAAAATAAGCTCAATGAAGAGTTGAATTCGTTAACCAACAAAATTACCGGTTCTGAACGTCGCTCAGCGAAAAGCGCTGAAGGGCTCAGAATCAACCTTACAAGCAAAATGGAGCATGCCGCCACTGAGGTGAAAACGCAGGTCGCTCAATCTGCGGCGGTTGGCCATACTACTATCAAGCAGCGCAATGACGCTGGTTCCGAACAGCTTGGCGAAAAGCATGAGTATCTGAGAACCTCTCTCAATGGATCGTTTGATGAGGTGCGTGCACGCGCTGAAACAGTTTCTAAATCGTTCGAAGAGTCGATGGGTACTCAGTCTCAAGACGCACTTTGTGCGCTAGAAGAGACCCGTGAGAAAATGCGCGGAGAGTTCGCCGAAGTGCAATCTCATTACGAGCAGTGTATGCAAACTGTGTTCGATAGCTATAAAGGGCGCCTTTCTTCCGTATCAGGAGCGATGTCCCAAGCCGTTGAGACGCGTTGCGGGGTGCTTGAGGCGCAGCTTGATGATTTGCGTCAGCGTAATTTAAACGTTCTGGAAAACACTAAGCGGAGCCTGTTGAGCCGCTTGAACAAGCAAATCATACTTGCCGAATCAGAGCTGTTAAAACTACAGACGAGTTCGCTCGAAGAATCTGTTATGCCCAAGTTCAGGCAGCAGCGAGAAGAGCTGAGGGTGGTAACGACTGAGTTTCAATTAAAGCTTTCAGAAGATCTGCATTCAAAAGGCGAGACCAAAGTGGCTGATTTCCAGCCGGTTCTCGAAGAGAAGAAAGAGAAGTTGCTTGCCCTCTTAAAAGAAACAACCCTGGTTAAGGATTCTATTCAAGATCAGCTTCGATCGCGAATGGAGAGCATCTTCGGCGAGCTTAAAGAGTTCGTTGATCAGAGCATCGAGCAAGCTCAGACAGCGTATACGACAACCGAGGAGCAACTTGCTGACATTGATCGGTCCATCCGCGCTCTGGCCGATCCGCTAACAATCGAGGACGATGTGGAGTTACTCAATGAGCGAGGATCTGTGCTTACCGGACTGGATGAAATCACAGAGCAGGCAAAGGAAGATGTATTGAACAGCTTGAGAGCCAGCGTTGCGGCGCTCGAGGAGAAGGGGAAGCACCTGCAAGAGGAGCTGATCTCTTCGATGGAAGAAGACGCGTATCTCGTTCGCCGAGCGTCAGAACAATCCTTGGTTGCTATTCGTGAGGCCATTCGTGATTCCTTCGTCGCTATTCAAGCGGCGCAGGATGAGCGTATGCCAATGTAGGATGAAACGTGATGTCCCCCACTTTCGAATCGGCTTGTTGCTGACTGAAGCGGGTATCATAGCGCCCGAGCAACTTGATGACGCTATCTCCAAGAGCGAAAAAGAGGGGCAACCTTTCTTGCGCGTGCTTGTCGGTTCAGGAGAGCTAAAGCATCATGAGCTGCAAGCGGTGATTCGGGCCCAATCTCTAATTTGGAGCGGGTGGCTTGATGTCGAAAAGGCAATTAAGGCACTGTCAATGGTGCACCAGGATGATGTTTCGATAGACGAAGGACTGAGTTCCGTTGGCTGGATTCGTCCGGCTGGCACCAATAGCGACACCATTGCCAGTTCTGTTCAAGAGGCGGTTCGCCCACTAAGTAAGCCCTCTTCCGAGGCCCGCACATTAAGCGGTCCCTGTCAGTACTGTGGCACGCCGCTGGAATTCGGCGCCACCCTTTGCCCATTTTGCACCGGTGAAAATCAGCGCTCGAATAGCACGAGAATCACTATCGAACCTGCCTGGCAGAGACAGTCCGTACCAATGGACGGGTCTGTCCTTATCGCAAGCATTCCCGCCAGGGACCCGCTTTTGATGGCGTTCTTAAGTGGATGTTGCTTGGCCGGTCTCGGCCAGATATTGATCGGGCAGTCCGCCAAAGGCGCTGTCGTTGTTTTTCTTGCGATTCTCTTGGCTTTTATGACGACCGGCCTTTCGACGTTGGTCGTTTTTCCGCTAGCTGCACTGGATGCGTATCTTCTGGCAGCCAAGCTGCGCAAGGGCAAAACGGTGGGTCTATGGGAATTTTTCTAGCGCTGTTGATTCTACTTTTAGCTGCACCGGATGCGGTGGCAAACTGCGAGCATGCCTTACTGGCTTATCGTGGCAGAGACGTCAAACAACAGTCGGCTGCGGATTCCGCGATAATTTGGAACAATCGTGGTGTCGATCTGTTCTCGAGCGGAAAGTATCAAGATGCAGTAAAAGCCTATGGCACGGCAATCAAATTCAACCCAGCTTATACGGATGCATACAGCAATCGTGGTGTGGCTTTTGATGCGATGAATCAACCAGCGCGAGCCGTACTCGACTATTCGCAAGCGATTCGTTTGAATCCAAGATTTGCCGCCTCATACAATAATCGCGCATCGGCCTATTGTGATCTCGGTAAGTTTAAGGAATCGATTGCTGACTGGAACATTGTCCTTAGCCGCCGTCCGCGTGATGCAAACGCACACTACAAGCGCGGTTTCTGTTATGAATCAATGGGCGACCTCAAGAGTGCGCAAACAGATTACGAAAAGGCAGCTGCTCTCAATCCGCGCCTAGCCAAGGCCGTGCAGGCCGCCCGCTCTCTCAGGCAGGGAGTTGTAGATGGCTCTGCACGGAGCGGACTTGCCGTTGCTTCTGTAGGGGAGGGGCTTGCCCCTAAGGCGGCGCGTGCATCGCGAAGCGATGCCGAGTTGCCTTACCTCCCTGGCTCCCGTTTTGCGAACGTGCCGACATCAGCTGTGAAGGCACCTTCGGCGTCTAAGACCGCCCCTAAAACTGTGGTGCAGCAGGAGACAAGCCCCGCCCCTACCATCCGTGACGCGCCCGAATCCGCAACTGCGAAAACGTCGACTGGACCGGCCGTGTATTGCGTTAGCATGGTGCATCACGTGTTAGGCAATGTCTGCGCACTGAGCGGTCAATATGATGCGGCCGCGAAGAATTTTACAACTGCAATCAGCGTTAACCCAAAGGATCAATTCGCGTACTATCGTCGTGC
>JADYXS010000529.1 GCA_021772155.1 Candidatus Obscuribacter sp.
GCCGTATAGCCTTTGATGCGTTGGGCTCCTTCATTCCAAGTGACAATATGTCCAGTGCGGTCAAGGACAAAAATTCCATAATCCATCACGCCGGACACAAGCAGCCGAAAAAGCTCTTCGCTTTGCTCGGGCTGCTGAGCTAAACCTTCGGGCGGTCCGTCGTGATGTTGGTCAGTCGGAGGTTCGAAAGAAAGGTGCTCATTTGTCATACTAGGCATCCGTAATCTGCAGTCCCAGCATAACGCGTGATGAACATTTCTGCACTCATCCGCCAGTGTCACATTTTAGTGGCAACAAGTAATCATGCCGATTGGCGAGCAGCCGCCTTTCAAACCATAAAAATGACCTCGGCCAGTTGTCCGAGGTCATTTTGTTTGAGACTAGCGTTGTTTTGCCTTTTCAGCAGGCGAATCAGTTTTGAAATTCATATTGTCTGGAAAGTTCTTGCTGGACTTGTCGGCGGCCTTTCTCTGAGCATCTAATTTCTGTTTTTCCACTTCGGTTGTGGCATCGATTGCTTCTTTCTTTTGCTCAGCGGCTTGATCAATTTTTTCTTTCTGCACTTCGGCGTTCTGTTCGATAGCGTCTTTTTGTTTGTCAGCTTGTTCTTCGACTCGTTCTTCGCGCTCTGCTATCTGACGGTTTTGATTACCGCAGGCCGCTAAACCTGTCATTACAAACAGACTGGCGAGAAAGAGATACGCTGCATTTTTCATAACGTGCACCTTATTCTTAGGAAAATTCGGATTGAGCGACGTTATTAGACAAGGCCGAGTTTTTACAAGTTCCTCTTATGCTCCGGCGGCCTCTTGCTGCCGCTTTTCGAGATCTTGCCATCTCTCGTAGAGCCGCTCTACGCGCCGTCTGGAGTAATCAACTTCTTTCATGATTTCTTGCAAGCGCAGATGATTTGCCGCCACTTTGGGATCGGTTAAACGAGACTCAACCTTCACTACTTCTCTTTCGGCTTGCTCGATCTTCAGTCCAATTTCAGTTAGTTCTTTCTTCTCATTGGTCGAAAGTCCGGTACGCTTCTTCGAATCAGAGCCGCCGTCTTTCCCCTGCTTACTTCGTTTCCGCTCCTCCTTTTCGGAGTGGGCTTCGTATTGCGCATAGTCACTAAAGAAGCCCGAACCGCCATTTCCGTCCAATGCGAGCAGGTGATTTGATACGTTATCCAGTAGGAATCTGTCGTGAGTTACTAACACAACTGCGCCGGGGAATTCTTCCAAGCTATCTTCAAGTACTTCCAGTGATGGAATGTCCAAATCATTTGTCGGTTCGTCCAGAATCAGGACATCCGCAGGTCTCAGCATAAGATTTGCAATCAAAATGCGTGCCTGCTCTCCTCCGGAGAGGTAACTGATTGGCATGCTCAGTTGATCGGACTTAAACAGGAACCGTTTTGCCCATGTATGGATGTGAATACTGCGGTCCTGGTAAACCACCGCGTCCCCACTGGGACAAAGAGCTTCTTTCAATGTCTTAGTTTGATCCAGCTGCTCACGGTTTTGATCGAACACAACTACGCGCAAAGAATCTGCGCGTTTGATTGTTCCATTGTCCGGAGCCAGTTGATCGTTGAGGATGCGCAAGAGGGTTGTCTTTCCACTTCCATTACGACCCAACAGGCCGAGCTTAATCCCGGGGCGCAAAGCAAAGCTTAAGTCGTCAAAAAGTAGACGCCCACCAATGGATTTTCCAATGTGTTTTGCGACGACCAATTCTTTTGTCTTTCGTCCAGATGCGCTGAAGTCAATATCTATGGAGGTGTCTTGGTTATTGCGGAACTTAACTTCCGCGTACTGATCCATCAGCTTCCCGGCGTCTTTTGTACGCGCAGAAGACTTCTTCTGTCTGGCTCTGGCACCACGTTGCAGCCAGGCGATCTCTCGACGCATTTTGCTTGCCAATGCTTGTTCAAGGTTCGCTTGTGCAACCATATATTCCTGTCTATTAACCAGGAAGTCAGAATAGCCACCAGAGACGCTCAGGTAGCCATCGGCGTAGGCCGCGTTCAATTCCACGACTCGAGTGCAAACGTTTTCGAGAAAAGTTCGATCGTGCGTTACGAGCACAAAAGAAAAGCGTGCTTCATTTAACAGATTCTCTAGCCAGAGCACCCCTTCGAGATCGAGGTGGTTCGTAGGCTCATCCAGAAGCAACAAATCGGGATCTTTTATTAACTGGCAGGCAATTGCCAGCCTTTTTCGCCAACCGCCAGATAACTCGCCGGCCTTTTTGTCGCCAGACTCAAAGTCCATCTGGGTCATTATGATCGCCACTTTGGCTTCGCGGTAATGTTCGTCGGTATCGTCTGGAAGCGCTTTTAGCAGAACCTCTTCAACAGTTTCTTCCGGCGGAAATTTCTCGTCTTGGGCGACATAGGCGATTCGCAAGCCCTTACGATTGGTTATCGTTCCACCATCCGGGGATGTGATGCCTGCAAATAGTTTTAACAGGGTGGACTTTCCAGAGCCATTGGGACCGATTAGCCCCAAGCGTTCATCATCATCCAAAGATAGACTAATGTCGCGAAACAGAGGTCGCGAGCTATAAGATTTGCTGACAGATTGGCAACTCAGCAGTAGAGCCATGGTTACTTGCAACTCCGGGTTCCCGCCACAATTTAACACGAACATTGGCGAAAGATAAAAATTGTCCGGGAACTGCAACATAGCATTGATCGCCACGTCTTTACTGAAGGAAGCGCTCAGTGTCGCTCTCCTAGCGCGCTCCCGGCGAAACGGGGGGCACCAATTAGGGACAAAGACGTAACGAAGATGAATGGGCGCAGCGCGGGCGCCCTCGCGGAAAGTCTGTAGTAAACTGTTCAACGTGCAAAAGATTTCAATACGTGGCGAATTCATTACGCTCGGTCAGCTGTTGAAGCTCACTGGCGAAGTCCCCACAGGCGGAGAAGTCAAAGATTATCTGGCAGAAATGACGCCGATCGTAAATGGCGAGCCGGAAAACCGTCGGGGGCGGAAGTTGCGCGCCGGCGATGTGATTGTTCTCCAGCATGTCGGGCAAATTGAGTGTGAGTGAAGGGTGTTGGCCTGTTTACTGCACCTTGCAAAATGCGCGATCATCGGAGGGGAGGGGCTTGTCCCCTCCCGCATACTGCCACCACTGGTGATGGCAGTTGTGGGACGCGCCTGCGCGCGGGCGGCTCTCGAACCGCAGCTACACTTGCAACCCTACGGTCGTAATGGACCTACTCGTATCCCCATTCTTTGCCCAAATTCTTGGTGGAAGTCGGCGGACTCAGAGGCATGTTCGCTGGTTTTAGGGATGCCGCCTGGGGCGCCGCCTTTGCTGGCTTTCCTGCGACTTTTTTGCCCTTCTTCGCCGAAGCGGCTTTGGCTTTCGCTGTTTCAGGCAGTGGCTCTTGCCCGGTAGCACGTAGAATCTTGTGGATATCAACCAGGTTTTGCGTCAAAACCTTTTTGTCCTCGGCAGGCGGATTGCATTTTAGCGACCGCTCAAAAGCGGCCAGTGTATCTTTTAGGCGATTCTGCTTGAGATAAGCGTTGCCCAAATTCATCCAGGCGGCAAAGTCCTTGTCGTTGAGCTTGGTCGCGCTAAGGAAAGCATGTTCGGCGCCGACGTAATCGTCGAGCTTGCGCAGTGACACGCCCAAGTTTATGAAGAAGTCCGCATCATAAGCATATCGATCGATGGCTTCCTGGTATTTTTGCGCCGCTTCACTGTAGCGCTGCTGATTCAGATATTTGTTGCCAAGATTGTAATACGGCAGGGCGTCGCTCCAGCCGTGAGGGTCACCGGTGCCGGGGAAATCGCCGGATTGGGCAGGCATCGGCGAAATCAGAATCAGGGGAGTGATTAGAACAAGCAGAATACGCAGAATCTTCATGCCGCCCAGTATAGCGAATTAAGGAACAAACGAGTTGGCGTCTTAGCTTTCGTTTTGTGGGAAGCGAGGCACTGTGCGGTTCCTACAGTGTTAGTGTCGCCGCCTGTCAAGTTGATGAATTCGAAAATTCCACGTATGCTCCATGATAGTGGGACTTACAGCACCACTTGACGATTGCTTGGAGATACAAATGACGACGGCTTTGAGTAAGGAATCTACGTCAAAGAAGCATCTGTACCTTGAATTATTCGTACTAAGTATAGTCTCGCTCTATTTGGAGTTACTGGTGATTCGCTGGCTTTCGGCTGATTTCCGGGCTTTCACGGTCTTCAAAACTTTTCCGCTAGTAACTTGTTTCGTAGGTTTGGGACTCGGCTATGCCAACACGTCGCACTCCGACAAAGCGTTCAAATGGTCGTTGTGGTTGCTTGCCGGATTTGTGGCGATTTTGCAATTTTGCGTCTACATAGGATTTTGGCACTGGACCTTCCCGTCCATCGGCGTCTACCAATGGGAGCTGGCTAAGTACGACGGCTCGCCGCTTTATCTGTACCTGCCGAAGTTCATTGGCGTGTTACTGGTTCTTCTGGGGGCTCCGTTTGCCGTGATGTTCGCCATCGGCACTAGACTCGGAGAACTGTTTAACGCCACCAAGCCGTTGCGCGCTTATGGAATCAATTTGCTTGGTGCCATCTTGGGCAGTATCGCTCTTTCCATTGTGTCCTTCTTAGGTTGGTCACCGTGGATGATGCTGATACCAGCCGTCTGTCTTTTAGCCGTATTTGTGCCTGGGCGCAAACTGTGGTTCGGCGTGGTGCCTGCACTTGTGACGCTCACTTTTGCAATTGTCAATCCTGACCCCAGTCCGGTTGTGACTACTTACTGGTCCCCCTACCAACGTCTCGACACGTATCCGTTTATGCTGACTGCGTTGGATCAAAGTAAGCCCGTTCCGGAAAAATTGGGCATAACGATTGCTGCCAACGGGCATTTCTACCTACACTCGATAGGGCTGGATCAAAAGTCCTTGTCACGGACTGATCTACCTCCGGCTGTTTTGGCCAGGCTGCATGAACATGCCAGGCAATACGATTTACCGTATCGCTTCCTCAAACCTAAATCAGTGCTGGTCTTAGGATCGGGCGCAGGGAATGACGTGGCCGGAGCATTACGCAATGGCGCCGAGAACGTTACTGCAGTCGATATTGACCCTTACATTCTGGAGCTTGGTCGAACAACGCATCCGGAAGCGCCTTATTCTTCGCCGAAGGTCAATGTCGTTTGCAATGATGCACGAAATTTTCTAAATAGCTCTAGCGCTCGTTTTGATTTGATCGTGTTCGCCGGGTTAGATTCGCTAACAGTTTCCGGACAAGGCGCTTCTGTCAGGCTAGACAACTACGTTTATACCGTGGAAAGTTTGCGCAACGCCTTAGCTCATCTAAAACCGAATGGGTTGGTAGTACTTTCGTTTTGTAAGTCCACCGACTATATTACGCGCAGGTTGTTCGCCACGTTGACTGCCGCTGCCGGCTACCAGCCGGTCGTGATGCGCGATTCACAAAGTCCGGAGTTGCCTTGGGAGATTTACCTGACGGGACCGGCATCGAAGGAAATTGGACGAACGATCAACTGGGCGAATATGTCTCCTTTTGTGCCGCAGAATATTCCCATCGTAGATGGGGAGCGCATTCTGTCTGATGATTGGCCGTTCCTCTACGTGTCGCCAATCAAAGTCGACTTCCCATACTTGATCGTTGTTGGGTTGATCCTTTCCCTTGCTTTCGGGGGCGCCGCACCGATGCTTCGCCGCGAAATGAGTGGTATGAACATGCAATTTCTGTTCATGGGAGCCGCGTTCCTGCTGTTGGAATTGCAGTCGATAGGTCGCCTGTCCCTCGTCTATGGATCCACATGGCTCACATCGTCAATTGTGATTAACGGAGTTCTTTTGATGATCATAGTTGCAAATGTCATTGCAGCGAAGTTTAAGACATGGCTTTCCTTCCATATTCCCTGGATTTATGTCGCTCTCAGCGTCACGCTTCTTGCCAGCTATTTTCTGTCCGTCGAACAGGCGATCAGTTGGTGGGGGAAAGATGTAGGCAGTCTGGCTGCCACCTTTGTAACACTGTTGCCGATGTTTTGTGCCGGTGTGCTCTTCAGTACATTGTTTAGTTGCGCGCGAAATTCGGCTCTGGCGCTGGCTTTCAATTTGTTGGGCTCCGTTATAGGTGCGTTGCTCGAGTATGCCTCGAATTATGTTGGTGTAAGCGGGTTGGTCCTTTTGGCACTGGGGCTGTACGCGTTAGCATTCATAGCTTCACGCGTAGGGTCACCAACCGAGCACGGAGCTGCTAGCCAACAATTCTCTTAATGGAGCCGAAACTGAGTAGCAAGCACGATGGTACTTGGCACCATCCGGAATGGCTGGGAGCGGCTGGATTTTATTGATGACTGTAATATAAATATCGTGATAGTCAAAAACGTACCAAATGCACAACTGTTCCGATATTCTTGAGGATGCGAATCCCGAGCGGTCAGGTTTAATGAAATCAGTCAAGAGAACTAGGCCCGGCGGCGGTTTTCGAGCCGTTTTTTACACTATTGGTAAGGCGCTGGAAGTTGGTCCATGGAAACTGTGGCAAAAGATGCGCTCATCAAATGCCTGCAAGACATGTGCTGTCGGCATGGGTGGACAGTTAGGCGGCATGGTTAACGAGAGTAAGAACTTTCCGGAAGTCTGCAAGAAAAGCCTTCAGGCGCAAGTAGCCGACATGAAAGGGGCAATTCCAATCGACTTCTTCGAGCGCAACGATTTGTCCGCACTGCTGGCTCTGACGCCCAAGGAAGCCGAAGACGCTGGCCGGCTGATTTACCCGGTGGTGCTGAGACCGGGAGCTGAGCATTTCACGCCAGTATCTTGGGAGACCGCACTAGATATCGCCACTAGCGCGTTCAAAGAGACCAGTCCCGACAGAACCGCGTTCTATTCCTCTGGTCGCTCCTCTAATGAGTCTGCTTTTATCCTTCAATCGTTTGCCCGCATTTATGGCACGAACAACGTCATGAACTGCTCCTATTACTGCCATCAGGCATCAGGCGTCGGTCTGAAAATGACCTTCGGTACGGGCACGGCCACAATTGAGCTTGAGGATCTGGAGAAATGCGATCTGCTTGTGTTGCTCGGAGCGAACCCAGCCTCTAACCACCCGCGCCTGATGACTCAACTGGCAAACCTTCGTCGGCGTGGTGGACACATCATCGTCGTAAATCCCATAAAAGAAAGCGGGCTTGAAAAATTCCACGTACCCTCTCAAATGCACTCGCTTATATTCGGTTCCGAGATCGCTTCGTTATATATCCAGCCGCTGGCTGGTGGCGATGTAGCACTTCTAGTTGGCGTTCTCAAAGCGCTCATTGAGCGCAGCCGGGTCGACAATGACTTTCTCAAGCAGCACACCATCGGTCATGAGGAGGCGCTTGCCTCGGCTCAAGCGACCGAGTGGTCCTTAATCGAGGCAGCCAGCGGAGTTGCTAAAGCAAGCATCGAAGAAATGGCCGGCATGATCGCCCTCGGGAAAGCAGTGATCTTCGCCTGGGCTATGGGGCTGACTCATCATCAGTCCGGAGTGGACAATATACTTGCTCTTTGTAATGTCGCGCTTGCCACGGCGAATGTCGGTCGTCCAGGCACAGGTCTGTTGCCGATTCGCGGTCATTCCAACGTTCAGGGCATCGGTTCGGTGGGATTCGCTCCTGCTATGCAAGACGGAATACGTCGCACATTGGAAACACTGTACGGCAAACCATTACCGTCAACTGACGGCTACGATATCTACTCTACGATCGAAGCCGCGCAGCAGGGCAAACTCGATGTTCTTTTTGCTCTCGGCGGCAACCTCTGGGGCTCAAATCCTGACTCTGTTTGGGCAGCTGACGCTATGCAACGCGTTAAGACAACGGTTTATCTCTCGACGAAATTGAATCCTGGACATTTTCACGGAAGAGGACAAACAACGCTGATACTGCCTGTTCTCGCTCGCGATGAAGAGCCGCAATCGACGACGCAGGAATCCATGTTCAACTATGTGCGACTTTCCGACGGCGGCGCTGTCAACGTCAAGGGACAGATGCGCTCGGAGTCCGACATAATTTGCACTCTGGCAAACGGCGTACTGGGCCAAGAACCTGTGGACTGGCTACGTTTAGGGAACCATCACGAAGTGCGCAAACTCATCGCTGAAGCGCTTCCTGGTTGGGGAGAAATTGCGACCATTGAGCAATCCCGCAAAGAATTCACGATCGGCGGACGAGTTTTTCACACACCGCATTTTCCTACTGCCACTGGCAAAGCGACGATGCAATCGACGCCAGTTCCAGTCGTAGACTTCGATGGACTGCGCTTGATCACCATACGCTCAGAAGGACAGTTTAATACCGTTGTCTACGAGAACGCTGACATTTACCGCGGAATGCCTCACCGTCATTGTGTTTTGATTTCCGCAGCAGATGCGCGCAAGCTCGGTGTGTTTGACGGTCAATCAGTGACGGTGCACGGCGAAGCAGGCAGTATGGACAACATAGAAATCGTGATTGGCGCTATTCGTGACGGCGTAGTTGCTATGTTCTACCCCGAATCAAACGTCCTCATCAAAGGTCGCGTCGATCCACGCTCCGGCACTCCCAGTTTCAAAAGTGCACCGGTGAGAATTGAAGTCCCGGTTCGCGGTGATGCCAAATAGGCGATAACTATTGCCAGGTTTGCGAACTACTATGTGGTGACTGTAATTTCGTTGCCGTCCATACGTTCGATGATTGCTAGCGATTCGATTGGCACGGTTAGATGTTTGAGAAGTTCACGACCGTTTTGGAATTGTTTTTCTATAACGGCACCAATACCAACCAGCGTGGCACCACTTTGGATAATCAATTTCTCGAGCGCCACAAGAGTTCTGGCTGATGCTAGAAAATCATCAATGATCAAAATGCGATCTGATGCCTGTAAGTATTCTGTGGAGACGATGAGCTCGACTTGCTTTTGATGGGTCGGCGAAGAAGATTTTTCGCGATAGGGTTCCGGCGCCATGGTAATTGGCTGATGCTTGCGTGCGAATACCACAGGCACGTTCATGACTAGTCCTGCGGCGACCGCCGGAGCAATGCCGGACGTTTCGGCTGTGAGGATTCGTGTCGGATTAGTGTGAGCCAGTCGACGCGCAAACTCCTCACCGATATAACGCATCAGCTGCGGATCGATTTGATGATTCATGAATGAATCGACCTTTAGAACCCCATTGCCGAGATGCTTGCCATCTTTGATGATTCTTTCTCTTAGTGGGTTCATTTCAATCTCCGGATTCCGAAGATTGTATACTAACCGCTCTTAGCTATTTGGTTGAGGTAATAAGATGCAAGTTCGAGAGCTTCTGGTATGGTCCGCCACTGTGGTTGCTGCGTGCAGCTTCGCACTGAGTATCGCCATGCCGAATGCCGTCGCTGAAGACGCGACAGGTATCACAACTTCTTCGTTGAACTCGTACTTGGCTCCCGTTCGTTCACACGACGAGCGCGCGGCGCGAAGCGCGTTGATTATCAAGCTGCGCGAAATGAGAGACGATCTTCGCAATTATGCGGTAATTGCTCGCGGGGCCAAACTGACTGAACATCAGAAAGCTTCGGCCAAAGTATTAGGCGTTGTCAAAGAACAGATTTCTGCGCTGTCTGCCAAAGAGCCCAAAACTATCAAGGATCCAGAGGACGATACCGACCTTGATCCGCTGTTGTTTGAACTTGGCAGCAACTAACGTCGCGTGTCAGTGTCATTGATCACGATGCGTAAAGGGTGCCGCCACCCGGGCAGCGCATGGCGCTACCCCTACAATCGTTTTATCGGCCGGCAACTCTTCCTGTCTCACTGATTGCATCGACAAGAGCGCGTCCTAGACCGACGTTGAGCAAGTCACCGAAATCTTTGCAGTCGACGATGTCGAATGTCGCCCCTTGGCGCATGAGACCGTCGTCAAGTTCATGGACGAGATTAACCCCGGACCGGTCTCGACCGACTTGAAGAAAAGTTATGGCAATTTCGTCTGGACGCTGCATAGAAGCTGTTGCTTCAACAATCGCCTTTTTCAGCGCCCGAGCATTGTTTGGCAATCCATCGGTAATTACAGCGATGACCACAGGGCGATTCCGACCTTGCTGGCTAGCCTTGTTCGCGAAGTACCAGTTGAGCTGTTTCTTTAAAGCTGCGGCGGCATTAGTACTGCCGGAAGGACGGTTCCCGCGAAAGATCTGTGGAATCTGCTCTAAGCGCACTCTATCAAATACATTGTCGTCTGTGGCAAACATGACGACCCGCATTCCTTGCCGCAGCGCACCGGCCGCCATGCGCGACATAGTTATTAGCTCATTTGCGCACCAATCCCAGCGCGAGGCCGCATCCATCTGTCCGGTAAAACGCGATAGAAACCCGAATCCCTCACGCGGGGCAGGACAGTCTTCTTCGCTCATAGAGCCGGATTTATCTATCAGTAAAATGATGTCCCGACTGCTTAGCAAGTTCAGGTCCTGCGGCGCAAGCTGTTTTATGAATACACCGGCTTCCCGTTGCAAGTTCGGCAAGATGGATCGTACCGGCGCCTGCCTGGCAGGAGCCTGATTAATGTTCAGGGTAAACCCGGCCGATGGTGACGAAGGGGCCGTTTGGAACGCACTAAAGTCAGACCCTGATGGTTGTCCATAAGCTGGGCTAGGGTAGGGACGAGGGCTGTAATTAGAGCTAGTGGCATTTGGACTGCGTCTGATGCGCATGGCATCATCCGGAGCCGCCGCAATCACGGGCAACATAGTTACAGTGCCAACTAGTAAACAGAGAATCATTCGGCGCATAGCTGCCCCTTTCGCACGACTCAACCGTTAGACGCCTTCAACCTATGCCTGTTCCCGACAAGGTAAACTGCGCACATGAAAGTAGATGGACACCCTTATCAAACGATTTGGCTGAAATCAGATGAGCCCGCCACTGTCTGCGTAATTGACCAGCGCATACTGCCGCACAAATTTGAGATTGTCGAAATCAAGACCAGCGATGAAATGGTGGAGGCAATTAAGGACATGACTGTTCGCGGTGCTCCCTTGATCGGAGTTGCTGCGGCATATGGGATGTATCTGGCTGGAGTGCAGGCACTGCATAGTCCTGATTTTGCTAAAGCTATGCAGGCAGCTTCCGAACAGCTAATTTCGTCCCGCCCAACAGCGGTCAACCTTGCCTGGGCGGTGCGTTCGCAGCAGCAGTTTCTATCCGGGCGGCTTGATCCTTTCCAGACAGTTAGTGCACTGCAAACAAACGCTGAGTTAATTCGAGAGCAAGATATTGAATGTTGCAAGAGCATCGCAGACTTTGGCTTATCACTTGTCCAGCAGATTGCCGATTGCAAGGCGGGGCAGCCAGTCCAGATTCTCACGCATTGCAATGCCGGTTGGCTTTGTGCCGTTGATTGGGGAACGGCAACTGCGCCCATTTACCGTGCCTTTAATGAAGGCATTGACCTGCACGTTTGGGTCGATGAGACTCGTCCACGTAATCAGGGAGCGTCTTTGACGGCCTGGGAGTTGGGCAAACACGGTGTGCCCTATACGCTCATCACCGACAACGCCGGCGGGCACTTGATGCAGAATGGGCACGTGGACATGGTTATTGTCGGCACTGATAGAGTGACCCGACGAGGCGATGTGGCAAACAAGATCGGAACATACCTAAAGGCTTTGGCTGCCCATGCTAACTCTGTCCCTTTCTATGTTGCAGCTCCTTCCTCCAGCATTGATTGGTATTTGTCGTCTGGCAAGGATATTCCAATTGAGGAGCGCGACGCAGAAGAAGTTAAGTACATAAGTGGTCTGTGCGATGGGCAGTTGAAGAAGGTGCTAATAGCGCCGCAGGACGCTCGGGCTGCGAATTTCGGGTTCGATGTTACTCCAAATGAATTGATAACAGCATTGATTACCGAACGCGGGATCACTCAGGCAACGGAAGATGGACTGTCTAAGCTGTTTCCAGAAAAGTTGAGACTCTCTCAAAGTGAGAGATGAAGGGATAATCAAGTTTGATTGCCGCTGGACAGACGGACGCGCTCCTGTCGGAGAGCTTGTTTCTGAGCTGATTGAGTATCGTCAGAGACTTTTCAATCTGAATCTGATTGGTGTCTACCCGGATGGTATCGGGTTCGGCAACATCAGTGCTCGCAGTCCTGGTGCTAATGAGTTCTTCATATCCGCTTCGCAAACAGGACACATCAGTCCCGCTAGTTTTGAGCACTTCTCGATTGTCACCAAATACAGCATTGAGCAAAATTGGTTGGAGTGCCACGGACCGCTCAAAGCTTCGTCCGAATCGCTAACACACGCGATGATCTATCAAGCCTTCCCCGATGTGAACGCTGTCATCCATGTCCATCACGACCTGAACTGGCAGCGTCTGCAGAATCTTGTGCCTACCACGGCTGCACGCGTTGCATACGGTACCCCGGCGATGGCAGCCGAGGTGGAAAGACTGGCGCGCGAAGCGCAGCTGGCCGAGCACCGCATAATGATCATGGCCGGTCATGAGGACGGCATCATATCCTTCGGTCAGAATCTAAGTGAAGCCCTTGCAACGCTGCTTAAGCACCTCATCTAAAGATGGAACATCGCCGCCACGACGTAGCCAATAGCGGCCATAAACATCAGAGCAATAGCTGCCTTGATTTTGGTGATTTCGTGCACTTTCGAGCAGCCGAGAACGTTCAGGTAAACGCCGTAAAAGATTGACACAAAGCCGCCAATGGGAAGGATTCCGATGCTGATCCAGGCAATTAAGAGGGTGACTTTGCTGTATGCCAGGACGCGGAAAGTCGCTTCCAACGAGCCTTTGCCGCCCATCGTTTTCAGCACGTGATAACCGATGAATGCGCCGATGGCAGTTTTTACCATACTTCCGACGAAAAGAGTGATCAAAAGCAGAGGATTCAACTGGCACACTGCTTGAATCAACGCATAGATGCCGGCGCTGATTCCCAAGAACATCATTGGCTCAACATAGCCGCCGGTCCGACTCATGGAGTTGAAGAATGCGTTTGACCGCAGGAAAACCTCTTTTGCTTCCATCCAGTAGTTCTTAAGCAGATAGGATGCGCCCACCGCCATGCTGGGTTTAGCGGGCTGCTCAACTATCTCTACCGCGGCGATCTGGTTTTCTGGAATTTCATTCATATGTTGTTAATTGGGGAAATTACGGCAATTAGCTTTGCCGAAGGCACGGGCTTAGCCTAGAATAGGCGAACGTCTCAAGCATAGCACCCTAGTGTCCACTAATCGTCCACGTATTCTTGACGCCATTCGCTCACTCGGCCTTAGAGTGACGGCAGCTGACGTGTCTGCAGTTACGGGCATGCCGCTCAATGCTGTCATTCGTGAACTGAACAACGTTGCATCAGATACTGAGGCTGTACTTGAAGTTTCGAACAGCGGGACGATAGCCTACGTTTTCGGCTCTGATCCTAATGCCGTCTATCGAGCCAAAGGGATCAGAAAGGCCATCATGCAGCTTGTCGGTGTTGGTCGCGACATAATTTCGTTTATTGTCCGTTGCTCTTTCGGGTTGCTGCTCATCGGTTCTGTTTTGACGCTGTTAGTGATCTTTGCAATTGCGATTGCCTTTGCAATGTTTGCCTCTGATGCCTCTGACGGTGATTTAGGTGATGTCGACATCGAAGGGGCAGATCTTAACTTCAACTTCTTCGATGTGATCAACCTCAGTATGTTTTTCATGTGGTGGCGCAACGACTTGCAAGGTGAGATCACCTACTATGGGCAGAAGGTCGACGTTCGCGAAACTGGGTTCATTTCAAACTGCTTTAGCTTTCTCTTTGGAGACGGCAATCCCAATCGTGATTTCGCTGAACATGCCTGGAAGAACGTCGCTGATATCATTCGCTTGAACAATGGTGTGATCACTGCTGAGCAGGTCGGTCCCTACTTCGCCGATTGCGGCACCGACAACAATATCTTTCCGGTGCTTGTGCGCTTTGACGGAATTCCGGAAGTAACCAACACCGGTAACATCGTTTATGTCTTTCCTTCTATGCTGAACACCGCTGCCGGGCATGTGTTCTGGACTATTCCGCAATTTGCAGAAGAGAAGCAGTGGAAGTTTAGCCTGGTACCGACGAAGAGACTGGATTTTGTCTTTTACTTTGCCGGTGCCAATCTTGCAGGTTGGTATGCCGTCGCGGGGAACTTGAGTCGCTTTGCATTCATGGCGCCGTATAAGTGGATTGTTGATGGCTTGCTTTGTTATGCCATTTTCTTCATTGCATTTCCGATTGTTCGGTCGTTGTGTAACGCAGTACTCAACGCCGTTGTGGAGATCAAAAACAAAAACCGCAAGAAAAATGCAGAGCTGTTGGTTCAGCCTCAAGCGTTGCTAAAAATGCAGGAAGCACAGTCATTTGCACAAACAATGCAATGGCACGATCCGCGAGACCTGGCCTACACGACCGCAAAAGATGTACTCGAGCAGGAAGTGGAATTCCGTTAAACAGTCGGCGGGACGTCTTCTTTCTTTCCCTTGGCGCCTTGCGTTGCGCGAAATTGTGTCTTGACTTGATCCGCTTGCATCTCGAGATCCGAAATTTCTTCGTCTAGGTGTTTGATGGTTTCAAGGTCGGTGAGGGCAAGCCCAGTTATTACGTCCGAGTCGAGACGACGCGTTTCACGATAATTCTCAAAAATTGCCACGCCGACTGTTCGCAGCATGCGTTCCCGTTCCTGTCGTTTGGAGCGCATTGCCAATTTCAGTTTGCCAATTTGCGTTACGAGAATGGCAGTCTTTACAAATACCTGTCCATCTGCTTTTGCTTTCGAGAAAAAATTGTCGGTCATCTAAGTTCCTCAGCCGAGTCCATTGTACAGGCAACCAAACTGGGACCACGCGTTTGTATCACTTTAGAGCAGCCGGGACGTGGCGCTTCAATCGCCACCACAAGCGGAAAACTGAACAAAGGATCGTGGTACTGGTTAGGGCTCCTGTTGTAATATTTTCGTGTGAAAGTTGTCAAAGTGAAGTTGCTGATATGCCTGTTGACCGCAGGCTTGTTTTTTGGTGCGCAACTAGCCGTTGCCGTTACGCAGCCTGCTTCATCGTCGACAACTAACGGGAGGGGACAAGCCCCTCCCCTACAGTCTGTTGCTGCCCC
>JADYXS010000530.1 GCA_021772155.1 Candidatus Obscuribacter sp.
CGTCGGCACTGTCACGGAGATCAAGGCTTATCTTCGTACATGTTTCGGTAAAGTGGTCACGAGCGTCTTTGAACTGTGGCGAGTTGAACTCTACGTTGCCTTCACTCAACTCTTTCAATTTGTCGAATGCTTTCAGGGCCTTTGTTTGCTCGTGACTGTCGCACAGTTTTGCCAGAGTGTCGCGCGTTTTCGTTAGTCCCCGAGTTTCCCATACCCTCTTAAGCGATTCGATGTCGTTGGCATCGTTCACTCTTGCGGCGAATCCTGCAACCAAGTTCATGCGTTTGTGCAAAGCTTCGATGCGAGGTTCGACAACTTCATTTAAAGCGCTACTTACAATCAGTCTTTGTGCGCGCAACCGCTCCGCATCATTTAGTGGCTCTCCGTTCAACACGCCCATCACTTTTCGCAGAAACGAAGGCTGCAAGTCGATATAGTGGAGCTGTTTGTACCTGGCGGAAATTGCTCTGAATTGAGTTATGGTGATGGGCGTTCCCTTCTTGACGCCATGTTCCTCGAGTAGATACCGCACGGTGGCCACATCCTGCTCATAGTGCCCAAGTTCGTGGACTATAGTGTTGACAAAATCCGCGGAGGTCAAGGCGCTTCGCTTGGCGTATAGCTCGTCGAAATATGTTGCGCCCAGTCCACCATAACTGCCGAAAGAATTTTTCGATCCTGGTGTAAGTGACGTCAGCGGCGGTAATCCACCTGCACCGGCCATTCGAGAAATTTCTGGCATTAAGCGCTCCGCAATCTTGTCGATCTTTTCTTTAGTCTGGTTAAAGGCAGGAAATTCCCTGGCCATCAATTCATATTGAGTCAGTAGCTTGGGTCGATCGAATAATACTTTGCGAGCCAGCTCGATATTAATTGGTTCGTTCATAATTACATCAGTGCGCAGTTCCGCGCCATCCGAGCCAGCTTCACTCTTTTCCAGATATTTTAGAAGTTCGTTTTTCACTAGCTTGAGATCTGCGGCGACCTTCTTGTAATGGTCGACTTCCGCGTCTGTGAGTCCGTGCTCTTGCCCTATGCGATTGACTGCCTGGTGAAACTTGCGAATCGCTTCATCCGGAATGGATGTTCTCGACTTGTGCTCTAAGTCGTATGCGGGATCGTTTTGCCATAGCTTTTCCAGCGCTTGCGCTGCCCGCTCGTTTCCGAGCCTGGCCATCTTGAACAGCTCTTGTTTGGCTTGAGCTGGCGGCAGGTTGGAAATTTCCTTGAGTGCTGCCTCCTGCAACTGCTCGAACGGTTTGTCGCCGCCAATACCGTTGTCGAGGGCAATGATTTTGTACAATTTTGTCGCTGTACTAAGTGAATCGCCATTGAGGCCATTCACGAGCTGCTTAAGCAGCTCGGTGCCGCTTGCTGTTGAGTGTCGCAGAATGGTCGGCGCGACGTCACCTGCAAGTATGGCTTGCGTGATTGATCCATCTTTGATTCGCTCTTCAAGCGTCGGACGCAATCGGTCGACATTGGTGGACAATACCTTATCCAGCGCTACTATGCCCGCAATAGATTTGCTCTTCGCCAGTGTCTCGAGGTGAATGTTCCGTGGATCGATCTCCGAGAGGTACACGTCGAGAAGTGCACGAATGGTAGTACTATTTTTAAGTGTTTCAATGTATTCAACCATCTCTTTGACTTTAAGGGCCTTGGACAGTGGCTCGACTACATCTAACGCCCGCTCCATTTCGTCTACAGGCGGACCCGACTGATTTGATGCTAATTTGTCAGCTGGGTTTCGCGATTCTTCCGAAGTGCCGCCAGTGCGAGCCGCACTTGTTGCCCGGCTCAAGCGCTCGGTTTCTCCTGCAACATCGAACGGCTTGAATACATTTTCAACTAAGGCTTCATATAGCGGCTCGAAGTCCTTCATGACCGCGGAACGCTCGGGCTGAAACTTCGCCGTACGCAACTGGAGAAGTTCCTGATAAGTACACGGACCATTGATTTGAGATCTCAGTCGGTGCAACGCGTGCATCTCAGCGAACAATTCCGGGAAACAGCTGTGATACAGCAGGGGCGCTCTCGTGTACTGTCCGCTGGCCAGCACTTCTTGAAATTCTGGATAGTTCTTCAGTGTCGAGCCTAACGGAGATGCAGCAAGCGTTTTGATGTAAAGATCCATCACTTGCTTTCGAACGTTGGGTGGTTGACCGTCGAAGTAAATCATCTGCAGATTGTGCCCAATTTCATGATTGTAGTTGTGCGCAGCGGCGGTTCCGCCAGCGTCAACCATTTTTCCTCTTTCAAGCTGCAGGCGTTGAGAGATTTCGATAGTCACTTCTTGAGTGGTGCTTCTATGCGAGCCACCTTCATAATTGGTGTTGGCGGCTTGAGATATTCTTAACTGCGATGGCAGATTCCTGTTGAGCCGCATTTGATTAAGTATCTCAGCGACGGCGGCCGTCGATGGTGTGTCACTCATGGGCAATCCTTCTACGATGAGCGGCACCGTGCCCATCCCGCTGCGCCCGTTTTTGTCAGTATTCCTGATACTATATGGCCAGTTAATCGCGTCTCCTTTATTTCTGGTTGCCAACGTAGGCGGCATCAGTCCGCGTTCGAGATAGAACGCCACCGTCAATGCCCGTTCGCGAGTTTGCGCTGCCGCAAGTTTTTGTTTTAAGTGGGCTGACTCCGGCTGTTTTGCAATGTCCATCTCGATTGATTTTCTGGATTGAGATTCGATCTCCAGGCGTTGTTTTAGATTACTGACAATTTCTCGATCCAAAGCGTCAATCTGCGCTTCGACGTTCTTCAATATAGCTTGTGCAATTGGTTGGCTTGTTCCTTTGACTCTTGAGCGCAGTTCAATACGTTCTTGCTGTAGCTGTGTTCTCTGACCCCCAAGATCTGCGCGTTGATTGTCCAACTGGCTGGCCCTGCGTTCAACAAATCGCTGCCCTGGCTCCGAGAACTCTGAACTTCTAGACTTATCGAGCTCCCCGACGGACACGGATGGTCTGCCTTCGATTTCGCGCGCCACACCGTGGGTGGTGCGCTGAACATCGGTAGTAGTTTTCGTCGGGGTGGCTGGATTTGCCGTTTCACGCGCATAAGCCGCTTCGAATGCTCCTTCTCGAAGCGCTTCGTAGGTGCCCTTGAAGTTTCTCAACGCCCTGGCTCGATCTGTGTCATCAATATGGTGAGCGATCAATTCCGCAAACGTAAGTTTCTTTCCGTGCTTCTCATGTTGTTTTTCTTGTATGAAGAGCTTGAAGCATTCTGCGGTTATTTCCTCTCGGCAATAGCCATACGCAGTTCTCAATTCACCAGCGGACAAGCCCCTGCCCTGGTTGCTGCCGGCGCTGCTTCGTGGATCAACGAAAGTGTTTTGGCGCAGTAGATCCGTTATCTTTCCGTTGGTCAAATCGCTATTCTTGAGGTCGTTTTGGTAGACGGTATTTATTTTTTCGCTTAGCTTGGGGTCGGATTTGATGACTGCGTGGCTGAACAAATGTCCGCTTTCATGATCGTAAGTGAGTAGGCTCGACTCTCCTGAGGCAAGATTTATCTTGATGGTGTCGGTGCCATTTTCTCGTGCTACTCCCTTATACCAGAGAGTTCGATCACACACTAACTCAAGGTGCGCAGGAAAGATTAGGGAGTCCCCGACGTGTTCAAGGATTTTCATTGCCAATTTCTGCGGGACCGATCCATTGATTTCAACCGGTACGTCATGTTTCGTTCTCAAAATATATGGCGTTGACTTATCATACGTGCGGGGCATCAGTTCGTGTTGATCGTGCAGCGCAATGTCGAGACGACGGGCATCCCTGATTAGCTCTGTTATACGTTGACGATTTACCGGTTTGTCACTAACGACAATTTCATTGTTAAGGAGTCTCGGCTTGGTACTGTCCTTGCTGTGGTTCTCTAGTGCTTCCATTACATCGAACGAGTCGACCTGATAATCACTGCGCCATGGCTCTAGAGTTCTCTTTGCCGCAGTTCGCAATTCAAGTAGTTCGTTCTTGTCTTTTACGTGCGTTGCGGCCATGTCCTGTTGTCGCTTGGCCAGTTCTGTTAATTCTCGCTCCAACCGTTGGGCGGTAACTTGGTCGCCTTGTTCAGTAGCTTCGCGCTGCTGATCCCGTAATAAACCTTCTTGTGCCACATGGTCGGTCGTTTGCTTGACGAGAGTGTAATATGCCTTTCCTATCTCTCTTTCAATTGCGGGCAAGTGCGCCTGCAACTCGGCTGCAAGCGGTTGGATGATCTTGCGCAGAGAGTAGATCATCTCATGGCGGTTGCACTCTAGCTTGCGAGAATTAGCCTGTAAATCGCTCATCAGGGCCACTGTTAGTTTGAAGTCTCGGGTGGACCCGGAGTTTTCATTGATTTGCTTGCGGAGGTCAGCACGCTCGTTCTCGAGGGCAATTCGCTCCTCCCGTAATTCGTCTCGTCGATCCTCCGAAGGCAGTTTGGACGCGCGATCTTTTTCAGGTGTCTTAGCGGAGGCGCTTTCCGGAGTGGATTCAATCTCGCGGAAAATGGAGCGTAGCCAGCGTCTGGCGAATTCGACACCGAACAATGCGATCGTTGCCGCCAGAGCGTTTTGAATGGGCGAGGATTCTCGTTCCTTCTGCTCGACCAGGTCTTGGATTTTCGCGGGCACCACGCTGTTTTCGACTGTACTCAATCGTACGAGGTCCCGAAGGAATTGCGCGTGCATTTCTGGGAAGTTGCCATCCACTGTAATAGTTCTTTTGGGAACTGGAATACCATAGTAACTAGCGGAAACTTCGATGTCACAGGACTGTGGCTTTAATGCAATAGTGTCGATGTTCGGTGTCTTGGTCCCTAACACCGTGATGTCGGTGTCGATTACTGCCTTGACGCCTTTGAGACTCAAGGTAGTTGAGCCGTCTTTTTTCTCCTGTATGTGCGCCAAAACGGTCTTGTCAAAAGCGATTGACTTGCAACCATCTCTATTGATTGGAAATTCGAATGGATCTTGTGCTACCAGTATGAGTTTCTTACTACCGTCCGGCTGTGCGATCAGGCTGATACTGTCGATCTTCTTTTCTCGAAATATGTCCGCCAGTTCAGGGGAGAATTCCTTGATTTGAGCGGCTGTCAGCGAGATGTTCGGAAGATCACACAATCTCGGTTGTTGCTCATCTGTGAAGGCGATGTATTCGAGGTTGTCAGCATCTAGTTCGACCGGAATGGAATTTTTCGCTGGCGCTGAAATGGAATCTGTCCAACATTCCTTTTGAAAGACATCTGACAGTTCACCTGTCGACGTGTCATTGAGCCAGCCCTTCGCCTGATGTTCACCTAGCCAATCACCAAGTCCCATTTTTCTTACTCCTAGAAACAACCGCAAGGGTATGAGTCATCACAGTAAGCGGCGGAGTTGACATTAAGGTGTCATTGGCAGGCACCGCAAAGGGCCATCTGGAGCACATCGTTCCATATACTCGGCGCAATCGCGCACATGGCCTTAAATAGATCTGTTGAAAAACACTTAGCTCGCCGCCGAATTTACAGGCGGTGAGCTAAGTGGTGACTTTTAAGGCCGTTGAGACTTTAGAGCGCGAGCTGTCAATTCCTCAACGAATAATCCTGAGGCAATAACACTATTTGCTTGAATCATTCAGCGACTGCTTTGGAGCATGTGAGTTGCCGTCTCGAGCAGGGGTCGCAATTGGCAGGGACAACTCTCCTGCCAGGATATCTGATGCTGAACCTGCTGCGGGCCAACGAGAGGCTGGGTGCGCTGTACGAATCACAGGAATTACTCCAACCCCTGGCTCTCCTGACGAAGCACCGTGTGAATTGCTGCTCGGAGCACGGGGCGTATCTAGCTCAGCTAACCTTCGCGCAAGGATATCTGCTGCTGAACCTGCTGGGAAGTCTGGGCGTGTTGCTCGAAGCATATCTAGTTGAAGTTCGTATACTTCTTTCAAGAATGCCGACGAGGCACCACTAGCCGATTCTTCGTAACTGTCACCGGTGAATGCAAATTGTTCCTGCTCATATGGACTCATAACTCAACACCTCCGAACTTTCACTAACATGGAAGATTTCAGAAGAAGCGCCATCGCCTCTGTTTGTGTTGAGAGCCTAATTGCCCAACCTGACATTTGATTGACATGGACTCAATTTCAGCATCGGCTGTAATTCAAATGTCACCTTGCTGTTCACCAATCTATAGAAACGAAGGTGTCAGTTTCTTGAGTGACCGTTGATGTCTGGTCATTCGGCCAGGACACCGTCTCTATAAAGCCAGCGTCCTTGCTCCTTCACAAAGGTGCTTTTTTCCGTCAACGTTCCGTCCTCAACCCCTTGCTTGAGAAAAGCCGTAAATGTGACTGTGGCACTTTCTTCCCCAGGGATGCACTCCAGTATTGTCAATCCACAGAACTGGGTGAGCTTGGAAAATATCATCAGCTCTTTTTTCCATTGTTCTCGGTCTGATGAATATGCATCATTTTCCGGGTGTGTTGTATCCATGATGTAGTCGACCAGACCAAGTGCGTACGCGCAATATCTGGAACGCATCAGCACCTTCGCGTCTTCCGGCAGTTCGCCATCGTGGAATGGCTTACAACATTTGTGATAGAGCTGCTTACTGTCGCAGGGACAAGGAGTATATCGGTTCATTTTTAGTAGGAGCCATTGGCTATGTGTCTAACGACGTTATTGTAGCTATAATCGACGTTCCCGAAACGATGGATTGACATCTTGAAACGAATTCTTGCATGCGTGCTGCTGTTATCAGCGATACCATTAGCGGCTATGAGCAACGACAGCGTGGCAACGGACTCCGATACAAGAGGTGAAAAAAAAATGTCTTCACCGACGAAACCCGCTGACGCAATCACCGAGATAACGGCCCTTGTAGAAAAGCAGGCGGCGGATTGGAACAGAGGCGACCTGGAGGGTTTCATGGGTGCATATATGCCCTCATCGGCGGTAACCTATGTTTCTGCCGAAGGGGAAGTGCGTGGGTATACCAATCTGCTTCAGAGATATGAGATCAAGTATGGTTCTGATCAATCTGCGATGGGCAAGCTTGGTTTCAGCGATGTAAATGTCACACAACTGGGCGAACACAACGCGTTTTGTCTGTTGAAATGGCATTTGGAGCGCGCCAATAAGCCCGAATTGCATGGGATTGCAACATTGATTCTCAGCCGTGATCCCAAGATTGGCTGGCAGATCTTGCATGACCACACTTCAGTCCTTGAACCGAAGAAGAATTAGTTCAATCACGTCAATTTGGATTCTTCATCATCACTATCGGTTGTCCATGAAGCAGTCGCTCCGAAAGCTTTCCGATCGTAGACTCTTCGCGAACGCAACCCCCAGAAAGAGTAACGGGCGTGTCGTCTTTAATCCAAGATGTTAGCATCTTTGTGCCTGCAACCTTGTCCAGTTCTAGAAGCAATATGCCGCCGTATATACGAGCTGCAGGCTGATGGGATTCAATCAGCTTGGTAATTGAGGATCGACTTTTTTCACCATTCTGGAGAAGTCTTTGAAACGCTAACCAGGGAACTGCCGGTTGGTTTGAGTCACCCTTTTGAAATTTTTCGACTGCGTGAGAGGACATCAGTTGTGCCACTGCCTCGTCGAGCTCACGAGGAGTAACTGTCGACGAGCCTGCCGGTGCTGTCAGTTTGCAGAACAGGGAAAACCTGAAGTTCATAAAGTGTCCAGTGTCAATAAATGCTCGTGCTATTTCGCTGACTGAGAACTCCATACCCTTGCAGCCGCTGTGATACAAGACTTTGGAATCATCTAGCAGAAGCTTGCCGAAGGACTGATCATTGCCGACCCGGCTACTTGCTTTCAACAATACGGCTCCATATAAGCGCCCGGCTGGAGTGCCGTGATCGCGGAGGTATTCCAGGTGTGCGGTCTCAAGTCCGGAAATCATTCCGCTGGCTTTTGCGTAGGCTGTCTGATTCAGGCTGGGGCCGGATTCGCCGGGAATGCCATCTTCGAAGCTGGTTGCACCTTTAAGCCTTTGGAGGCAGGGGGGCAACTGATCATCCATTGCGCCTCTCTTTTCTGCAGAGCGAACCGGCCGAAGAAGGCCGCACGGTAAAAGCGATGCAGACAAACAACAAAGTAGTGCCACCCAGATTAGTCTATTTCGCATCGTGAAGCCTGTCCTGCCATTAGTCGTTAAAGGGAGTCCGTTGCCTGGGGGCATTCCCTGGGTCTATACCCTTGCAGCCACGGCATTACCGATATTTAGCTGCCGATACCAGAATACTAGACGGTTAAAAGAGACGGATGTGACCGGATCGCCGGTTTTGGGGTCGCCTGACTGGGTAAAAAGCTTTATTGGACTCACCAGAGGAAGATTTATATGACGGGCGTACGCGGTTGGGTTGAGAAGATGGAATCCGCTGCCACCAGGCACAACATGTCGGACGAGAGATTCGAAGAGCTCGTTCTCGATGCAGAGAAGGTGTACGCGGCAAGTCCAGGGGCATACAAGACACGCATTGCACTTCTCGCCGTGCTTGGTTATGCATTCATCAGTTTGTTCTTGATCTTATTCATCGTCGGTGCCTGGTTCGTTGGCTACGAGATATACTCGGGGCAAATCAGAATCAACAAATTGACGCTGGGCCTTCTCGTTACCTTTCTCTTCCTCGGTTTCGTCGTGGTCAAAGCGTTGTGGGTGAAACTTCCTGATCCTGAAGGCGTTGTCTTGCGCGAAGAAGAAGCGCCTGTGCTCTTTGCGGAGTTGAAAAATCTTCAGCAAAAACAAAAGGTCCGAATCGATGAAGTCTTGATTGATGAGAATCTCAATGCTTGTGTTGTGCAGCAGCCTCGGTTAGGCCTTTTCGGTTGGCACAAGAATTATCTGGTAATTGGATTGCCTTTGCTTTACGGCAACACTGTGGACCAAGCCATTGCTACGCTCGCACACGAGATGGGGCATATTTCCGGTAGCCACGGTAAGTTTGGTGCCTGGATATATGGACTACAAAAAACCTGGAGTACATTGCTTGGTGAATTGAGGGAAGGCGCACCATACATGTACTTCGTTTTCTTTCCATTCTTTGTCTGGTACATGCCCTACTTTGCAGCGTTTTCGATGGTATTGAAACGCCAGCAAGAATATGAAGCGGATCGTATGGCGACTGATTTGAGTAATCCTGAAGCCAACGCCGCCAGTCTAATCTTGCTTGAATTGCAAGGGCGATATCTTGGATCAGTTTTCTGGAAGAAAATTTCCGACTCGGTACACACGACAAAGGAACCGCCCGACGACGTTTACGTTCAATTAGCCAAAGCGATACAGCACATTGAAATGCCCGAGGAGCAAGCGCAGAAGTGGTATCAAGAACGACTGAATTTCAGCACCGATATACAGGACAGCCACCCCTCATTAGTCGATAGACTTGCGGACATTGGCTATCCATCGAAAAATCCTGATGAGATCAAACGCATTAAGATCTCGCTTTCAGATATGCTTCAGATCAAACAGAATGCCGCCGATCAACTGCTTGGAGCGAAGGCACAACTTTTGGCACAGGATTTTAGTACTAAATGGGCGACTGATCTGAGAGACGGCTGGCTGGAACAGCACGAGGCTTCCAGTGAAGATCGCATCGAGCTTGAAAAATTGCAAGCTAAGGAGGAACCTCTCAGCAAAGACGATTTGTTGAGTATAGCGGTGCTGACAGAAACGTTTTATGGCGTGGAAAGCGCACTGCCAGTGTATCAGCGTGCTGTCCAAGAGCATCCGCACGATGCGGATGCCGTCTGGCTACTAGGAAATGTCCTACTGCGAGAAGAAAAAGAAGATGCATTGCAGCACATCGAACATGCGATGACATTGTCATCTCGATACGTTGAGACTGGTTGTCTGGTCGCGAAGGACTACCACATGCGGCGTGGTGAGACGGATAAGGTCGAGGAATTCCGCAAGCGTATTGCTCAATATAATGATGAAGTATTTTTGGGTCGCGAAGAACGAAGCGAACTCAGAGATGGCGATTTTTTCAATCCGCACGAGTTGGACGAGATAACAGTCCAAGGACTTGTGGATTGGTTAGCCGGTTTGCCACAGGTTAAATCGGCATATCTTGTGCAGAAAGAAGTCAAATATTTGGCTGACTGTAAGCAATACATTCTCGCAGTCAAAACAGGATTGTTTGGACCTACGAGCACCGACAAGCATGCTGAGTTGATGGATGCGCTTCAGCAAGGTTTGGAGGAATATCCCCTGTCTGTTTTCCCGGTTATATTGGACAGCTGCAACAAAACACTGGTGAGCCGGATAACATCCGCGGATCAAGCCGACATTTACTCGCGTGAAACGGTGAAACGATAGCCTTCTCGGAATCATCTGTTCGCTGGATCTGGCGGCGATAGAAGGGACCAGTTGAATCTCCAACTGGCCCCGGTTCTGAGTCGCTTCAAGGCTATACGAAATTTCTACTTGGAGTCCCAATCGCTCCACGGGTCAACTTTTGCATTCACAATTGAGCGTTGACCCGGTGCCATTAACAGGTATTCCAGAGACTCGAAATCATCCGATTCTTTTGGTGGGAGCGCGTTCCAAGTACCAGCAATTGTCTTTACCGGCGTTTGTCTTTCCGCTGCGTTCTTTTTGGCGCATTCGGGACAAGTCTGCTGCTGGTGCGATTTCTGGATATTTGGTTGTTTGAATAGATTTAGTAGGTTGGTGTTAAACATTACCCCCCCTCCGGTTACCAAAGAAGTAGACGCTCAGCCATTGGGATGGTTCCGCGGACTTAATGCCCCCACCGGCGCCTGTGGCAGATCGAAGACCGGAGAGCCCTGCTGTCAGCTGAATTCGGGGATCAGCGGGTTGATAAACTTTGTTCACACAAAAACAGCTTGTGCACTGTATTAGGGGCGGTGCACGTCTATTTGATCCATAGTGGCTGTCGCAAGACTTCACCAAACCATGGTGATTACACGACTGAATCCAGAAAACCGTATTGCTTGGCAACCTATTGCTCGCCTAACATCCAATAGCTCCCGAGCAATCATGGTTTTCAGCTTGGCTAACTGGCTGAATGCTTCGCCCGTGTCATTAAGTTCAAGAACAGAGGTTAGGAATGCAGAATATTGCTATCGCCAGAGGCGCTTCTGTCGCCGTGCAAAAGCCGGTATCTCGATGGCATGTGCTCGCTGCTACGTGGTTGGGTGCCTTCTTTGATGGTATGGATGCAACCATCTATGTAATGGTGCTGTTCCCAGCTCTTTCTGAGCTGCTAAACACACAAAATCACAGTACAGTCGGTCTTTATGGCTCGATCATCCTGGCCGTGTTCATGCTTGGCTGGGCAGTTGGGGCTGTAGTGTTCGGGATGATGGCTGACCACATCGGCCGCGCACGCACTTTGACGATAACTATATTGATGTACGCCTTGTTCACCGGACTGTGCGCTACTGCCCATAACTGGGGAGAGCTGGCGTTTTACCGATTCCTTGTAGGCTGCGGCATCGGCGGCGAAGTGGGAATTGGCGGCGTGCTGCTATCTGAATGTTGGAAGGGCAGAAGCCGTTTGAACGCCGTGGGTGTGATGGTTTCAGCATTTGGTGTCGGATATTTGGCTACCTCCTTGTTGAACCTTGCATTTGGGCAAGAAGGCTGGCGCATATTGTTCATGATTGGTGTCATGCCTGCTTTGATGACACTCTACCTGCGCGTGACTTTGAAGGATTCGGAAGAGTACGAGTTCGTTGCAGAATTGAAAAAACGCGCTCGCGCGAAATCAGCCGAGGCCCGTTCGGAGATGGAGAAGCGGCTTGTGCGACCAACATTTCCAGACCTATTTTCTGCTGAGAATAGACCGAAAACGCTGATCATCACTGCGATGGCGAGCTCCGCGATCATGGGCTACTGGGCTGTGCTTTCCTGGATTCCTTCCTGGATCAATCAAATGTGCGGGTCTGCCGCTGTTCAAGAACGCAGCACTGTCACGATAGTGATGAACGTCGGGCTCATTACGGCCGGTGTGATGGGCGGCTATTTGCTATCCAAGTTCGGACGGTCAATGTGCTTCCGTCTTGGTTCTCTTGGGTCATTCCTTTGCTGCGTTGGCATGTTTTGCACAGTCAAGTCGTTCGGTCCGGCCTTGCTCATCTGGGCGTTCGTCACAGGCTACTTCACGATCATTCCATTCGTCGTTCTCTTCGCCTACATTCCGGAGCTATTTGAGACCAGGCTACGCGGCACCGGCTTTGGTTTTAGTTACAATCTTGGCAGAATATTCGCCGGGCTAGCGGCGCTCTGCAGCGGTCAATTGATCGGACTGTTCGCCGGTTCGTATTCAATGGCCGCGGCAACAGTGTCAGCTGTGTACTTAATCGGTGTTGTTGCGTCCTTCTATATGCCTAAGACTTCCGGGGAAGTACAATTGCAATCGCAAACAGCTGCTTGCACAAACTGAACTGGATTCGCTCGTAGAGCGTGGAATGTTAGAAGAGTACTTTTTCGATTGTCCTTATTGCTGGGAGCAAATCAGCATGCTCCTTGATGTCAGCGCAGGCGGACAAG
>JADYXS010000531.1 GCA_021772155.1 Candidatus Obscuribacter sp.
GCAACGCGCGCTGCAATTTCTGCATTGCTGGAATGACGCCGGCAAACGGCATCGGGACAAAAGAGCCCGACGTCAATTGGCGCAATTTCAACAAGGCGTGTCAATACGCAAAGGACAGCGGCTGCATCACCGCGATGATCACGTCCAAAGGGGAGCCCACCATCTTCCCGGATCAGATCACGAAGTTCCTCACGGAGATGGACCCGTACAAGTTTCCCGTCATCGAGATGCAGACCAACGGTCTGCTCATCGCGGAAGGCAAACGCGTCACGGACAGCCACCTTGAGCAGTGGTACAAGTTGGGACTTACCACCGTCGCCATCTCGGTCGTGCACTACGACCCGGCGAAGAACAAGCTGCAGTACACCCCCAACAAGGACTACATCGACCTGCCGGCGCTGATCGCCAAGCTGCACAAATTCGGATTCTCCGTGCGGCTCACCACGATCATGGCCAAGACCTACATCGACAGCCCGCAAGAGCTGGAAGCGATGCTCAAGTTCGCCCGCGACAACAAGGTCGAGCAGTTGACGGCAACGCCGGTCACCAAGCCGGACGCAACTGAGAGCATTCCGATCTTCGACTGGACCACGCAGCATGCGCTGTCCACCGAGGAGTTCGCTGCGATTCGCGACTGGGTCCACGCAAAGGGCACCCTTCTCGAGTCGATGGCTCACGGCGCGCGCGTCTACGACGTGGCCGGACAGAACATCTGCGTTTCCAACTGCATCACGGTCGACCCGACCGCGTTGGAAGTGCGGTCGATCATCTTCTTCCCCGACGGTCATCTGAGGACGGCCTGGCAATACCCAGGCGCCATCCTATTCTAAAGCGACAACCCGGTGTGGCGCGAGGACACCCTCGCGCCACTTCCGGCGCTTTTGGACATTTTCGGCCTACTTGACATGACTTGGCTCGCACGAAATCAAGCGTGTAAGCTAAACATCCAAATTCAGGCCAAGGAAAAAACAATGCAAGAGATAGCTCAACACGCTCTGGATGTGGCGGTGGGACTGGGAGCCAGTTACGCCGACGTCAGGGTCATCGAGCAAGAGTTCCAATATCTTGGCACCAAAAATCAAACGGTGTCGCGACTGGACCTGGGCTCGAGCGAGGGAGTGGGAATTCGAGTCCTCTTCAATGGCGGTTGGGGCTTCGCTTCTACTCAATACACAACAAAGAAAGCCATCACTGAAGCGACGCGGCGAGCTGTGGCTACAGCCAAAGCCAGCGCAACCGTGCTTGCCCGCCCGGTGCAATTGGCGCCGGAACCTGCCTACAATGCACAATGGGTTTCGCCTTACGCGATGGACCCATTTACTATCAACCTGGAAACGAAGCTTGCTGTCTTGCTGGAAGCCGCCCGCATCATCCGAGCCGTAAAGGGCACCACGATGGCGCAAGGGAGTATGAGCTTTATCCGTGAGAAGAAACTGTTTGTCTCCACATTTGGCACAAATGTCCACCAGACCTCAATCCGCTCAAGCTGCGGCATCGAGGCTCATGCTACGGACGCGCATGATCGGCAGAAGCGTTCCTACCCTTCTTCCTTCGGCGGACAGCATGCGCTTGCCGGCTGGGAGTTAGTTGCACAGTGGGATTTGCTGGCCCACGCGCAGCGCATCGGCGAAGAAGCTGTTGCCTTGCTCACTGCGCCGCCTTGCCCGCAAGCAACGACGTCGCTGATACTGGAAGGTTCTCAGCTTGGCCTGCAGATCCATGAGAGCATGGGTCATCCCAGCGAACTGGATCGGGCGCTTGGTCAGGAAATCAATTTCGCCGGCGCTTCGTTCCTCACTCCGGATAAACTGCACAGCTTGCAGTACGGCTCGAGCATCGTCAACCTGGTTGCCGACGCCACGGCCCCTGGCGCCTTAGGATCATTTGGCTTCGACGATGAAGGGGTGCGTGCACAACGCGTCTTCCTCGTCAAAGACGGGAAATTCTGCGGCTACCTGAGCTCACGCGATACAGCGCAGCTCATCGGACTGAATCGTTCAGGCGGCATGATGCGCGCTGAATCGTGGAACGTCGCTCCGATTATCCGTATGACGAACATTTCGTTGATGCCCGGAAATGCCGGCTCACTCGACGATTTAATCGGCGACACGGAAGATGGGATTCTGATGGCCACGAACAAGTCTTGGTCGATCGACCAGTTGCGGTACAACTTCCAATTTTCCACAGAAGCAGGATGGGAGATCAAGAACGGTAAGCGCGGTCGGCTGCTCAAAAACTGCAGCTACGGCGGAATAACACCTGTATTCTGGAACTCTTGTGATGCAATCTGCGGTCCGCAGCAGTACGTTGACTGGGGCGTACCAAACTGCGGCAAAGGTCAGCCCATGCAAACGATGTGGACTGGTCACGGTGCGTCACCGTCACGCTTCTGAAACGTACAAGTTGGCATGGCACACGCCGGATAGGAGGTCAGCGATGATTACCGAAGAAAAAGCTAAATCGCTGATCAACACCGCGCTCCAACATGGAAAGCGTAAGAAGGTCGACGGCATCGAAGCGATTGTCACGGCGTCCGACGTCGCGACATCGCGGTTCGCAAACAACGGGATGACTCAGAACCAGTCACCCCAACGCATCAGCATCTCGGTGCGTGTGCAAAAAGGTGGCAAGCAGGCACGTCTGACTAGCGACCAGATCTCACCTGCCGGCATCCGTATGCTGGTCGAGAACGCCATCACAGCAGCTTCGTTCCTCGAAAAGGACACCGATATGCTGCCGATGGCAAAGCCTGAAAAGCGTGCCATTGTGCGCAACGTCAATCGGTACGATGCGCGCACGGCGAAATTCACCCCGGAGCAGCGCGCAGCCGCCATCAGCGCCATGGTGAAAGTAGCCAAAGAACGCTCGCTGACCAGTGCCGGTGTATTCGCTACCGGTTCATCGGTGGAGGCAATCGGCAACTCCGAAGGCTTGTTCCGCTACCATCGAGAGACCAGCGCCGAAGTTTCCATCACCATGCTTCATGTCGACGCCAAGACGGCGATTGAATCGACAGGTTGGGCTAAACTGCACAGCCCGCACGTGGCTGATATCGACGCTGCCTCATTGGCCAGACGAGCAGCGGACAAAGCTGTCGCCAGCGCCAATCCGGCAGAAGTGCCACCAGGCAAGTACACGGTAATCTTGGAACCACCTGCGGTGCTCGATTTGCTCTCCTACTTGTGGCACGACTTTACTGGAACGAGTCACGTCGACAAGCTTTCAGCCTTCCTGAACAAAGTTGGACAGAAGCTCGTGGGCGACAATGTCAACGTCGTTGACGATCCGTTTCACCCGATGCAGGCAGGAGCACCTTTCGATGGCGAAGGTTTGCAAAGACAAATGATGACGCTCGTTGACCACGGCGTTATTGCCAACCTCGTCTATGGTCGCCGAAGCGCAACTAAGCTCGGGGCTGCGCCTACCGGGCACGGCATGCCGGAACCAAGCGCCGAAGGCGAACATCCGATGAACATCGTCGTGGCAGGTGGAAATACATCGCTAGACGAAATGATTCGGTCCACTGAACGTGGCGTCCTGCTCACGCGCGTCTGGTACGTGCGAGAGGTGGACCCGACCACGAAAATCGTCACCGGAATGACAAGGGACGGGACGTTCTTGATCGAGAACGGTGTCATCACATCCGGTATCAGAAACTTCCGTTTCAACCAGGGGCTAATCGACATGCTAAATAACGTCGTGGCACTTGGACCGCCGGAGCGAACGGCAGGCGAAGAGGGAATTCCGGCCGTGATACCGGCCATGAAACTGAACAACTTCAACTTCGCGTCGGTGACCCGCTTCTAAGCGGCCCGGCAGTTCGAGGAATCTCATGAAACGTTTACTCACCGCTATCGTCAACCTGCTCGCTGGATGGGCCGGACTCTTCGTCTACAAATACGCGAAGTCCGACTCGACAGCGACTGTGGTTCTTTTGTTCGACAACTGCACCAAGACCATCGTCATTCGCCGCCGCAAGTGGCCTTTCAAGGGTTATTGGGCATTACCCGGCGGCTTCCTGAACATCGGCACGGAGACCCTGCGTCAGGCCGCCAAGCGTGAGCTGCGGGAAGAGACCACCATCGACCTTCCGGAAACGGAATTCGTACCGGTGGACGAGCGTTCGGAACCGAATCGAGATCCCCGCGGGCACGTGATTGACCACGGCTTCATGGTGATTATCTCGGACGCACGCAAGGATGCCGTGCTTGCCCAACTTAAGGCTAACGACGACGCCGAGGCCGCGAAGGTGGAATCGGTCGCCGAGCTACTGCAGTCCGACATGGCCTTCGACCACAAGCAGCTGCTGTCGCGCGTTCTAAACCTGGCCCAGAGCAAGTAACCCAGAAAGGGACATACCTTCATGCTCACTGCACTATACGTGGTGCTGGCGCTCATTGGCGTCTTCACCATGATCATGTATCTTGTTCTTCGCTCGAAAGTGAAAAGCGCCTATCGCGGGCTCGCCCTTGCGACGGGCAACGAGATCGCAACGGCCGGGCAGAAATGCTGGGATCTGGATAACCTTCAAGACCGATTTGTCGTGGCCTCCATCGTCAATGCTGCGCTGCTTCTGGTGCTCGATGCTTGCTGCACCGCAACGCAAGTTCGCAGCGCAGCGATGGTCCTTGGCGTCGGCAGCATGATCGTCATCCTGATTTTCTGCCAGATGTTCAACGTGCGCAAGATCGCAATCCGCTCGGATCAGCGCCACTAAACGCGAACTTCATCTGCGGGAGCCGAGTAGGTAAGGCAACTCGGCATCGCTTCGCGACGCACGCGCTGCTTTAGGGACAAGCCCCTCCCCAACACCGCCCTCAAAGTAACAACCTCACGACCGCACCACTTACGGTGCATTTCCCGAAGGAGATATTCCAATGAAAACGAATCACAACACCACCAACCGCATCGTCTCCGGCATCCGTCCGACGGGGCACCTTCACCTCGGGAACTATCTTTGGCGCTGTTCGTAATGCAGTAGCGCTGCAGGATACTTACGACGCTTACCTGTTCATCGCGGACCTCCATGCCATCACCGAGTCGCATGACCCGGCGATGTTGTCAGAGCACACGCTCTCGACAGCAGCCACGTACCTTGCCTGCGGTGTCGACCCCAACAGGTCGACGCTGTTTGTGCAATCACACGTGGCTGCGCATGCCCACATGTCCCGGCTGGTCGGAGCTGTGGCCCCTATCGGACTGTTGCGCCGGATGATCCAGTTCAAGGAGAAATCTGCACAACATGAAGATGTGAGCCTTGGTTTGCTCGACTATCCAGTACTGATGGCAGCCGACATCCTGCTCTACGAGCCTGATCTGGTGCCGGTTGGCGACGACCAGAAGCAGCACTTGCAGCTAACGCGCGATCTTGCCGAGCGGTTCAATCACCGCTTCGGAAGCAAGGCAAACAGTGCCGGCCCAAAGTTCGCGTTCAAGC
>JADYXS010000007.1 GCA_021772155.1 Candidatus Obscuribacter sp.
CTGCAGAAAACGTTCCCGTCACGGTGAACGCTGATGGTGATGCAAAGCAGAGGGACGTGGTTGCAATAATGAGTGCGGCAGCGGCATGTGGTATTAAGCGCATGCGGGTAGCAACTTTACAGAGCGGCGGCGGCAACTAATTCCTGCTTGGACGCAATTGACCATCGTTATTGGAAACTAGGCCTTATCGGTCATCCGGTAGCACATTCGATATCGCCGCTCCTTCACAGGGCGGCTTTGTCTTATGCCAAGTTACCTGGCGAGTACAGCCTGATTGATGTTCTGCCTGAAGATCTGCCGGCCAAACTCAAGCAGCTGCAAGAGGCTAAGTACAATGGCCTGAACGTAACGGTGCCGCATAAGCAGGCAGTCCTGGGTCTTGTTGATGAACTTACCGCCGAGGCAATCAAGGTGCAGGCTGTAAACACTATTAGTATCGCCGCTGGTGGCAAGCTCATCGGTCATAACACGGATCTCGGCGGATTCTCTTGCGCCCTAAAGCAACTTTTGCCCGAGCGGATTCCGCAGCGAAACACCGATGTCGCCATGGTCTTAGGAGCCGGTGGTGCAGCCAGAGCCGCAGTGTGGGCACTGATAGAGATCGGTTTCCAATCGCTGGTGATCGTTGCCCGGCGAATCGAGCAGGCCGAAGGGCTGATAGAGCAAATCTGGCGGCAAGCACCGAAGCTGCGCGGACAGGTGGACATATGCTCACGGGCAATTGCAGATCAGCATCTGTTGCCAGTCCTTTTAGTAAATTGCACCCCGGCCTTTTCAGAGTCACTCGGGCTTGAGGAGCTGATTGGCAACATGTTTCGTCAACGTTCTCTAGCTGAGCAGTCCGCTTGGTTTTACGACATGGTCTACTTGCCTTCTCGGGCACCCACGCCGTTGATGAACTGCATTGCGCAAATCGCGCCGAACGTCCACTCCCAGGATGGACTACAAATGTTAATAGAGCAGGCCGCGCTGGCTTTTGCTTACTGGACAGGCCGGCCCGTACCCGTAGAAGTCATGCTGAAAGCAATCGATATAGTTGCTAAGTAAAAACGTATCGCTTAGACAGCTACAATAGACTTATGCACAGGCCGCGGCGAGCTAGCCTCGCAATTATCGTTTCAGCAGGTGAATGATGCTTTGGGATGGTCTTATATTACTTCTGCTCGTGGCTCTGGCAGTTGCTGGCTGGAACATTGGCATCATCAACTCATGGCGCGGACCGGTGGCGATGATTGTGGCCACCATCGCCACGCAACAACTCTATGTTGATTTTTCTGCCTGGATTGTTCAACAACTCCAATTATCACCGGAGCAAGGCGTCGCTCTGGGTTATTTACTCCTCTGGTGCGGAATTGAAATTGTTGCTGAGTTGGCGCTTACTCTATTAGTGCCTCTGGGCACGAAAAACCGCCCAATGTTTTTTGGTCGCGCTACCGGAGCCGCTTTGGGCCTGGTAAAGGGCCTTGTTATCGTGCTGCTGCCGATGATTGCACTGAATGCACCGATCAAGATATCAGGGCCTCCAGACGCCACTAAAGGAGCGCTGTTCAACCCGATGGAGTTGGGATTAGACAAAGCCGTGTCGCTTCCATTCTTTGGCGGCATCGCTAAAGGCATGTATCCGGTGCTTGGTCCGATCGTCACTTCTAGCAAGGAGCCGGGCTTCAAGCTGAACTTCAAACGTGGCTCGCAGCAAGATTCCAGCGGTAAAGATGTTGAGACTCCTTAGCGCTAGTAATTCAACTAACTAACTGGTGCGTGGTATCAGTTGGCATGGATTTTCTCAAACAAAAGGCCTTGCACTTCGGCAAGGCCTTTTATAGTTTTCGCTCTGATGGATCGCTGTTGGCGGATCGACTAGAACAGGCTGTTGGACTGTCCTTCAAAGAATATTGGTACCAGCTGCATGGCCAGTCCGAGCGAGCCTTCGACTGCCAGAATGCCTGAAAGCGCTGCAGTCATTGCGGACATCTTGCCGGTCATGATGGCTTGCAGATCATCCACGGTGACGCTGATTTTGCAATCGGCTTCGGGGGTTTTTCCGGCTTCGAATGGAACAACATCCAACGTGCCTTTATCGATTTTGGCGAAGAAATTGCCACCGCCGTCTCCGCTGATCTGAAAAAGATATGTCGCGGATACATTTTTGGCTGCTGCTGAATTGAAGCGTCTTTTCAGTTCGCTGATTGGGTCGGTTACGAGCAATTAAACTACCTCAACAATGCAGGGTCGGGCAACAATTTTTCAACCCCTTGGTAGCCAGATTATAACTCAGAGACAGTACGGCTGCGGATTATGAGGAAATTTTCGTTGAAGGCGAGACGTTTTGTCGCATACACTCGGATGAGCAAGCCGGACAAACAAGCAAACTAAATCATGCGCAAAAATTTGAGTGCTGTGAATAATGTGCTGAACCAGGTTATGTCCAAGCTGGGCTTGGACAAGCGACTTCGCGAGCATACATTTCTTACGCTTTGGCCAACGTTCGTTAACGGCGCCATCGCTGACCGCAGCCGCCCGCTCTTCATTGATTCGGATCGCAACCTGGTTGTAAGCGTTGCTGATTCTGCCACCGGCCAAGAGCTGAGCATGAGTAAGCCGCGAATTCTTTCTAAGCTTGGGCCTGCTGCGCGCTCACTTGGTATCGATATAAAAGGGATCCGGCTTGATCTAAAGCACTACCATTCCACTACCACAATAGCCATGCATCCACTGGCTTCTGATGAGCGGCTCAAGCAGTTTTCTGATGAAGACCTGGCGGCAATCCAACTGAGTGCATCAGATTTAAACGAAATTGCTCAACTGGCTAAAGAACTGGAAGCACAAAATCCCGGGGCGGAGACGTCAGGACGTATGGTTAAGCTTTTCGAGCGTGAATTTAGAATCCGTTCATGGCGGCTGGCTCACAATTACCCGCAATGCCAGATGTGTGCTAATCCGATAGAGCGTCCGTACAAGCGCAACACTGGTGTGGCTGAGCGACCGCATGCGATGGTCTGCCTGGCTTGTTTCTATGTTTAGCTGCTTCCAACATTTGAGGTTTTCAAGGTTCGCTAAGAACGGCTGTGTTATGATGCTTCGCTGGCAATCTGGCGATGTTTTCGTCGCCGTCAGGGAATTCGAAACCAGCAGGGGTGCCTATTGATTCGCCTTCAGAACGTGTACAAGGAATATGGCGGGCGTCCAGCGCTAAACAATATCAATTTGCATATTGGGCTGGGCGAGTTTGCCTTTCTTGTCGGACCTTCCGGAGCCGGAAAGTCCACGCTCATGAGGCTTCTCTACAGAGAAGAGAGCCCGGATCGCGGATCTGTAATGATAGGTGGCGTAAATCTCACAAAACTGGCTTCGCGGCAGGTGCCATTGCTGCGCCGACGTCTCGGTATCGTATTTCAAGATTACAAATTACTTCCGAAGCAGACAGTGACAGACAATGTAGCTTATGTGCTGCGCGCTCTTGGTGTTGAAGAGATTGATGTTCAACGTAGAGTGCAAAGTGCTCTGTGTGTTGTGAATTTGGAAGACAAAGCTGATGCGGTGCCGGAAGAACTCTCCGGCGGCGAGCAGCAGCGCGTCGGCATTGCGCGTGCAATCGTCAACGGACCACCTGTGCTTTTGGCCGACGAACCGACGGGAAATTTAGACCCCACGACCTCTTTGGAAATCGTGCAATTGCTTGAGCGAATCAGCCAACGAGGCACGACGGTGCTTATTTCGACCCACGATCAACTTATCGTTAACGCTCTTCGCCGACGAGTTATCAGTTTGAAAAATGGTCAGGTAGTTTCGGACGTAGACAGCGGTGTCTACGAGCTGGAGGCGACGGTCTAGCAATGAGACAACTTCGAATTCTCTCTCGTGTCGGGACAGAGACCGTAACTGGTATTAAAAGAAGTGGCTGGTCGAACTGGCTCGTAATCAGTATCTTGACTGTGGCGCTCACCATATTTGGTGGCGTGCTTCAGCTGACTATGTCGTTGAAGAATGTCGTCACTTCATGGGGGTCGCAACTGGAAATATCTGCATACTTGCAGGATAACCAGAATCCGACAGAAGTGGCAAAGAGAATCAGCCAGATTCCAGAAGTTCAGGTAGTTGAAATCGTTCCGAAAGAGGTTGCCTGGGCAGAAATGCAGTCCAACTTCAAAGTGGCAGCAATCAATAATCCCCTGCCTAACACGTTGCACGTTCGTCTGTCCAACGTTGAGGCTGTGGAAAAAACTGCTGCTCGCTTGAAGAACCTGGAAGGCGTCGAACACGTTCGCTATCCGCTCAAGGTCGCACGCAACCTCAACAAGTTCCGTGAGTTTCTTGAAATTGCCGGTGGCGTGATAACAGCTGCGCTGGCTGCTGCAACGCTGACTGTTATCGGCAATACAATTCACTTGGTCATTCAGGGGAGGCAGCGGGAAATTGAAATTTTAAGCTTGATGGGCGTAAGTCCCTGGTACATCAAAGGTCCTTTGATTTTGCAGGGCGCCGCATATGGCACGGCCGCTGCAGTTGCAGCAACCACGTTCCTGTTCGCTTTGCACACTTACATCGATCCTTATGTTCGAGATCAGGTGCTGAGCTTTTTGCCGATCTTGCCGCAGAACCTTGAAACTGGCATCCTGCCTACGTTCTCTGTAATACTGTTGCTGGGAGTTGCAGTTGGAGCCGGTGGAAGCGCATGGACTTCAGGACGCTATATTAAGATCTAGTAGGGGCGGCTCACAGTCCGCCCGCGCGGCGCATGGCGTGAGCTCTACACACCGTTACGCCATCAAACTTTAGTGAAAACCACCATAGAAATGCGGGGTGGAAACTTCTGTTTCCACTTCGTGTTTGCTCGGTTTGATTAGCAGCGGGTTGTGCTTGCTCAGGTCTTCAACGATCTCGTGCACGCGCATAAAGTGTTCGGAGGGAACTCCGCGGACAATTTCCACGGAACAGGTGGCGTTAGAGGCGACGTTTTGTGAGACGCTTCCGCAAACGAGCTTCATTAATCCGCGTCTGCCGGTGGAGCCCATCACCACGCATTCCGCCGGCCAATTTTTTGCCGCGTTAATGAGCACTTCGCGCGCGTCACCATCGATGACACCAAAATGAATGGTGGCATTAGGCAAACGGTCTTTCAAAAACTGCCCCCAATACTCCAATGCTGCATATAAGAGCCCGCGCTCAGCCTCCCAGCTCAGCAGTGTTTCTGAAGCTGCGGTGACAGATTTCATGTTCAGCTCTGGCTGTGGATCGTGGACGACGGACGTAAGGGCGATCGTGCACTGGCTGTTGGCCCAAGGTTGCATTGCCAGCCACTCAACTGCTGCCGCTGACGATTCTGAATCATCCACGGCAACCAGTATGTTGCCAAATGCTGAAGGCTGCACCTCGCGCACGACTGCCACGGGGCACTTGGCACGGTCGATGACTGACTGGGACACACTACCTAGCAAGACATTCTCTAATAGAGAGTGTCCGCGGCTGCCCACGACAACTAGATCTGCGTGCCATGCTTCCGCTTTGGCAAGGATGCAATCACGGATGTTGCCGTCCACCACCGACCTGGTGATTACTAATTCGTTTCCTTCATTGAGAACCGAGCTGGCTTCTTCGAAGACCTGGTCGATAGTGGTGGCGTTGTCTTCCTCTATCTTATGGGGGTTGACGGCAAGCAGCAGCACCTGCGTCCCGGGTAACCAGGTGCGCCGCTTTACTGCAGACAGGGCCGCAACTGAATGATGCGAGCCGTCAACTGCTATCAGAATTTTCACGCTGGTTACTTAACTGCCGGTTCTTCTGCAGTCACTTTCAGCATCTGATCGCCTTTTCGCAATTGCATCACGATTTCCAAACCGCTAATTACTTTGCCGAAGACAGCGTATTTGGTATCGAGGAAGCTCGCCGGAGCAAGTGTGAAGTAGAATTGGCTGCTGGCGGAGTTAGGTTCATTGGAACGGGCCATGGCGACCATTCCAGCTTCACTGTGGCGCAAGTTTGCCTTAACTTCCAATGGAATTCGGCGCTCGGTGCCTGTTGCTGGATCGACGAAGCCGCCGGTCCCTGTGCCTTTAGGGCAGCCGCCTTGGATGACGAAGTTCGGCTCATAGCGGTGAAAGGTCAATCCGTTATAGAAGCCACGTTTCACCAGGTCGAGGAAATTGCCCGCGGTAAGCGGTGCCTCTTTGGTGAACAGTTGGATAACAATGGTGCCTTTGTTGGTTTCAATTGATACTACAGGTTCGGTCATTTTTTCTTTCTTCCCCGTTGATTTGCGAGTGGTAGACTCAGCAGCTAAACTTTCTTGTGGTGCGTATGCCAGCGCGCTCGCGCAGCAAGCGACGGTAACTGCCAACGCCATAGTCTGCTTGTGCATTACTGTCCTACAGTTACCTTTGTCATTTTGTCGCCCTTGCGAAGCTTCATTACTGCATCCATTCCATCAACCACTTTGCCGAAAACGGCATAGCCCGGTGGATTATCTAGGAAATCGGCCGGTGCAAGGGTTATATAGAACTGGCAGCTAGCCGAATTCGGTGCGGCTGTCCGCGCCATTGCCACCATCCCGGCCGCGTCGTGGTTCAACTTTGGATTCTTTTCCAGTTTGATGTATCGGGCCTGACCGTTGGCTTCGAAGTTACCGGTGCCGGTGCCTGTCGGATCGCCACCTTGAATTACGAAACCTGGTTCGTAACGATGGAACACTGTACCGTCATAAAATTTCCGGTTAACCAGATCCAGGAAATTTGCCGTCGTTATCGGAGCTTGTTTTTGAAACAGCTTGATTTTGATTGGACCTTTGGTTGTCTGCAGGACAACAATGGGGTCCTCTGCTTGTGCACCAGCTTGTTTTGCTGCCAACGTTACGGGCTCGTTAACCTGCGACGTTTCCTCTGCTTGGGCTGCAGATATTGTCAGGAATGAAGTACCGGCGACTAAACTTGCAGCCGCGATCAAGATGGCGTGTGTGCCTCTCATTCTTGAGAACCTCTTGGGAATTGAACAACGCCAATTCTAGCAAGTTTTAGTGCTGTATCTCGTTGCTTCCTGCAATGTCTACGCGCAGCGCACCTGCATTCAGACGTCCAGGAGAACTCAGCACTGGAATAACGATGGAAGTTGGCATGCCTTGATCGGCCGGCAGAAAGACCGTTCCGTCTGACACTTCGCCAGGCAGCAAGAGGCGTGAACCGAGGCGAACGCCTTCAATCCGGCGGCGCAGTTCTTCTACGCCCAAGCTGAGTTTGGGATTGGATGCGCCACCTTGAATCCACTCA
>JADYXS010000008.1 GCA_021772155.1 Candidatus Obscuribacter sp.
CAATCGCGGCTCTGATCAGCCGCCGAAGCTCATCGTGATCAAGTACACGCCGGCTGACGCGGTGCCGGGCAAGGTGCTCGGGCTCGTTGGCAAGTCGGTGACTTTTGACACCGGCGGGCTGGACATCAAGGGTGCCGACGGCATGCGTACGATGAAGTGCGACATGGCCGGTGGTGCTGCCGTGCTCTCGGCTATGGGCGCGATCGCTGCATTGAAGCTGCCGGTCTCGGTGATTGCCGTGATGGCCGCTACGGACAATGCGATTAGCGGCAAGTCGTTCCTCCCGGGCGATGTGCTCATCTCGATGAACGGGCGTTCGATCGAGGTGGACAATACGGATGCTGAAGGGCGTCTGACGCTGGCTGATGCCATCGAGTACATCAAGCTGCTCGGTGCCACGCACATCGTGGATCTGGCGACCCTCACCGGCGCCGTGCTGGCTACCTGCGCCGACGTTGGTGCCGGGCTGTTTGGCAACAACAGCGCCTGGAGCGACAAAGTGATGGCTGCGGCCGATTCGGTCGGCGAGTTTGCTTGGAAGATGCCCATGTGGGATGAGCTGCGCGACGCCAACAAGTGCCAGATGGCGGACCTGAAGAACTCCGGAGCCAGCTTCGGTGGTGCCGGTTCGTCCAGCGCCGCGCTGTTCCTGAGCGAGTTCGCCGAGACCACCCCCTGGGTGCATCTCGACATCGCCGGCACCGCGTATCGCAAGCGTCACTTCCAGGCTGATCCCGATGGCGGGACCGGCTGGGGGCTGCGAACGATTGTGGCGCTCACGCGCCAGTTCGCGTCAGCCAAATAAGTTCATCTGGTGGGGGAGGGTGCGGCGCAAGCGCTGCACCCTCTTTTCCCTTGGCAGGTTAGGTGAAGAGGGGAGGACAAGCCCCCTTCGCTATGGCTTAGCGAAATGATGTCAATGCTGCTAAAGTATTTGGCATGAAATCACGTCTCAAAAAAGTCCAGAAAGCCCTTACCCGTAACAACCTCGACGCTTTGCTCGTGCGCGTTTCGGAAGGCGATAATCAGAATGTTCTTTACCTGAGCGGCTTTGGCGGTACCACCGGTGTGCTGGTGATTACTGCAAAGAAGTCGTACATCGTCGCTGATGCGCGGTACTACCTGCGAGCCGCAAACGAAGCGCCAGCCTTCAAGCTGGTGAAGCATGTGCGTGGAAAAAAGGTGACCGAGCACATCAACGAAGCTCTCAATGATGCAGGTTTAGGCAAGAACGCCAAAGTCGGGTTCGAGGCTGGCCACATTTCAGTAGAACTGGCCGAGAAATGGCACGATGAACTTAAAGGCAATCTCACTGCAACGCACCATCTGGTGGAGCGGTTCCGTCAGTACAAGGACGAAGAGGAGATTGCAAACCTGCGTAAGGCATGTCGTTCCACCAGCAAGGTGTACAACGAAGTGGCCGAGTTAATCCGTGCGGGCATGACGGAGAACGACGTCTGTTTCGAGATTGATATGCGCCTGCGCAAGCACGGAGCTGTCACGAACAGCTTCACAACCATCGTGGCATCCGGGAAAAATTCTGCAATGCCGCACCATGCCACAGGCGATCGCAAACTCAAGGCTGGTGAGCCGGTTATCATGGATTTCGGAGGGCTATACCCAGGTGGTTACTGCTCCGATATCACGCGCACTGTCTTCGTGCCCGGTAAGAAGCCGGACAAGAAAATGGTGGAAATATACAACATTGTGCTTGCCGCCAATAAAGCTGCTTTCAAGGCATTGCGCCCTGGAATCATGTGGAGTGAATTCGACAAGGTGGCTCGAGATGTAATCGTGGAAAGCGGTTATGGCAAGTACTTTACGCACGGACTTGGTCATAGCCTCGGCTTGGTGGCACACGATCCCTACGACTATGAACATGACCCGTTCGACGTAGGCATGGTTGTCACCGACGAGCCTGGCATCTATATTGACGACTTCGGCGGTGTCCGCATTGAGGACGACGTCGTTGTTACCAAAAATGGTGCCGAGCGCTTGACCAATGCGCCGTACTGGAAATTCTAGCTTGGAAAACGAATCTCTAACTCTTTTGCAACCCGCACCAGAGGAGCGGCTTGAAGCGTGGCTCGAGGAGTTCTATGGAAAACGCGTGCGAATCATGCGCCGTGAACTGCTGCGCCATCGCGACCTGTCATTTGTGGAACGGCTGTGGATCGATGATGGTCTGCCGGAGACGCTCATCTACAAGTTGGTTTTGCCTCCTTGGGACATCGAGCAGGACCTGCACGAACGCGTCCTCATTCCGTCGATAGCGCAATCTGCGCAGCTGTTTATGAGTGCTCATTACGGTCAGATCACCGCCATGTTTCTTGAGGATCTGGGCACTGAATCGCTACTCAACATAGGCGTGGATGCCGAGTTTGCCGCTAGCATTGGCAAAGAGCTGGCCAAGCTGCATCGCTCTTACTCGTACCGGATTCAAGAGCTGGTGCCTCTGAATATTCTGCGCACTTTAATGCCGAAGGACTATGCCACCTTCACGCAGGGTATTGTTGCTCTGCTGGATTCGTGGACGTTGCTACGCGACGGACAAGCTGGCAAACTTCAAAACCTTGCCGAGCTATTGGCGCAGTCGCTCGAAAAAGAACTGGTGTCACTGGTTCACGGTGATATGTACGCCGAGAACATACTTGTGCGCAACGACCGCGTCTTCATCATTGACTGGTCCTGGTTCACGATGATTGGTGTCCCGGCAATGGATCTGGCTTCGCTGATTTCGAATCACTTCAAGAACGGCTCGTTCTTTGAATGGCGGGACACTGTGCTTGATGCTTACTGCTTTGAGTCCGGTCGCTCCACCGAAGAAGTGACCCGCATCTTGCCGTTTGCCGAGACACTGAGCCGTCTGTTGTTCTTGAACTGGCTTGTGGTTCGACGTGAGCGTGGAATCATGGGCACCACGGTCGGTCCGGTTGACAGTCTGATTCCGAAGATTGTCGACGAATTGATCGGTCGTTACGAAAGTCTCAAACTAGCTGACTGAGCCGGACTTCCGCGGTTGGGTGCGTTTCGTCCCTCCTCGTTGGCAGGAGAACTAATACTTTTCACGGCGCTATGGCGCCTCTACTTGCTTGCGTTAAATGCGTCGGCAGCTGGGAGTGAGTTGCATGAATCTCAATGAGACCGCGCTGATCGTCATTGACAGCGGGTTTTCCAAAGAGTCTATCGGTCGTACAGGGCGCGTCATTGCCGCTTACGACCTGGTCAAAGGCCGGTCTCTCACTGGCAGCCCGACACTGTCCGCGGAATCGCTGGACGCCTTTGCTGGTGATCCACTGAATCACGGCAGCATCGTGCTCGATAAGCTCGCGTGCCTTGTGCCGGGGGCGCCGTTCATTTTGATTCGTGCTCTCAGCGCCGACAACCACTTGTGTCGAACGCAGTGGTCGAGCGGTGCCGTAGTGCGGAATGGCTGGACGGAGGCCTATCGCTGGGCGGTGAATATTTGTCGGACGAACGGATTGCGCTCGGTCGCGAACTGTTCGTTCGGCAGCTTCGCCGATGGAGTGGCTGGCTCAGGTTGGGAATCTTTCCAGCTTGCACAGGAAACTGGGGCGGGAAAGCCGAATCACATCGTAGTGGCGGCTGCCGTTTCTCTGGATCGTGCCGATTCGGTTCAAATTTCGGCGCCGGCTGTGTTCCCACAGGTTATCGGCGTTGGAATGCGGAGCGCCACATGTGCTGCCGAGCAAATGGCGCCCGGTAAAAAGCCGAATGTGCTTCTGACTGGTAACGGCCCGGTGAGCTTTCGGATTCCAGAAGTGACCGCTGCTGCGGCGCGGCTGCTGATGGAAACTGCGGTGGGTTTGGACGTAGTCCAGATGAGCGCGCTTGTCGGCAAATTTCCCAACAGCATCTTGCTGTCGAACGGAATGCGCGTCTAAACAGCTAAACCGAGGCACGATGCTCTCAGGAGGAATCTCATGGAATTCGATCTAATCTCCTGGTTGCGGAAGCAAACAGGTAATGCAAATCTTGATGTGCCGCTGTCGGCAATTGACGGACTTGTTGTCGGCGACACTCGGGAGTGGCTGGTTACCAACGGTCTGGGCTCATTCGCGTCCGGTGCCATCACAGGAGCGAATCGAAGGCGCCACCACGGGCTTTTGATTGCTGCTCTAAAGCCCCCTGTAGCACGCACGCTCTTCTTCTCGCGTATCGACGAGGTGGTCGCGGGGCAAGCGCTGGCGACCAATCATTGGGTTGGCGGCAGTGTCAGCCCGGAAGGCTACAAGCATCTGGTCGCCTTCGCCGCGTTGCCTGTTCCCACGTGGGTCTTCGCTGTCCCCGGCGGATATCTGGTGAAGCAGCTGGCGATGCAGCACGGCCAACAGCAGGTGACCGTTGGCTACACGTGGGTGCCGTCCGGTAGCCAGAACTCAATCGAGGTCGAGCTAAGCGTCATTATCAACGCGCGCGACTTCCACAGTGAGTCACGTGCAAGCGGGGGACTCACGTTTCAGCAGTCCGTCACTGGTCAGCGCGTGAAGATCACTAACTCCGCGTACCCCAACACCGCACTGTCTCTGGCTTTCACATCTGGCACCTACGCGGACGAGTCCGCGTGGTACAGCAACTATCAGTTGCCTGTCGAGCATGAGCGCGGTCTGGGCGACACTGATGATGCATACCGAGCTGGGGTTCTGCGCGTAACCATTTCTGCTGGCTCGTCGTTGACGTTGCACGCGGGGCTGTCGTTGGCGTCACCAGATGCGAG
>JADYXS010000532.1 GCA_021772155.1 Candidatus Obscuribacter sp.
CCCCCAGCATGATCCTATCCAGATCAATTGGCCATCCTTGGGAACCTGGCAACAGATTATTTCCCTCTAGCATGCAGCGGGTTGGCCGAACACTTACCTTAAATGGATTAGATACTATAAGGCGTAGTCAAAAATTGAGCGAAAGAAGGAATGCGGGAGGACGCGGATTTCTCGCGCATTCTTGGCTAGCTGGACCTTGTGCTCTGCCGGATTTCCTTGCGTTTCCAGTGAGAAATGCGTAGGTGATCGACATATTCGATCTCCTACGCAGATAAAACTGAAATGAAAAGGAGGGGGCGGCGGAGTGAATCCGCCCCCTCAAGTGATGCTGGACGTGGCGGAATGATCGGTAGGGTAGAGAGAGCCTACGGTGGATTACTTCACCGTCACCTGGATTGTCTTAACTACGTGTGTACCTGACACCACCTCGATGGTGCCAGTTCCGGCGCGCTTGGCCTGGTAGACGTATTCGGTGGTAAGCCCGTCGGTACGCACGACTTGGGCAAAGAAGTTGCTCTCGAGCACATTGCCAGTTTTTCCGTCCGTCGTCTTGGCGTTGGCGGAGAACTTCGCGATGTACATAATGCCGGTCTTGCTGACCAGAACGACCTTGTCGCCGACCTGAAGATCGAGTGTCTTGGGCAGCTTCGAGCTTGAGTACAGGTCGTACTCAGTCGTCTTCACGGCGGGCTTCACATTCACTTTGATCGAGGCGACGTTTTTGCCACCAGGGTTTGTGAAAGTGATTTCCGCGGTGCCGGCGCGCTTCGCATTCCAGCCCCACATCTGGACAGTGTCTTTGTCGAGGCGCTTCACGTGCACGCCCCTTGGGGCTTCAAGCACTGCGTCTGTCTTACCATCGGTGGTCTTCAACGTCGGGAAGTAAGCCGGGGCGAGGAGCCCGATGTCGCCTTGGAACTTGGTTACGACCACAACTGAATCACCGGCGATGACCTCAATGTCCTGAGACTTGAGATTTTTGTAGTCGATCTGGTGCGTCTGCGTCTCGGCTGCCAATGTGTGAACGTTGGTCGCGAACACGCCGAGGAAGACGAACAAGCAGGCAATGGACGAATTCTTCATGGAACTTCTTTCTGGTCAATTAACAACAGCCAACCGACTGACCCGAAGCCAAACACACTGTTTGGCAAAAATGACCAAGCAATTACGCCATTCCGCCAGGGAAACGTGAAGAGCGCAGCGGTGGTTCTAGGGCGAGTTTTGCGTGGTAGTTCGTCGCAGGAAAGTGGTTAAAAAAATGGAGGCTTATATTTAGCCTGTGATAGCTTTCGGGTTCAATCTATGTGGCCGAATATGACGGCACCATTAAATTGCCAGTGTAAGTTAACTGTGGAATTGTGCCAGTTGTTGGCAGCGCGTCATGGTCGGTGGAGAACGGCAACACTTGCCAGCAGCCATTCGCTGGAAAAATGTGAAGAGAATGTGTGGCTTGATCTCTGTTCATCTTCCGTTCGTTTTCAGTGTTACTTTTACGCCTGCATTTTTCGTGTTAAAGCGAATGAAATTTGATTGTATCTGTCATGGCAGTTCTGAGAACTCACCTTGCGCCAATGGCTTGGACCGCTGCATTGTGATACATAGCCAGGTTCCGAATCCCAGGCAAATCATCAGGCACATTGTTGCGTCCAAACGAATGAGTTGTCCAAGGACATGGTCGTATTGCAGCCAGCCGAGTTTGTCCAGCAGATAGTTCCAGTCATGGATGATCTCTCCTTGTGCGCCTGGCGAGACGAGTGGCAGATCCATGGTCCTGGCATCGCTGACATAGACAGCTAGATCGTAAAAGTTCGTAGCCAACCAACCCCAGGCAACGGCAATGGCAAAATAATCGCGCTGGCGGAAGAACATGAACATCGATCCGATTGGCACCAGGCATTGGAAAAGGCTGCCACCAAATACGGTGACAAATTCGCCAAACGGAGAAAATATCATATGACCTAGTTCGTGAATTCCGAGATTTAAGCCCTTAAACAAGTCACCGGACTCTGGATTGACAAGATGCTCCCAGCCTATGTAAGCAAATATCAAAAGCAACGCTGCCCGGGGCAACCACTGCCTGCCCTGACACCAGACCTCCATATCCTTCATGCATGCCGAAAGGATGGATTCCAGGCGAGATGTTTTACTTTTGCGTTTGATCACCGAAGTCTCATAGCGGGTACGTCGTCGTATGGCAGATTATGCCCGGGCTTATCTGGATTTCTTCGGATGAAGGTGGCGACATTGTGATTCGAAATTGATTGACTCATGGCGACCGAGCCAGCGTGAGTTTGCGCTAAGGGCCGATTGTCGGTCACTGACATGGCAGCGGTAATGCTGTCAGAGGCAGATTTGATGAAGTAATTACGCAGCTGACCGGGCCGATGCGATGCTTGTTGAGCTGTGATCTGTCCCTGAAACCTACGCAGCGCGCGCATCCAGCGATGTTCGTTGCGGCGAGCAGGGAATTTGACTGGATTTGGACAGGAGCTCGAACAATGCCACACTCAGGCATTAACTCTCTTTCTGATTCTTGATAGCACCCACCAACCTCGATTCGAATCCCAAAAGTAATTCGTCTCAGCACACTCCTTGTGCATCGCTGGAACACCGATTCTGTGATGCCTCAACACAAGTGCCTCTCGGTTTGTAAGACGAGGTACTCAATTTCTCTTTTGGAAAAATACGATCATGGAAGTCTTATCCATCGCGTACTCCACGCTGCTCTCTGTGGCAGCTGCATACTTCATCGGAACTGTCGCCTGGTACGGCTACCTCAAATTGAGCGAGTCGGTTTTGCGTGACGAGAATCGCAGTGTTCTCGGCTTGTTTCGTGCAATCTGGAAGCGTGATTTCCAGGCGGTTTGGACGGTTGTTCGCTCCTATTTCCCATACGACGTACACCGTTGGGGTGACGAGCTGGCGTTTTTCCAGATCTTCACATGCCTGGGTGCTCTGACTGGGGGAATCTATTTCGGCGCCATGTATGGGGCTCAGGAGTCCTTAACCATGGGGATCATGGGCGCTACGATTGCAGCCTTCGTGATGTTCGGTTTTGGATGTCTGGCAACACTCATGATGGAAATCTTCTAGGCGGACTGGCTGTCGGCGCCTCGTTCAGCTCCGTTGTTCTTTCGGTGATGCAGTGTGCTGCACACGAACGAAAACTCATCCTCTCTCAACTTTGCTCAAGTACACAACAATACTGCTCTGTCGCGGTCTGATGCGTGCTGGAGCCCGGGCGGCACTCGTGCCGCTCCTACAACGAAAATGATTGGAACAAAACATGGGACATACTTCTGGACTCGGTAAAGGCCTTTTCGTTATGGTCGTGGTC
>JADYXS010000009.1 GCA_021772155.1 Candidatus Obscuribacter sp.
AAACCAAAAGAAGCCGAGAACGCGGCGGCTGAAGCTCTTGCTTCAGACGAACTGTATTTCGGCGCGCAATGTCAGCAAGTGGCCGAAGATTGTTTCCTCCTGGGAGAGGCTTTGCGCCAGCAATGGGACTTTGAGCGTGCGCGTCCGTGGTTTGAACGGGCACTGGATTTCCGCGAGCGCTCTGTCGGCACCACACACGCCACCACGCTGGAAGTATTGTCCCGTTTGGTGGTCGTCCACTTGCAAGGCGGGCAAACTTTCGGGCTAGACAAGATTCACGCCAAGGCCTACGAGGCCTTTCAGACGACCCATCCGAGCGGCATGTGGGCTACTTTTCTGAAACTACACGAGCTGACACCTCAGTATCTAGCTGCTAACAGGGTGGATGAGTTCCGCCAGTTGCTGCGGACAGAAGCTAACTTGCTGCGCCAACAAGCTGGTAATTGTCACAAGGAAGTAGCCGGAGTTCTGGCACTGGAGGCTGACTTTCTCAAACAGTCCGGGCGGACTCTGGCGGCTGGCTTCGTTGGATCACAGATGCAACATGTCGAGAAGGCAAACAACCTGTCTTTGTTTGCCAGCGATGATCGCACCTACAAAATGCCGGTAAACCAGGTCGAGGACGCGATTCCGAAGCTGCTTGCCGGTATCGGCCGCTGGGTTTTCAACGCTCGGCAATCGGCTCAAACTCCGATCGTAGCGACGAAACACTACAACGATGGTGAGGGTGTTGCAGAATTGCGCCTGACGGTAAGAAGTGAACCGCGAGGAGCGGCCTGTACAATCAGCTATCAATGGCACGTGCTCAATTCCTCAAAGATGCATATGGCCAAAATCATCATTGCCGAAACTATCAAAGAATTGGATGACAACCTCAGTGTAATGAAAGCATCGATAAACCTTTCGTCAGGATTTACATCTGCAGTATCGCCAGAAGTCCATAATGCCTGGCCGACTCCACAACAGTTCAACGAGGCCGTACAGAATCCGAAAACCAGCTTCAACGATGCGGAACTGCAAACCGGTAACGCGGAGCAAAATGCGCTCGGATTGCCAAAGCCATACTCCGGGGCATTTGCCACGGTGTACAAACTATCGACGGACTCCAAGGATATCGCCGTGAAGTGCTTCACCAGCAGAGTTGAAGATCAACAAGGACGATATGCCGCGATCGCCGCCACACTTTCTGAACTGACCCTCGCGTACTTCGTCAACTTCGAGTATCACCAAAATGGCGTGAAAGTTGGCGCACTACAATATCCAATCCTCAAAATGGAATGGGTGCACGGGCAGCCATTCATTAGCTACCTGCATGCAAACCTACACAACAAACAACGGTTAGATAGCCTGGCGCTGCACTTTCTCAAGATGGTGCATTCGATGCAATCAGTTGGTATCGCGCACGGTGATCTGCAGCACGGGAATATTATTATGGTCGATGACCAACCACGACTGGTCGACTATGATGGCATGTTCGTACCGCCATTAGCCGGGCATTTGAGTAACGAACTCGGACACCGGAACTATCAACATCCGTTGCGGAGAGCAGAAACTTTTGACGCGAGGCTCGACAATTTTTCCATCTGGGTCATTTACTGTTCGATAATGTGCTTGAGTCGAGCACCACATTTATGGGACTTGCTTGAAGCCGGGGAAGAATCGCTCCTCTTCAAACAAGCAGACTATGCCAATCCCGATGCGTCCAGGGCATTCCGAATGCTGCTCGGTGAATCGGACCCCGACATCAAATCAACTATTCGATTCTTCCGCGAAGTCGTGAGCAAGACGCCGGAGCAGGTGCCCAACGTGGCCGATGTATTTGGGACAATCGGAACTTAGTTGCTTTGCCTGGGAGCGCTGGCATCGGTTTGCCTGGGAGAGCGCCGGCGTCCCGCCGGCACCTGATTGCATTTGTGGTGGCAGCAGGTTATGCTGCCATGCATGCGACGATCAAAAGCCGGCGGGACGCCGGCGCTCCCAGGATCGACAAGGACAGCCACGGACAGAGGATTCCATTCGCCTAAGTGTAGGGGAGGGGACAAGCCCCAATACTGTTCACTTAACGCTCGGGTGAAACCCTGGGAGAGCGCTGGCATCGGTTTGCCTGGAGAGCGCCGGCATCGGTTTGCCTGGGAGCGCCGGCGTCCCGCCGGCATTTGGTGGCAGCATAAATGCTGCCCTTACTGCTTGCCGTGCACCAGTTTTTCTTGGCGAGCCGGCGGGACGCCGGCGCTCCCAGGCAGAGCTTAGTTGCCTGTTCCAGTTTTGCGTTGCGGTTCAAGGGCACGAATGGCGTAGATGATTTCAGCTAGCTCGGCGCGGGCCACGGCATTATTCACAACATCCGACATGCGCAAGAAGGTAATTCCGTTGTAGTAGCCTGGTTGATTTGGAAGGTCTAACAGTGCATGAGCAATGTTCCAGTTGTTACTACTTCCGAGATTTCCTGACAAAGCATTTTCTCCACGGATAGTCAGTCCCTGCCGTCTTGCTTCCATGCCTACCCATTTGGCCAGCGTGTTCGGCAGCGATTGAACAGAAGGTCCGTCCACTCCATCCGGCATTTCCACAGCGGTGAAAACAGGCACAACTCGCGAGCCTCGACCTGGAACGATCGGGTTTAGTTCCTTGAACATCGCCAAGATCGGACGATAGCCCCGCCCAGCGTCATCGCTGAACCAGTCGTTGCGACTTGTGCGAATGAGACCAGCGTTCAACTCCGCCAAGCGATCGCCAAATGTAATCGAGTCGCCAGCCCGGGAGCCAACTCGCCAATGAACGCCCGGAATCTTGGCTGCAATTTCAATGCCGTGGAATGGTGCCTCTTGCGCTCCAAAAATATTTACCGCAGCTCCAAGCATCGTCCGTCCATGATTGATCAAAGATTGACTGTAGCAATCGAAATAATCCCGACCATACTGCATGGTCTTATGATGATTACGTCCAAAAAAATCACTCGGATTGCTCGGTGGCAAAATGGCTTCCCGGGTTAGATTCTCGATTCCCCACGCTTTGCCAACCGCTTCGGTACTGCCATAGCGGGCAACCACGTAATCACGAAAAGCTTCTTTGGCAAGTTCTGAATACCCCTGGTTGGCGCCCCTGGTTGGCCAGCCTGTGCCTTGATCATGCGAGTTATATGACGGATAACGCAGTTCGCCGGAAGGTCCCAAACTTACGTTCACTTCGGAAATCTGTGGTGCCAGCTTTGCGTATTGAGTTTGAAAATTACGCATCAATCCGGCGTAACTATCGAGAACCAACGGAGTTGCCCAGAACGATACAAACTCATTGCTGGCATTGCCTTGCTCGCTGACGAATTTAACAGCATCGATCTTTCCGGAGACGGTTCGATCTGCGGCCTTTTTCCAGATCCATTCAGGAATGGGCACATTCACGTTGTCACCGACATTTCCACCGCAGCTGTGAAAAGAAAGGATCGGCACCCATTTCAACTGGGCCTTTGTGATGTGTTCAGAAAGTTTGTCGTAATACGACCAGTTGAACTTTTTTTCGGTCGGCTGGACCAGGCCCCACCAAACGTCTGTGGATACGCCATCAATCCCGGCTTGCTTGGCCAATTTCAAATCGGCATCAAACTGTTTCCACGCTTCTACCGACTCAACACCTTTGGGATTGGCAGGATCGCCGACAAGCAGTGGGGACATGACATTGATTGTAGTTTGACCGAAGTCGAGTCGAAGTGGA
>JADYXS010000533.1 GCA_021772155.1 Candidatus Obscuribacter sp.
ATGTATAAGTCGTCTACGAATTGGCGCGCAAACTCGGCGACAAAAAGGTGACCAGCATTGGGTGGGGAAAAACTACCGACAACAATGCCGACATTATTAGACATCATCCGAGAATTATAGCCGCGTTCGGCATGAAGCTTAAGCGGGTCAGCAAAGGTAGCGGATCACTGCTTTGTTCTCTGCGGCGGCCGCGACGAAAAAATCCTTAAGCGTCCTGTAATTTTCGATCAAATACTGCCAGCCTTGTTCTGTGTCGCGGGACCAGAACTTGCTGAGGTAAACATCACCAGCGGCCATTTCCTGAGGGACAAATCGGTTCTTCAGTTCTTCCTCTTTGATTTCGTTGAGTGCTTGCGCAACAGCCAGCACCTTGTCCGATGGAATATATGTCGGCTGTCCGAAATCCTGCAGATCCTGGTCGAAATCAATGCCCTTGGCAATCGCCCAATTCAGGACTTCCGATTCTTTGGGGGAATCGGCTTTCTTTGCATTATCGGCGGCAAATTGCCCCATTAGCGATTGCATGATGTTGCCGAAGACAGCCCCAATCTGCAAGGGCTTGGCTGCGCTGCTGCGTCCGGTCAGAACCCAATGAATCCCGTCCCACGACTTGTCGATGTCAATTGCATCACTTTCGTTATCGGGAAGGCGCGCCTCGAATCCTTGCCATCCTTCAGCCGAAGCTGAGCGCAGGAAGTCCAGTTCCTCAGAGCTGACTTTTCGGAAAGCCATGACCATTCCCATCAAGTTGTCCTCAAAATGTCTGCTATTCGTTCGGGTTGATTGCGTTTGACGTCTGAGAGTTAGCGACTTTAGCGCGATTGCCGTGAAGTTTAAGCGGCTCACGCGACCTCAGCGAGCAAAAAAGTCTCAGCTGCATGTACGCGTAGAACCACCATTTTGGCCCAATTAGTATTCTTTTCCTCGCGAAAGAAGAGTAAACCTGAGATCAATATTGCTCGCAACTCAAATCAAGAACCTTAAACACACTAATAACCCGTACATCACAAGTACAGACATCCCGAGTCGCAGCGCAAGCTGTGGAGCAGGACATCAACAACGTTCAAGAGCCGCAAATGCATCTCCTGAACACAACCTACATAACACAAATGAAACTGATCCTAATCGAAGATACCCTTCAGCTCGGTGCGGCTTTGAAAGCTGCGCTTATCTCCAAAGGTCACGAAGTTCTCTGGCTGCGCGGCGTAGCTAAACTCGAGCCTTTCATCGCAGTGTCGGAAGATTGTTCGGAAATCCCCGTTGACGTGACCCAATACGATTTCGCTCTTTGCGATGCCGGATTGGAAATTGGTTATCACGACGCGGACGAAGTCGTCGCCGTTCTTGCCGAAATCGGCATTCCCGTTATCGGCATCGCTGGCTGCACCGCCGGGAACACGAAGCTTGTCCGCCATGGCGCGATTTGCGGTATCACGAAGATGGCTGGCCTGTGCGCCATTCTCAATGACGCCATTCCCTATGCCGAAATCGGCAAGCGCGTCGGAGGCGGCTGCTGGTCCTTGGCTCAATTCGAACAACGCTTCGCTCAAGAAGCCGGCCTCCGCAAGCAGACCATCCAGTTTGCCCAGCCATTCGAAGCAGCCACGGAAGCCAGCGCGTGATGGTTGTTCCCCTCCCCCATAGTCCTCGGTTGGCGGCCCTCGTTCATGTGCGAACTTACAATTCGTGCATGTTTTGGGCCGCCAACCACCGGCTTTAACTCATCACAACCAGATCAAGAAACACAATCGAAAGTCAACGATAACAACCCAAAAAACCATATCCCTATGTCCCAATCCACTCAACCATCCCGCGTCGCAATGGAAGCTGTGCGCCTGCTTCGGCAACAAGCAACTGCCCTCACGTCGGCGTCGGGGAGGCTTACCGAGATGGCTCAAACGAACATCCCGCAACGCCAGGAACTCCTGTGCTCCGCCAAGACCATGGGCGTTTTCATCAGCTCTGCTTTGCTTGCTTTCTCGTCGGCCGAACACTTGCTCCATCAAGCAGCGCAAATTGAACTCGGCGATGATTCGTTCCGAACGCCCGAACGCACCAATCAGCTGGATGCTTTGCATGATTCTGCAGAGGTCTTCAGCGAAACCGGCGAGCTTCTGCTGTACAGCGCGGACAATGTGGCGACATTCTACATTCAAACCGGGCACGCCATTGCCAGCGATGTTCCCGGGCGCGCCAGTGCAAGGCGGTCCAGTCTAGCCATCAGCCGGAAGGACTCTGCCCGCACCACGCCGACGGCCTAGCGGAATGCGCTTCCAGGCTATACCGCCACTACATGAACGGGAGCCGGGGTGCCACTGCCTTTGCTGGCACCCGGCTCTGTTCAATCACTTTCGTCAAACTTAAAGCCTGCAACAAAAAATCCACATTACACTCCATTGAACAACCACAACAACTCTCGTCGGCGTTACCAGGCAGCCCTGGCATCCGCCGCTCGCTCTACCCACCCGGCGAAACTTCTGCAACAGATCTGTCCGCATCTGGACAAACGCCAGATCGGGCGTATCGCGCGTAACGCTCGCCGTCAAAGCCTTTACACGTTCGCCGTGCCGGCAACCTTCGTCGGCGATTCCGTGTCTTCCTTCATGACGCTGACCCCCAAAGTCCCTGGCGACTTCAGCCTGCTCGGTCCATGCACGCACCGGGTGAAGAGTGCACAGCATCTGCCCTTCGCGCAAGAAGCACTCGCTTACAGCCGCCGGCAATGGAGCGAAGGCCTCATCGCACGCAACTGGAAAGATGTGCTTGTGTTCAGACTCCTGGAGAGCGGCTGCGGGAACAACGCACCGCCGGTGATGACGTTGACCTGCGCGATTTCGCGTGACTACAACAGCGTCCTCAACGACCACCGCGCAGGCCCGGCGAGCCAACTGATCGACGACTGCATCGTCGCGGTCACGGCGGATTGTGCGGAGGCGCAAGAGCTCGGCGTTGGATTCACCCATCTGTACTGCTCGGAGTGCGGTGGCGGACTTCGCTACGGGGGCTGGTGCGAAGGCTGTTCTGCAAGCTACATGAACATTGCGGTCCACCTCGGTGTGGATAACCAGACGCCGCTTCCAAAGCGCGTTTCGGATGCCGCGATCGCTGCAGGATGGTTGCCGAAGTTGGATCCGGAATTGGCTCGAACCAAGGAGCGTCTGCAGTGGGAAGCTGCTGAACGTGGGCGAACCGCCCGGTTCTGCTGACTTTCGCCATCAAACTCACCGTTTTCGCCGCGATGGTGATTATCTGCCTGATATTCGCTGTGGTGCTGATCATGAATCCAGAACTAGGGCTCATGATGCGGGTATCCACATCGCTTGGCGCCGACTAATAACCAATTCAACGGAAGCTGGGGCACTTGTGCCCCAGCTTCCTTGGGTTCGGTGATGATTGGTTTTTCCAGAGCCCGGGCACCGCTACGCCACTTGTTTTTTTACGAGAATATATTAAGCAATATAGTACGTAGGCAGAGAGGTGAAAAATCTTAGCAAGGTTCCAATGGGGTCCCCCGAATGGGCTCATCTGTGCTAATTAGAAGGGGTACAGAAGAACCGCGTCAAAGGCAGTCTAAATGATTCATCCGCGCAAATTGATTTCTCTCTTAGCAGCGCTTTGTTCGATGGCTGCTGTCTCGTCTAGTTTTTGCCTGCCGTCTACTGCCGCCGATATTCAGCAAACCCAAAACTTCTCACCTGCAACCAAGCCTCGCATTAGAGTTGGCTTGGCTCTTGGGGGTGGTGGCGCCCGCGGTGCCGCGGAAGTTGGCGTGTTGCAAGTCTTTAAGGAGGAAGGGATTCCAATTGATATTGTTGCCGGAACCAGCATCGGCGCGGTTGTCGGTGGCTTGTATGTTGCTGGAGTTCCCCTGGAAAAATTAGCTGGCGAGTTTGAGCATGCGACATTCATGAAGGAATTCATGCCTATGCCGCTCGTTGTCCAACTGTTGTTTACTCCGCTAGTATTTGGGCCCAGACTGTTCGGGATTCACCCTTATGACGGACTGTACGAAGGAAAGAAAATGATCGGGATTGCGGACAAGCTTGCCGGCGATGATCGCAACACAGTCGAGAAGTTGCCGATACCGTTTGCTGCTGTTTGCACAAACTTGATGACAGGTCGGAGCCATCGAATCACCTCCGGCGATCTTGGTATTGCGATGGAAGCCAGCACCGCTGTGCCTGGCATCAAACGACCTGTTCAAATCGGCGATCAGCTGTATTGCGATGGCGGACTATCTTGCAACTTGCCTGTTCAGCACGTTAGGGAAATGGGCGCTGATTTCATTATCGCTGTGGATATTGATGAGAACTTGAAACAAGTTCCGCTGAAGAATTTCCGCAAACTTGGTTCTGTTGGACGACAGGCGCTCAGAATTCAGCTGGCTAACACAGATATACCGGCTCTCAAGGAAGCTGATTTCGTCATTCATCCGGATACAGACGGGATTACACTCATTTCGCGCAGCAAAAAAGACGGTCGTCGTGGTGTCCAGGCTGGTGTCGTAGCGGCGCGGGCGGCGATGCCGGAATTGAAGCGAAGGCTTGCCGAAATTGGCGTCATCGTTCCTGGCCGCCCGGCAATCAAAGAGCAGTAACTACCTGTTCCACCTTAGTGACGCCAGGCATCGGTGTGCCGTTGATTCCAGGCGACCGTTCGTTAAAGCCAAACTAAAAATACCGGAGCCTGTCCAGTTCTCTAGTCCAGGGTATATAGACTATGACTCCCCCGAGTAACCGGATGCCTGAAGAAGCTCCCCGATTCGAATCGCCGCAAATAAGTCCTGACGATGGCAAAGCAAAGCCTTCGATTGACTTCAGCGACGCTATGGGAACTCCACCGAAGACAGCAGTTTCAGCAGAGGCATCGCAGAAGACAACTGTCGCGGTCGAGGAGCGAAAGAAAGACGCCTCCAAAGAAAAACCGTACTCTCATTTGACCTACCCCGCGCTCGACGCGTTTGCCGTCCGCACAGCCTATTACGGCGCTACCGGGCGCCTGTTTCCCGACATGCAGCAGATTAAGTCCGTGATGTCGGAGCTTGGTCCAGCAGGGAAGGCGACCCTGGAACGTATGAATGTGCTTGAGCAACACGGATTCAAATTCGGACCAATGCAAGCGGGAGATGCGTACGCAAACAAGGTCTATCCGGGCGCCAAGGGCTTTTTGCCGCGCAACTTTATGCTCGCCGGTTACAACGATGAGGGCGCCAAGGCCATAAAACACAATGGAACTCTCGGTGCGATTTACACAGCACTCGGGATTAGTAACGGCGCGGACCGGGACGCTGCAGGTAAATACGTCCATGAGCTTGGGCACAACGAATTTAAATCGAGCTACGATACTTTCCAGAAGGATCCCGCTGCCAGAGCCAAGTTTGAACGGGCATTCACTGCAACCGGTGAACTTGGTGAGGCGGCACGGCGTCATCCAGGGATGATGCTAAGGGAGGAGCTGAACGCCCTCTCGGCACAAATGGCTGCCAATGAGAATCCGTCGCTTCGTTATAAACTTTTTCCGCAGCTTAAGGGTCTAAACAATTTAGTTATCGAGCAATCCTTCAAGAACGGGGCCATCGGCGGATATGTTCAGAGTAACTGGCCTTACGAAGGACTCAAGCCCAAGTATTTGCCGACCGTCGAAGCTATTAACATGGGCACTGCGCTGGATGTCGAGCTGAATAGAGGCGGACTTTACCAGAATGGGCGATTCAATTCGCTGTCAGCTGAGGCTGCCGCAGAACGTATTCGTAAACTAACCAACGCAGACAAAATACTCTTCGCTGGTGCTTTGGATAAAGCTGATGAAGCCGGCGCTATGTCGCGGTTCTTCAGCAACCCTGAGAGCCGGCGCTTTCTGCTGCGCAGCGGACAAACTCTTGGTGCGTTCGGTGTTGCAGCGACGATGACTGATGTTGGCGGCGCCTTTCAATACAGTGAAGGTGCCGGCTACGGGCGCGTCGCCGACGTTGCAACGAACTATGCTGGTTTTGAAGTTGGCATGTCTCTAGGGACACACCTCGGCAGTATCGCAGCAGGCCTGTTGAAGCGCAGAATGCCCGTGCTCAGCGCCATCGTAACACCGGTCATCGGGTTCGGCGGCGGCATAGTTGGTGCGCAAGTGGCACACGAGACTGTAGGAAAACGGTTGGACGGCGTCGTTAGGAATGCCATCGACAATCAGTAGTACCAAATTCGGCAGTGCTGAACTAATGACATTTTTTAGATATTTTAACTATACGATAACAGCTAGTATAAAGTAGCTCAAGGGTAAGTGTTCGGCCAACCCGCTGCATGCTAGAGGGAAATAATCTGTTGCCAGGTTCCCAAGGATGGCCAATTGATCTGGATAGGATCATGCTGGGGG
>JADYXS010000010.1 GCA_021772155.1 Candidatus Obscuribacter sp.
AACGGAACCCATGCCGGAAGCGCTGTCTTTACACCGGTTGCGGAATCGATGCGACGCACGGAGAATCCCAGGCAGTCGGGAATCTTCGCAGCCGTGCTCCAGAAAACGATGGCAACCCGATGGTTGCAAATGGCGGCAGCATCCAGCTTGAGTGCCACTGACGGAAGCGCCTGCGAAACAGCGGGCGCAATGACGGGTTGAACAAGCGCCACCGCAGACAGTGACGTTTCAAAAGCGGTAACGCTCTGAACTGAAGCTGCGACATCCACCGTTTCCGGTGCAGCCACAACTGAGGTTGCCGGAGCGAGAGGCGTAGCCTCCGGGCTCTGGTCGGAAGAGACTAAAGTAGACATAGAAGCCTTTCTGGGAGCGCTTCAAAGCGCTGTTTGGGCAAGTGTTCGTCTTGCTGCACGTGTGCCGGCAAAGAGAACAGTGGGTCGTGTGTGGTGATGCTGTTTATCGGACCAGCGAAAACTGAACCGAATGAGACGTATGACAGTTGCAAACGGGGTTACTAGACGCTGCGACACGGGCGAACTTCAAACAAGTTCCGGTGTACGGCAGTGAAGAAGCACAGTAACAACAGACCTGACACGACATGGACGCGGGAAACTAGGCGTCGGTTGGTCGTATTGCCGTTGGTTGTTTGTTCTTGGTGTGTTTAGTTCCGCATAAGGAAAAAATGGTGATATATAACCTTTAACGTTTTCGTTAGTCATATCGCAAGTAAGTTTATAGAACTTATACGAATTGAATCGACGACGTTCGGAGAACTGGGCTTTGTATTATGCAGTCAGCGAGCTGTCGCCAGACCCAAGTTTGGGACTCTTCGGTGATTCATCACTGATTTGAAAGCCATTCCACAAAACCTTCTTGACAGCTCGCGCTAACCAATGCTTTCTTCGCCCAGAGAGTGCCACCATATTTAGTACCATTCCGACAGCCCTCTTTTGGGCATGAGGAAATCCCTCTCATGTTCCACGACGTGCCATTCGGGTCGATGCTTGCTCAAACCGCGACGCTAGCTTTCAGAGCGTCGGCGAGTGCAGCCCTCTCGAGACCATTGCGCAGCAAGGGGATGTGCCGAGCACAAGTAGTCAAGACCGATTATCAATTGCAACTAAGGCTCTCGTTCGTCAAGCATAAGTGGGGTTTCCCGCAGCAAATGCATGAAATCGATTTGATCTAAGCATTAAACGCTGATCTCGCGAAAACAGATAAGTTTAGGCTATCGGTACAACTTCTCTCGCATCTTAGATCACAGCTACCGAAACAAAACCCCATACTTCCTTTTCCTGAACCTCACCTGAAATGACACCGCTTGTGGTGCCGTCAGGAAGGTCGGTATGCGATGTGACGTTAGATTCGAGTGTAAACCCCGAACCGCTGCCAGACCAGCGAGTCGATCAAACCGAGAAATCCCGAAAGGGGTATTGCGATGATCTGGACATTACTCTTACTGCCCGTCGCCGCCGCCCTGTGGCTGCTGCTTTCGCCTCGACTTAACCCAAGGTTTTACGACCGTTGCATCTTCAAGCCGAACGAGCAGCGCGGTGACCCAGAAGAATTTCAGCGCCTGATAGCCGCGCATTCCGGACGGGAATTCCGCTTCGCCAATCGCCAGGGAAATCGGCTGCATGCCTGGCTTATCGGCCCACCCGAGAACGCTCCTTTCCTGCTGTTCTACAGCTTCGGCAAGGACGGCGACATTGCCCGGCGTAGCCGCGTGCTGTCACTGCTTCTCGAAACTGGCATGCCAGTGTTCATCTACGAGTACTCCGGTTATGGACAAAGCGAAGGTCACCCGGCTGTACCGACACTCTGCAACGATGCTGTCGATGCTTTCGATTTCGCTGTCAATCTGGGATTCTCTCCTGGTCAGATCGTTCTGTATGGTGAATCGCTTGGTTCAGCCATTTCTGCAACACTGCTGTCACAGCGGCAGCCAGCCGGGTTCATCATCAAATCCGGCTTCGCCGGACTGGTGCTCATCGCTAAAGAGCTGTTCTGGCCTTTGCGCATTTATCCGAGCGCCATGTTCCCCACGTTACGGCTGGACACTTGCGAATACTTGCGAAAGTCCGACATTCCGGTGTTCATCATGCACGGAAAGGGAGATCGAATGGCCGGGATGCATCATGCCCAGTTGATGCACGAGGCAACCAAACAACCGAGCCGACTGCTCTGGCTGCCAGATTCGCGGCACGCCTTCATGACGGAGGCCGATGAACAGCTGCTGATTGCCGGAGTTCGTGAGTTCCTTCGATCGCTGACGCCATGCTCGCCTTGACGACTGATCAAAACGTGTATTACATGCGTGTCTCCATTCGGATACGACACATCCCATTGTTCCAAACTCGACCGGGAGCGCTCACTTGAGCCGCTCCAGGGTCCCTGAATAAGGAAACTGAAAATGAAAAAGTCATTGATTTGCCTGGCAGTTGCTGCCAGCTTCTTTAGCCTCGCCGTATTGTCGCCCAGCGCAACTGCACTTGCTGCCGGCCACCCAAGCGGCGGCAACGTTGGCGGCTATGGCTGCAGCGGAGGCTCCAGTGGTTACTACAACGGCGGCTATCGCGGCAACGTTGGCGGCTACGGCTGCAGCGGAGGCTCCAGTGGTTACTACGTTGGCGGCTATCGCGGCAACGTTGGCGGCTACGGCTGCAGCGGGGGCTCCAGTGGTTACTACGTTGGCGGCTATCGCGGCAACGTTGGCGGCTACGGCTGCAGCGGGGGCTCCAGTGGCTACTACAACGGCGGCTATCGCGGCAACGTTGGCGGCTACGGCTGCAGTGGAGGTTCCAGTGGCTACTACAACGGCGGCTATCGCGTCAACGTTAGCAGCTATGGCTCCAGTGGCAATGTTGGCGGCTATCGCAACTACGGTAGTTACGGCTACCGACCGTATTACGGACTTACAATTGGCTATGGCCTCGGTTTGAACTACGGCCCCACCTACGCCTACAACTACGGTCCGAGCTACGTTCCGAGCTACGTGCCCGAGCCCGGGCCGACTTACAGCTATGAGCCCGCTCCCATCCCTGGTGCCGGCACTAACCCTGGCCCCAATGCCGGTCGGAAGCAACCCGTCCCCGCCAATTGGATTTACCAGCCGGCATCGTATTGGCCGATTGAAGATGACTCCTTCAAACCCGTTTGGAACGCCGACTGTCAAGTCTGGTACTGGAAAAACCTGAAGACCAATCAGGAAAACTATTGGTACTCCAAACCAGCGTGATCGCGTTAACTCAGGGGCTGTGATTCACACAGCCCCTCTGCTCACGTCAGTATTACCGCCAGTGGTGCCCAGTGCTTCTGCGGATCGGACTTACTTCTCTTACTCAAACTTTCTGCCCGCGTCATTGCCGGCGGCAGGATAAGTAGCGCCTGCTGTTTCAAAACTGCGGAGATGACCGCAGCGAGACAGACGGAGCGGAAACACGGGCGGCCTACGCGACGTATGTCCCTCCTCGCGAAGGCCGCCGAAAAGAGCTTGCAAGAGAACATTACGCCAAGGCCGACCAAGCGCGCAAAGCAACTCGCCTGCAGCAGTCCGCCAAGTTTCGGGAGTTTGCTCCTAGCTGCTCCATTCGAAGCTTTTGTCTAGTCGCCGCAGGATGAAGAAGCTGATTTGCACCACGGCAAGCCACGTGCATAATCAACTTGTAACCGGAACGCCCACTGAGGGCGTTCCGGTATTGTTTTTGGCGCCACTTGTACTAGATGCCTTCGTATTTGAGCGACAATGAGAGGAAGCGCTAGAGTCGGTTGCCCGGCTTAGCGCTTCCTCCGCACATCAACGTGCTTTTACTTCTCGATCACGAAGCGGTCAATCTGTGTGCCGTCTTCCGTGATCTGCGTAAACGCCAACCGCTTCCCATCCACATCGCAGATGGTGAAGGAGTGCACTTTTTGATCATAGAGCACGGTAAACGGCTTCAGTCCTGCTTTGCCGGGATCTGAATCGCGATGGAACTTGGCACCGGCAGCACCGGACGTCAAGTAAATGATGCCCTTGGGCTTGCAAAAGTGCGCGCCGTCATACTCCGTGTCGATGCTCAAAGCACCAGTTACGGGACACTCTTCCGTATCGAGTTCCGTCTCCAGCTTATCCGGAGTGAACCGCAGAGGGTGAGAGCGCTCATAGCAATGCATGTGCCCAGCGAAAACAACGTCGACGCCGTATTTCTCGAAGATTGGCGCCAACAGCCGCATCCGTTGCTCGTTGCTGTGCTTTCCATCGGACGAGAACGACGGATGATGGAAGGTCACGAAGCGCCAGGTGGCATCACTTGCGGAAGCCAACTGAGCATCGACCCAGTTGCGGATCGTGGCGTCAGTCCAGTCCATGTACGCGTTGGAATCCAGAACCAACCAGAAGGCATTTCCCCATTGGAACGAGAAGCTAGCCATCACCGGGTAGCGCATGCCGGCTGCATCAGTGAAAACCTTTATCGCTTCCGGGTCACCTTCACACCGCGGCGTATTGGCACCACCTGCTATTCCCGGTCCATTCAAGGGCTGTGAGAAGAAGAGGTAATAACCAAGCAAATCTGGAAAGCGCGTGAAGTTACGCGGAACCATCGCTTTGGGCATCGCCACGTCGTGATTCCCGGCCACGCCCACTACCAGCGTGGAACGCAAGATGGGAGCGCCGTTCGCGGGTGAAGCGTCATCGCTGTTGTAGACCGGGAAGAAATTCCGCATGTATTCCGACACCCTGCCTCGGTCGTAAACAATATCTCCCGGTACCACAAGAAGGTGAGGTGAACGCAAATGGATCTGATGAGCAATCCTCTGTTCATGCCCTTCTACCGGTGCGCCAAGGTCCCCAGCGACAGCGAAGCGATATGGCTGGTTGCGACCATTGCGCGTGCGAACCCGGCTGGCAAAAGCGATGGCACCATCGCAAAGGACACGATATTCGACTTCAACTCCTGCTGGCAGGCGATGAAGCGTTACCAGGCAACGTTCGGTTTCGCCCAGAGCGGCGATAGTCAAAGTTTGAGCAGTAACGGCAACCGGCGCCCGCCAACTCGATTCACCGTAAACGCGCGCTTGAACAGCCCATGAATGAGCTGACTTGGCGTGCCACAGCAATTCCAGTTGTTCAGTGGAACCTTGCCGCGGGTAATTGCCTAACTGCACATACGGCTTGATGATGAATGTATCCGCAAGATTTGCGGACAGGTCTTCGGGCTCGACTGCCACATGGGTCGTAGGCCGCCGGGTAAAACACCAGAGGACGACAAACAACCCAAGAAGGCAGGCCAGCACAATGAACAGCCCCGGAGAGCTTGCTAGTGCGATCATGATGACTCCTGTCATAACATCCGGCTTGGGCCGGGAAATGCGAAGGCCGGTTTTTTGAACCAGCGTCTACCCGCGCCACAAACCTAATCAACCGCACCACGCTCGTATGGACGCGAAAATCGGCGGTAAAGGCTGCAAGAAGGTAATTTACGTGAAGTGGGACAGTTCCAAGAGAAACAAAAGAGAGGTCATTACCCTATTAGCTCAGAGATAGCTTTCGCAAGCTCTCTTGTAAGCCGATGAACTGTTTGCAAATAGCAATAGCGAGCGCGAACTCCCCTGGACACACTTGAGAACGTCACTGACTGTTTGCAAAGTATTGATAGCTCGAAACTCTGAGGGCTGGCATAATAAGAGCAGTCGATTGACGTAATCCCGCTATAACTCTCGGTGTCGGATAGGTTTTAGGGAATGGATAGCGCGAAAACCTCATCCTACAAAGACTATTACTCCATTCTCGGCGTGAGCAATGATGCCACTACTGTCGAGATTCAGGAAGCGTTCCAAGAGTTATACAATCGGGT
>JADYXS010000534.1 GCA_021772155.1 Candidatus Obscuribacter sp.
AAGACCTACAACAATATTGTCTATGGTTATTTCGGCAATTCTAAAAGCTACAAGCAAGCACGTTCAGAGTTATGTGGCGCTGATCAACTGGGACATATGGAACTTCCACGCGAACTAGGAGGTATTTTCTACCTGCTGCCGCGAACTAACGGAAATGTGCTGCCTTTTTGCAGCGAAGTTGTTGGTCGTCTTGATGGTTCGGCTTTAACTGCAAGCAACTCTGGTAATCAACCCTTAGCAATGAACCTTATGTACAGACCTGGAATGTCGATAACAAGTTTACCGGCTGACCGCTTCTGCCGCGTCAATCCGTCTACCACAGGGGAGCCAACGCAGGACGCATTGTCTTTGCAAAATGCCGCTAAGAAAATGACTGGCAAAATTGTCATAATCGGCTTCGATGATACTCAGACCACTGAAACTGGACACGAGGCGCAGCCGGCAAAGTCCGAGCTATTTCTGCAAGCGAATGCAATAGACACTTTAGTAAATCGTACCTGGCGCATTGATTACACACGAGCAATCAATCCAATGGATATGTTGGCTTTCGTGCTCATTTGCTCAACCTTGTTTGCCAGCCTCAGCCCATTTCCACGCTTCGTCATCTGGCTGGCCGGATTTGCTCTGGCAGGTTTGACGACTCTCGTTTCTTTCGATATAGCAAGAATCGTTTTGCCGTTTGGTAGTCCTTTGTTATTGTTCCATTGTAGTTATTTCGCCGGAACCATAATCAACCTCGAAACTGATCGCATCGAAAAGAATCGAAGGCTTGCAGCTGCTCTACAACAACAGTTGGAAGAGGAACGCAAGCGCATAGCGAAAGACATGCATGATGAGGTCTTGCCGACTCTTTCGCGAGTTATGCGACTTTCCGACAAGCTCCAACCGACACAGAATGAATCCGAGTCCATACCACAGGAAATTCGTGCAAAGCTGGAGTTGACGGTCACTGAGATGCGCAAGATCATTGACAACTTGTATCCGCCTGTTATAGATAACCTTGGCTTGATCCTGGCACTCGAGCATCTGGTCCAGAAATTTTCCTCCGAATCCGGCATCAAGAGTTCATTTACCAGCGTCACACGACAGGAAGAAGATCTTCTATTGCCGCCTTTCCATAAACTTTGTTTGTACCGTATCGTTCAAGAAGCACTCAATAACGCTGAGAAGCATTCCGGCGCATCGCAGATCGAAGTTGCGATCCTGAAAGATGGTCGAATGGTGCGTATTCAGGTAGCCGACAATGGCATTGGGTATGATTCACGGAAATCTACAGCCAATAACCGCGGGCTGCAAATAATTCAACAAAGAGCTTTAGCAATTGGAGCGAAGATTCAATCGAAGAAACCAACACAATTTTCATCCGGGACAGTTTTGCAAGTATCTGTGGCTTTGTTCGATCATCTTGGAGAAGATGCTGAATCAACTGCGAATGCTTAGCAACACTAAAACTCGATGAAATTTCGACGTCATTCGTTACTGCAGTCCGCTTGCGCCAGTTCGACACACTATCATCGCCTCAGCGAAAAGGAGCAGAATTCGTGCCGATTGTAATTGCCGATGATCATGAACGAGAAAGAGTTTGGCTCAGCAAGCTGTTGAGCGACAATTTGGCTAGCTTGATGCCAATATACGAAGCTAGCAATGGACAGCAAGCTGTCGATTTGACTCTCTCTTGCAATCCGGCATTAGTTATTCTCGATATTGAGATGCCAATATTGTCTGGTATGAAAGCCGCGGAAAAGATTTTGGCAAAGTTGCCTCAAACTGGGATCATCATTCTGTCACATCACCAAGACGAAGTATGGGTGCGGCAGCTGTGGCGAATCGTGCCCAATGATGGAGCATTCGGCTATGTCCTCAAGGACTCAAGTGATGAACAGGTTATTCAAGCGGTGCAGGCGGTGCTTAGTGGAGACTGTTGGGTTCACCCGCGTATTCAGAAAATTCGTAAGCGAACCGAATCAGGACCTGGGAGCTTGACCGATAATGAATTCGAAGTTTTGGCCTATATTTCTTTAGGTCTTACCGATCGTGGCATAGCGCGAAGGCTTTTTTTGACCGAAAAGGCGATTCAATGCCGGCTAAAGTCTGTTTACCAAAAGCTTGGCATGCCGCTGAAAGGTACTTCGGACCATGATGAATTCAATCATCGCTGCCGCACCATTAATATCGCTTTCAGGCGGGGATTAATCAATAAACTAGAATTGGAGGAGTGGGAAACCAAATTCATGGACTTGCCCAATTGATATTTGAATCCTGCACCCAATCCAGATAGACTTAGTTTTTGAACTTGGACGTTCACCACTGATATCGCGATGTTGCTGGCAGTCTCGATCATTGATTTGCTTGGAGGAAACACTCTTGTCGAAAACCACAGTACAAATCGATGGATACCATCTGTCTCTGGATGATGTACAGTCCGTAGCAGCCGGCGACGTTGCCATTGTGGAACTTGCCGCAGATTCGGCCGCACAGCTCCAAAAAACGAGAGACTATATCGAGGCAAATTGGCTGGTTGATAACGCACCACTAATTTATTCGGTCAATACCGGAGTAGGCAATCTAAAAAGCACGCGCATTCCGGCTAGCGGGATCGGACGTTTCCAAAAAAATATTGTTCGGGCGCATGCTGCCGGTTGCGGTGAGCCATTCTCGCGTGAAGTGGTGCGCGCAATGATGCTTCTTCGCGCAAATGCATTCGCGTCCGATTACTCTGGTCCACGTGTGGAAGTTGTGAAACGATTGCTCGATATGCTGAATCTCGGCATTCACCCACTGGTCTACAGCAAAGGCTCAGTAGGAGCAAGCGGCGATCTCGCTCCGCTTGCTTACATGTCCGCAGCACTGATGGGCGATTCCCATACGCAAGTGGAATACAAAGGTCAGCAGATGACAGCACCAGATGCATGGAAAGCAGCTGGAAGACAGCCGGAATTCCCATTTGAAGCAAAAGACGCAGTTGCCTTGCTGAACGGTTCCACCGCTAGCCTCGCGGTTTTGTGCGTCGCCCTCTTCGCAGCAAAGAGACTCCTTGCATATGCCGATCTATCGGCGGCACTCTCTATCGAAGCAATACGTGGTGAACTCGATGCGTTTGATGAGCGCATCCACCTGGCACGCCCGCACCCGGGACAGATAAAATCAGCCAGCGCCTTGCGCCGGTACCTAGATGGCACCCAGCGCTGCACGGAGAAATCCCGTTGCATCATTATGTCTGGCCCAGATGCCGGCAAGTCCGCCACTCTGCCACCACGCATACAAGATGTTTACTCTTATAGATGCACGCCGCAGGTACACGGTCCCGTGCATGATGCGCTCAACTATGTTGAACAGATTCTCCTTATCGAGATGAACTCGGCTACGGACAATCCTCTAATTTTCCGGGATGGTGATGGATATGTCGCCCTCAGTGGTGGCAATTTTCACGGACAGTATCTGGCACAAGCCGCTGACATTCTCGCAATCGCCATAACAGATCTCGGCAGTATTTCCGAGCGCCGTTTGGCGCGCCTGATCGATCCCAACATGAGCTTGGGGATGCCGGCGAACCTGGTGGCTGTGGATCCGGGCATAAATACTGGGTACTCTGTGGTCACGTGCTCAATGGCAGCGCTGGTCATGGAAAATCGCACACTCAGCATGCCTGCCAGCGTAGATTCAGTGCCTGCAAAAGGGAACGCCGAAGATCATGTTTCCAACAGCACCTGGGCTTGCCGCAAAGCCCTACAGATTGTTGAAAATACCAAACAGATTGTCGGCGTTGAACTGCTGATCGCGAATCAGGCGATCGGACTCACGCAAGCTGTCCTGCAAACACCAAAACTAGGCGCGGGCACACAGATCGCTTTTGACTGGATACAGAAAAGACTGCCCACCTCCTTTGGTGATGACCGCTACATGCACGAAGATATAGCCGAAAGCTTCCAGTGGCTCGAATCGGACGAACTTCTTCAAGCGGTTAGCAAAGCTGGAATCGCCCACACATAACGAAATGCGCAAGTTACCACGATTGCGACAGGATTGAACCCTTCTTTTGGTTAAAAGAGCGAATAAGAATGCTCCTGGCAGGCTTCCAAACGGAGGTCAAATGCCAGAATTGGGTAAGAAAGGCTTACCCGACCAGGAGTCAAGGATGTCACGAACCTTACTAGAACAACTTCGAGAAATAACCATTGTCGTCGCCGATACTGGAGACATCCAGTCCGTTGAAAAATTCGCGCCCCGGGATGCTACGACGAACCCATCTCTGATTACGGCCGCAGCGCAAATGCCGGAATATCAAGAAATCGTCGATGAGACACTGCTTCAGGCAAAGAAAGATGCCGGATCTGGTGCTACAGAACCGCAGATAGTTTCATTAGCGTTCGATCGCCTCGCGGTTTCCTTTGGCAAAATGATTCTAAAAATTGTGCCTGGGCGTGTTTCTACCGAAGTCGATGCAAGGCTTTCGTACGACACCGAAGCAACAATTGCAAAAGGCCGTTACCTCATTTCTGAATACGAGAACGCCGGAATTTCCCGCGAGCGCATATTGATCAAAATTGCCTCTACATGGCAAGGTATTCGTGCAGCCGAAATCTTGGAGAAAGAGGGTATTCACTGCAATTTGACGCTGCTCTTTGGTCTACACCAGGCTATCGCCTGTGCGGATGCACGCGTAACACTCATTTCTCCGTTTGTCGGGCGCATTATGGATTGGTACAAGAAAACTACCGGACGAGATTTCATGCCATCTGAAGATCCCGGCGTATTGTCGGTCACTCAGATCTACAACTACTACAAGAAATTTGGCTATAAAACCCAGATCATGGGAGCCAGTTTCCGTAACATCGGTGAGATCACAGAATTGGCTGGCTGCGATCTGTTGACTATTTCTCCTAGCCTGCTGGCACAGCTACAGGAAACTACCGGAACTTTGGTCCGAAAACTAGATCCGACAAAGGCGGCAACGATCGAGATCGAGAAACTGACCCTCGACAAGGATTCTTTTGACCGGATGCACGCTGCTGATCCTATGGCATCCGATAAGTTGGCTGAAGGCATTTTAGGCTTCAGCAAAGCTCTCGAGTCGCTCGAAAGTCTTCTAGCAAGCCGTTTGCAGAAACTCGACAGCAGCACCGCCATATTGAAGTAGCATGGGATGTCAAAAACTCGCGTAACTACGGTAGGTGTTTGAAAGATGAGACTGAAAGCAGTTGCCACATCATCCATTGCAATCACAATGTTGTGCCTGCTGCCTGCAATCGCTCAACCAGGCGATAAAAGCGCGCAGCCAGGCAAACAAAAATCGGCAGCAGCGAGTCGGTCTGAATCCATTCCATGGCCCTTTACGATCAACCCGAATGGCTTCAAAATCGTCAAAGGTCAGCGGATTCAGTTCGGGAAAGACGTTCCTGCCGGCACATCAGTGACAGTGGAAGCACAGAACACAGACGATCCGGCACACAGGTTCGTTGCGCAGCTTACATCTGACAATTGGACCATCACCGACATGCCTGAACAGAAGGGTGTGCGCTGGGGAAAGACTGCCACCAGGGGACCGTGGGAAGCTGTAATTGTTTCCGAGTCGAGCAAAGCAACGAACGCGCGTAAGCGTGCAGAAGGTAAAGTCGCGCAGACCGTTTCGGATCTTTGGCGAACTCGGCTTGAAGTGCGCCTCGCGAAAAATTACGATGGGTCGCAGTCCCCCGTTAAAGAATTCCGTGTGGCGCCGGAGTGAATAGCTCCGGAAAATTGCCGGTTCCAACAGCGGCTTCCCAGCGACGGCACCAGCGCGTTCTGGCGGCATTGTAAGAAGACTGCATATAGAGTTCAGTGAGGTTCCACGCGTAACTTCGACATGAGTACGGTTCGCAGAGTAAGCGTTGAGTAATCCCACATTGCTCAAGAGCGTCACGAAACTCGGGTGGTGCTATTTTGATTCGTGCTGAAGTGTTGTTCTTTGGCTATTCGTATGATTGATTCAAACTGCTACTCATAACGAGATAAGCTGATATGGACCGACGCGCACGCAGTCCATATCAGAGCATGTGGTACTATCAATCTTTGGGTTGGATCCTGAATCTGTCTATCTGGTCGAACAACATGCGTTTGTTAGTAATCGGCGGTACTGTCTTTCTTGGGCGCCATCTTGTTTCACTGGCGCTGGCCGCTGGTCATCAGGTGACCACGCTCAACCGAGGTACACATGATCATGTCGAGCAGCACAACGTTGAAAAACTGAGAACCGACCGCGAGCAAATTCATACAGGTATCCTTTCTGGGCGAAGCTTCGATGCGGTTATTGATACCTGCGGATATCAGCCAGAAACAGTTCGTCGTTCGTTGAATGTTCTTGCCGGCTCGGTTGGCACTTATGTTTTCATCTCAACGGTCTCCGTTTACGGAGACTTTTCAGCAATCGGAATCTCCGAGGAGAGCCCGATCAAATACACACAGCCCCGTGAACAAGGAGACTATGGGAGTCTCAAAGCTGACTGCGAAAAAGTCGTCACAGAATTGATGCCGGAGTGCTCCCTCATAATTAGGCCGGGACTCATTGCTGGACCTTACGATCCAACCGATCGCTTCACCTACTGGCCGGCACGCTTTGGACGTGGCGGGAAGATTCTGACACCGGGGCGACCAGAGCGTTTGATTCAGTTTATCGACGTGCGAGATCTAGCAGCATGGGTGTTAGTGCTTGCCGAAGCGCAGGCACGCGGTACCTACATTGCCACTGGTCCGGAAGAACGACTGACCATGGGAGACTTTCTTGACGCGTGTGAGCAAACGGTGCGCACAGAAGTGGAATTGGTCCGGGTAGAGGACGGCGTCCTTGAGAAGGCGGGCGTGGCGCCCTGGACCGAATTGCCTTTGTGGATTCCCGCCTCAAACCGCAGTTTCGCCGGTATTATGAGGCTCGATCGCAGCAAAGCTGCCGCTGCAGGTCTGAAATGTCGACCGATAACAGCCACGATCGCTGACACGCTAGCCTGGGACCAAACTCGCGACCCATCGATTCCGCGAGTGGGCGGACTGTCGGCAGAACGAGAGGCGCTATTGCTGCGAAAGCCGAAACTAGATCTTACTCCTGGCAGAGGGCCGCTTCCGGGAGCGGGACTGCGCTAGCCGTAGAATCAGCCCTGGGACTGCATGCAAGTTGATTACGCAGAGTGGGCCACTGATTACTCAAGTGTCCAATCCTTTGTGGCCCAAAGCGTTGGACGGGGACGGAATTTTCGCAGTGCGTTCGAGACAGGGAAGCTACGCCATTTGCTCTTGAAGTGCACTTTGATAATGCCATCGCTGGCGTCAGGCTTTGGTGCGTCGGAATCCAGATCTTTGACCGGCGGTTTTTCGATGGTGAAGTACAAGTCTTTTGGCGGTTCATTATTCTGAGACAGGCTAATGATCAACTCGACAGGAATGCGATGCCCAAGTGTGCCAAGATCGATGGCGCTGAAATCAATGGTTTGCATACGCCGCATCAGCGGACCGGGTGGCGGCAATTTCGGTAGCTTGATCTGATCTGCCGGTTTCTGCTCGGCACTGGATGTAGTACCACTGACACTCGCAGTCGTCGTTACCTTCTGTTGCTTTGGTGTTAAAAGATCCAGCGGCTCCCAGTGCTCGCCGAAGCGCGCGTATCCCCCATGCAGGAATCTCGATAGCCGCAGCATCTTGTCGCCCGTAGACTCGTACAGCCTAATGATCGTCGAGCCTCGGCGTTCAAAGTATTTGCTTGCATAGTGCTTCACAAGGTCGTCGTCGACGTCAGGACAAATCATGGCGACTTCATCGAAGGCATTGCATTTCTTCAGCATTGGTGTCGCGCGCAACACCAGACGGTTTCCCATGCTGTGCGCGTAAAGGCGGACACGCATGGGTGGAGTCCGAGTCGACAATGAGGTGACATCATCAACAACGCTGTTGAAGTGTTCTTGACTCCATTCGACGGTCGCTTCATCAGACCAATATTGTGCGACTTTTCCTTTTGAAGCCCACGAATAGAGCAGCATTGGTCGCTCAGAGTAATAAGATAGTCTAGCTGCACTGCGCAGACCCGATTCAAAGGTACTCATGTAGCCCGGAACGAACATATCCAGCTCATGCGGTGACGGCATCTTCTGGCAGGCTGCATAGACCTGCTCCCAGAACGCCCCTCTTTTCTGCGCGTAGTCAGTGCCGTCGGTTAAATTGATCCCGTCCGGGCCTTCATTCTGATCTGTCGGCTTCCAACCCAACTGCTGCATGTCTACGGACTTAGATTTCTTCTCCGTATCCTTGATTACGCAGTACGCAACCCCCACGAATGGTTCGTGCTTACACAGACCGCGGTATTGCCGCAATGTCCCGAACTCAACCTTGCCGTTACCCTTATGAGGCTGGTTGCGGTCGGTGACAAAAAACACTGGGATGCGGATTGCATCGGCGTCGCTTGCGCGTGCTGGCGAGGACAGCACAAGGAAAAGTGTTACGAGAAGTAGTAGGTATTTCATCTCTCATCAACCGAACAGATGGTCGGAATATACCGTGGTGGGGGCTGTAGGAAATGTGCGCCCTCTCACTTTGAGCTGTGAATGGCGCTGGCAACCGTGACTTGGGATAACGGTGAATTAAGCGCTGGCAAAGTTACTTGGACATGCCAATGTGGCGACTGCAAAAGTACCGACTGCAAAAGTACCGACTGCAAAAGTACCGACTGCAAAAGCACCGACTGCAAAAGCACCGACTGCAAAAGTACCGACTGCAAAAACACCGACTGCAAAAGCACCGACTGCAAAAGCACCGACTGCAAAAGCACCGGCTCCCAAATCAATGGAAGCCAGTGCCAATAACCTTTCAGACTGGCTTTCAAAATAAATGGTGGAAAGCCCGCGAGGTGCGCAAAGTAAACCTTGATAGCCCGGCGTCCTTGGCAAACATTGCCCGCAGCCCTATTGGTAACCCGCGTTTGATAGTATTTGCACGCAGTACATTTTGCATGGGCTATCGATTGTCTGGTCCTTTCACCCCCTACCGGGGTTGGTCCTTGAAAGGATTGAATATCTCTGGTTCACTATGGGCTTGAGATGGGGTAAATTAAGAGCATATGCTGAGAATTCGTCTTACTGCGGCGTTGGCGTTGGGCGTCTTTCTCTCCACACCAATTTGGGCACATCACGGTCACGATCACAGTGCGCCGCCAGTTCCACCGCCGGTTGCAGTTCCACCGCCGGTTGTTCAAATACCAGTGCCTGTGGTGAGACCGCCGGTAGTCACGTTCCAATTGCCTGTAATCTCGCCACCCACCGTTATCTTACCGACCGACACGGCAGGTATGCATAGCGGGCCCGATGCTTCGAAGTTTCAGCAGCTTCCTTCCTCACCATTAACGAAGGAAGCTTTAGCCGCGCTAACAGCGCCCGATTCGCGTTATCAATTCACAGGAGAATGGCTTCCGTTCTCGTCGCAGTACTCCGCGTCCGTGCCCGGCAACAGCCCTTATAGGCCTGTTGCCCTCCTCTCCAATGACGGCTCGTTGAAGCAAGGACGACTTGAGCATGTAGAGCAGCCAAAGCCAACTGCATCGGCATTTATGCCAACCACGCAGGCGAGTTTCACTAAGGTTAATGATAAACATTTAGCCCTTCATAGCGGGGCGATTCTCGTTCGAACTGGCAATGTTCCGGTTTTTGCTTCCACACAAGTCAAAGGCGAGAAAGTGCTCACACGGATTGCTGGGGGAGCATTAGCAATGGTTTCCGCTTTCGACGATAAAGCCACCGTTCTCAATCTGACCGATAAGTGCTGTGGTGCCTTAGTAATGTACATGCCGTCTAAGGACGCAAACAGACAACATTCAGTGGGCATAAAACCCGGACAAATAGCCGAAGTATACGCTCCGGATGATAAACCGGTTAGCAATTTGGTGGCAACAAAGATCGACGTTAACGAAAGAATTGGTCACGATTATGGGCTTGTGGTCGCACAGTGCCATTATGTACGGGCGCTCAAGAAATTCAATCTTACCCCCGTCCTTGCGAAACAAGATCTAGATCGAGTTCTGAAAACAGCCGCTGCTATTGCTTGCGTCCGTAGATAACCAATCGAAAACAGGATAGGTTCTTCGAATAACCCCTCTGTGCCTATTCGCGCAAGGATTCTTGCGCGTCAAGAAAACAAAGGGCAACGCCGATTTCTTCTGCGATTCCACCGGTGCCAAACATGCCCTTCCGCTTTCGATGACGATGAAGAAGACCGGTCGGGAGCAGTTTATTACGCGTAGTTAGAAATTCCCTTCCTCGCTTAGATTCGTCAGAGCGCGTTCGGATATGGGCCGCGCGGCATTGTGCTGGTATCTCATTTTGTTCATGCTGACTTTCAAGGAAGGGACAGAGACAAGGCGAACACCAAACACGAATCTATCGGGAAATCTCAATCCAATGTGCAACAGCTTTAGTCATGTGAGAAGGGACAATCATCAACCTTTTATCAAACACATTCATAACTCGAATCAGTGATTCAATTTTGGGCACTCGCCGTCCTGACTCGAGGTCCACGATGGTGTCCCGATTGACACCAACCAAAACGGCAAGCTGCTCTTGGGTTATGTTTGCAAATTTTCGTGCACGAGCGATTTCCCGACCAATGGACAGATGGTTTTCCAAGAGAATGGTGTTCTCACAATTAGCTGGCTGTGCATTTAGTCTAGCTAAGCAGCCTGTGCAATCCGCATATTTCCTGCGTTTGACCGTATCGTGAGCCCATAATGGATCAGTCCATCTCCAAATTTCTTCCTCCGTAAACTTCGTGTAGCTGAGAAGATTTAGGCTTCCACCCCACGTTATTCGCTGATCAATAACAGCCAGCTTCAGATGAAGACCTGGTTTAAGATTAACGTGGACCCCCATAGCTTCAAGCAACTCTACTGCAAGCTCAGTTTTCTTCAGTTCAGCCCGACGGGCTGGATCAAATCCAACTTCGTCGCGCAAGTCATACTCGCGCGGCTTCTGAATGAAGGTGCACGTTCTGACTCCACGTAACACCAGTTCCTGCAACGCTTGAGAAAATCTCTTGATACCATCGACGGTAACGAAGGCACTTTCGATATAACAAAACGCAATCGCATCTTGCAGATCACGAGAGAAGGCGGGCGCGAAATTCTTCTCGGTAAAAACACCGCCCGGTGTCGGGGGTAGGGGTGGTGTTGGCGGTGTTGTTGGTGTCGGTGTCGGTGCTGTCGGTGCTGGCGGTGTTGTTGGTGGTGGTGTAGGTGTTTCTTTTCGCATATCGACTTTCCTCCATGTTCCATTTTTCGGAGAATAGCCGGCAAAACGTTGGCAAATCCGGTCAATCGATCACTTGCAGATCAGAAAAGTTGGGTTTGGCAGCCCAAATGCGGAAAATATTCCGCATCTAACGCAATTCGGCGTCCCCAGCAACCAAAATGCGGAAAATATTCCGCTAAAAATCAGGAACGTGCGGAATATTTTCCGCATCCCCTCGAAATGGGCACGAAAGAACCGGCTCTGCGAGATGATTTCGAGGAACGCGACGATGGTTATCAACAGTCCGATTCACCAGACTTCAGAATTCCGCAAATAATCTGCAAGGCTTACGCATTGCGCCACCAAGCGCCACCAAGCACCACCAAGCGCCACCAAGCACCACCAAGCGCCACCAAGCGCCACCAAGCGCCACCAAGCGCCACCGTCTGTATTGTTCTTCGGTTACCAACAACTCACTCGCTTACATTTCCAGGCATGTAGAACAAAGCCTTTTTCTCACCTGGAAGTGTGAAGTCGAAGCCGCACGATTGGAAGAACTCTTCTGATGAGGTGATTGCCATAACTTCGAGGATGCCTTCGTCCTTTGCTCGCTTCATGCATGATTGAACCAGTTTCTTGCCAATTCCGTGCCCTTGAGCCTCGGCAGACACCGCCAAGCTTCTAATTTCACAAAGCTTCTTGGAATAAATCTCAAGCACTACGCATCCTACTAACTTCCCGTTGATTTCAGCGACGAAATACTGTCCTATCATCTCGTGCAACTCTGTCATGGCTCTGCGCAGAATGCGGCCATCGTTCACAAATGGCTCCAGGCAATCATGAATGGCAGTGACGTCAGCTTTTGCCGCCTGACGGATCGTTACTGTCGTGGCGACGTTTGTCGCTGCGCCTAATGCGACGTTACCTGTGTATGTGCTCATGGGTTCACCGTGACCGGACCTTTCGAGCTTATAGGAGAATTCTTCTCCATGTCACTCGTAAGATCACTAAGGAGAAGGTTACGGGAGATGAGTTTTAGGAGAAGTTATTAGTCCTCGATTCTAAAACAATCCATTCCACGAGTGGTGCTATTTTGATTCGTGCTGAAATCTTGTTCTTTAGCTGGCATTCGTCTGACTGATTCAAACCGCTACTCATGGAAGCAGCGCAACTTTGGCAACGTCCAGATCCGCAGGTTGGGCAACATCAGCCGGCTCGCGGACCCACAAGTCCCATTATGTACATGAGATACGTCACTAGCGCCGTGGTGAAAACTTCAAAAAACGCCTCGACCATCATATGAATTACGCACCACCGCCAAGATCGGCGATGACAAAGGAAGCCTGATAGACTAGCTGATTCAAGTCCGGCACCCCCTGCTGCAGGAGTTCATTACATGATTAAGCAAGTTGCAAGAAGGCTAAGTGGAAATTATTCCTGTAGCATTGCTTCCCTTGTGATCTCCCTATTGTTGTCGCCGGTAATGCCACAGACTGTCCACGCGGCAGAGGAACTCAAGTTCGCATGGCCGGTCCCTTCCCAGGTGACCGTGACGGAGAACACCTTGAAAAAGGGCAAGACCGCTAAAACGCGTTATGACATCGTCTTGAGCAAGCAAGCGAAGGGAAACAACTATGAAGTTCGCTTCGAACATTTTCAGTTTCTCGACATCAACGGAATGGATCTTTCCGTGCCCGAGAATAAAAAGCAATTGGGTCCCATGCTAGCTCAAATGAATGCAATGGGAAGTATGATCCCCACGCTTGTCGTCAATCCGCAAGGGCAGGTGGAAGACGTTATCGGAATGGAAGAAGCCGTAACCAATGCGCTCAAAGTGATGCCAGCTGCGGATCCCCAAATGATTGCCGCCTTGAAATCGCCCGCCATGATCGCTCAGATGAAAGAAAAGAGCGTCGACTTTTGGAGAGTGTGGGTTGAGACATGGGTCCTGAGCCAACCGGCACCGGGAAAGCCAGTGGTTGTTGAGATGGAGATTCCTGTAGTAGGTGGCGCAGTCAAAAGTGAAATGACAGTCAAAAATGAAGGTGCAGCTCCCGGGAGCGCCGGAGACGTTCAACTTTCCGCACAGGCAGTGCTGCAAGGAGAGGCGGCGAAGAAAGCTCTGGGTGCGCTCATGCAGAGTCTTATTGCGCAAGTTCCGGCTAAACCGGGAACGAAGCCATTCTCCCCGGCTATGATCAAGGACATGAAGCGCACTACTAGATTTTCGGTCGTCACTAACCCCAAAACGCTGCAGCCGGTGCGCGCGCATTCGGAGACACTAATCGATTTGGCAATTGGGGATGAGCGCAAATCGCAACTGGAGAAACACGAGTACAGCTTCGCCTGGCCTGCACCGGTGACTCCCTGATTTCCAGAGTTGATTTCAAACGCAAGCAAGACCTGGCGGCAATCCGATCGAACCGTTTGAACCTGCAAGTTAATCGCGAGTTTTGTCACCTTTTAGAGAGTTATCGCTATTATCTGGTTCGCTCGCAAAATTGCGGACCAGCGAAACGAGTGCATTCACCAGCCCGACGCGTTCTAATTCTTCGAATTGAAGCGACCTTACAATGTCATAACGAGCACCACGGTTTACAAGATCGTCGTCTATCTCTTTGACGAACAGCTTGCCTTCCTGACTATCATGGCCGATCTGAAGAATGGCGACAGTCAATTCCTTGTCGTTTTTTAAGCGTTTGCTTGCTGCTATGAGGCTGTCGATCACGAGTCCCGGCTCTGCGCGCGGGTGCGGCATTCCATCTGTGATCACTACGATTAGGACCGGTTTCGAGCTCGACTGCCGCGTTTCAAAAAAATGCTTAAAACGACTGTTTAGCGGCAGGGACAGTCGTGTGCCGACAGACGACGGGTGCTTTTCAAAGCGCTCAATCACGTCGTCGGACGTAGCATTTTTCAAGACCTCGTAGTCTGACGAAAACGTTGTTAGTGTGAAACCGTGTTGAACATACGGCGACAGTTGACGAGACAGATCAGAAAGTTGCTCACCGCACCACTCCCATCTTGAAACTCCCCCAGGACAGTCACGACGCAGCATCGACCCCGATTCGTCAACAACCAGTTCGAGCTCGAACGCAGCAAGCGATTGCGCAGCAGCGGAACCTTTGAGCGTGCTTGCCTCCCCTCGGAACGCTTCTGGTCTCTTGTTTTCGCGGGTATGGGGAGAGATGGGAGACATCAAGGAGCGGGTCAATCCTTTGAAAATCTTTCCTCGCCCGCCCCTGCGATCTTTGCTCTCGGCGTGCAGAACAAAGGGTACCTGCGTCTTTTTCAACGAGCCATTCGAGCCTTCGCCTGACGGACTTTCGTTCGATTCACCATCCGAGGCGTTGGCGGCACAGAAGGCGCAAGCTGCAACCATGAGCATTGCAGAGACAAAGCACTTTAAGAATGAAATCCGCACCGGACTCGGCGGCTTGCCAGGGGCACTCTTCGACCGACCCAGCGCACGGAAAAGCGAACTTGTTGGTCTCATTGCCCTGTAACCCGTCAGGAACTACAACTTACACAAGCATCATATATGGGCCTGCAAGTCAGCGCACCGAATTCGCCGTACGCAAGCAAGCGACGTACAGGCGGCTCGCGGTCGACTAGACGCTGCCCAACGGCACGTTTGGCGCCAGAAATTTGAATGGCTCTGCGGGCTGAAACAGCGCGGAGACGTCACCGTCCAAGATTGCCGGGCCGTCCAGCTTAAGTTTCATCGTCTGAGCACCAGGCTTGAGGTCCAATTTCTCAAGGTCGACCCAGAAAATAGCTGGGTTAAGGACAGATTCGAAGTAGTAGCGCTTTGCCTCGTGGTCGAGCACGCTGCGCCATAGGGTAGACGCTATGTTTGGATGCGCAGGATCATCCATGCCGATCGGCACGCTAATGGATCTCATCTGAGAAAGGATCGCAGCAACTGCAGATCTCTTGTCCGCGAATTTCGGAGATGATTTGAGGTGGTAGCTAGCGCGCACGAAGCGATCCGCAGCCTTGATTGTTCCAGGCAACATGTTTTGTCCACCAACGAGATCCCAGTAAGCATTCAGAGCCAACTGCTGCTCATACGGAGGCGAGTTAGTCATTATCTTGTAGCCACGGCTATGGTGTATTTGCAGCTTGCCTTCTATGTATTCGAGAATTGCAGAGTCACCGCTGGGATCGGAAATCGCAAGATGCGCAGTCCCGGCTTGCCCGTTCGGAGTACTGGCCGTCACCACGGTCAGCGAATCAGCCTGCAACGCATCCACTGCTTCCTTCACAGTAGCGAAGTTGTCGATTACGTACTGAAGCCACGCCCCCAAAGAGAGTTTTGGTTTTTTGCTGGTCGCGTGGTCTCCATAATCGGACTCGGCCAAGTAGAGCATGTTGCCGACAAGCCCGGCTTCGTTCATTCCGTCGCAACTGGCCAGCTGGTAGATGCTCACAACCAGCGAGCCATACTTTGACGTCCAGGTGATTGAACCTTCGCCAGCGCCACCATCCCGTTTCATCCGTCGCGGAAAAACCCACCAGTCTGCACCAGACTTCATATCACTCCAGTCCATAGTGCGGCCGACCATGTAGGTTTGGACGCCCGTTTCATACAATACTCTGGTGCACATGAGTTAATCCTTTCAGGTTACCAGCGTATTGTATCTGGAGACTGACGCCTGTTGTTATCGTCTTACGAATTAGTTCTGCCGATCTCAGGCGAACCGTGCATTTGGCCGACGACGATCATCCGAGCGAGGCTCAGTCTTTCAATCGTTTTTTGTGAAAAGTCTTTGATATCCCATCTAATGCGACGCCGCCAGCCCGGCCTGTTGACTTGAATGGAACCTGGGGTAAGCTCAATCAAGTACCGGCAGGTCCACAAGGTTCGTCGTACACTGTTCGCCCGCACGCTTGGGCATGTCACGCTGCAAGCAACATTCAGGAACGTTTTGCACGCGAACCGATACTTCATTCACCAAGGATTCACAAGAAAAATGTAAATTCGGAACATTACTAAGTCCGAATTCAATTTCTTCTTTAAACGGTTGGAGGTTTCTTGTGATGAATCCTGTGAAATTCATATTGGCAATTTCTTTGTTGATTTTTTCAACCAATGAATCCGCACTGGCTAGAGGCAAGAAAGCGACGACAGACAAACCGCGACCTCTGATGGCACCAGTCGTGAAGCGCGCAGTGGTATCACATTCGGTCCCGTGCCCACCCCCGGGCCCTATACCAATTGTCCAAGCGCCAGTTGCAGCAGCGCCAGTACCGGCGGCCACTCCAATTGCAGCCACACCAGCACCGGCAGCCAGCACGCCAGCGCGCCGCTTCGCATTTAACAACTGCGGCGTTGAACGAGACAACATCGACACGTGCAATGCCGGAAGCGAAGACAACGAATACGACCAAATGATCGACGTGGGTCGCTAAACGTTCTAATGGATTTGTTGTACGATCGTCTCCATGGCGTATGCAGGAAATTTGAAAAATCCGGCGGCGGCGGATGCAAAGCGTGGCATATCCCTTTAACACGCCTTAAAATGACTGCTCTGGTTGAAACATGCAGGTGATCAAGTGATGATCAAAAAAGTACTCGTCTCGCTCCTGGCATTAGCAGCAATCACTACAGTGAGTGCTGACGCCGCGAACAAGGCAACTGTCCAAAAAAAACAATTGCCGCCGCCAGACTATTTTCCCGTGCGCATCAAAGATTCGGAAGGCAAGCCGACTGAATGGTGGTGGAAGTATACGTTCACTAAATACACCATGAACGGCACTCCGATGGACAAAAAGCCTGACGATTTCAAACTTCAAGTCATCAGCGCCGAGAAGCAACTGGATGAAACAACGCTATGGAAACTTGATACCACAGGTCCGGCAATCAAGACGATTCACGAGTGGTACGTCAAATCAAAAGGAAAAGTTATCTGGCACAAGGAACAGTTTGGCGACGATGACAAAATGCAGGTTCAGTTCGTTCCTGAACGAGTTTTGTTGATGAACCCTCTGACCAATGATCAAACTTGGAGCTGGAACGGCAAAGGAAACATGGGAGTGCAAATTGATAATGTGTCCACTGTTTCGGGACCAGAAGAAATAATCACACCCGCCGGTAAATTTCAGGCGATGAAAATCACTGTCACCGGAAACCAAGGTGGGCAGCCGATTAACATGAACTACTGGTATGCGAATTACGTCGGATTAGTTAAGTCTGCGACGAAAACCGCGACCGTCGAATCAGAATCGCAGCTCCTCGACTACAGCTTCAAGAAGCCACCGGTCGGCCAGAAAGCGAGCGCAGGTTCGGTGTACTAGACCGGAATTCTAGCTCTGCAGTTATTACTTGTTTTTGCCAGGAACCCGGTGATTTCGGCAGCGGAAATTTCAATGCTGGTCACAAGAATAGCCACTCCTCCTTTTCTCGCGCGCGCCAACGACGGTGATCGCTTGTTTCTGCGCATTCAGGATTGCCCTGGCTCTTGTCGCTAGCTTCCCTGCTTCTACGGTACGGTGCATCTGACGCAAAACTTCGGCATAACTCATCAAACAAACGCCAACATTCGGATGGTTTGCACCCAGCGCGCTCTCGTTTATTCGCAGTACACGCTTATACAGCGGCTCAGCTGCGACATAATTGCCTTGCGTCTTATAGAGGTCTGCCAGACCTTTCAAGGTCTTGGCCAACCGCGCATCTTGCGGACCGAACACCTGCGCTTCCTTCAACGTTGCGCAAAATGATTCCTCAAGCCTAATTTTCTCTTGAAGATCTTCAAATTTAGGATCCAACAATTCGACATGGCGCAACGTACACAATGAAGAAGCATGCGATCCCAGCCATGAGAGGATTCCAGCCTTATCGTAGAGAGCTAATGTGTTTCTGGGATCCAAAGAAAGAGCTCGATCGAAATCTTTGAGCGCAAGGGTATATTTTTCGAGCCCCCGCTGGCATGCACCTAGCTGCCTCAGATAGTATGACTTCGAAGAGGGGCTCTTCTCAGTGCGGGCCAATTCGGAATACAACGGCAGTGCAGATTTGGACAATCCCAAAGCCAAAGCATTCCAAGCGAGCTGACTTCGGAAATATCGGTTGTGCGGAAAGTGGTGAACAAGTGGCTCCCAGTCCCTCCCGGCCCCTTGACGATCGCCCATATCTTCAAGCACCTCAGCTCTCTGCATAAGGCTAATTCGGAATCGGTACTCGTACTGCGGCAAAGCGAGCTTGGCGATCTCAAAAATCGCCATATTTGCGTCATTCAGAGCCAAATCATATTGCTTCATCTGCCTGTAACATTCAGACCTATAGCAATACCAGTTAGATACATGGGGATCGAGGACAATTGCTTGTGAAAAGACTGGAAGCGCAGTAGCGTATTCGCCTCTATCCATCAGTAACTCTGCCTGAAGAGCAAGTTCACTAGCTCGATCAGGCTTTGTGCCCGACAGCATCATCTTGCGGACGAAAGCCCTCTCCTTTGTTTGCACTTCCTTTGGAGCCAATAACACATACAAGAAACTCTCGGCAATAGATTCATCCAGATTAATACTGGCATAATAACTTGGAAGACCGCAACGGACTGCCATCTGGTGAAGAGACTTCCCGGTTTGCTGTTTGGCGCGAGCCCCCGTGACTGGTCTATTCGAAACAATGCGTCGAACCTTCGCTAGCTTGGGCTCTTCGATAGCGATCCAGTCTGCACAATTAGAAAGTCGATTGTCAAAATCTATGAAATGACCAAGCTCATGGATTAACGTAGCCTGCCTATCCAATGGTATTGCTCGGAAGAATTCATCCGTAATGACAAGCGTCCAGCGGAATGCACGAGAAGTGGTGGCTCCGGAAAACTCAAGATCCTTGGGCATGGATTCAACCGCATGCGTTCTTAATATCTTGATCCGCGGGCGCCGCGCTAGAGATGCTTGAAGTTGCGGCCACGATGTGAGAATTTTGGTGAGTTGACTGCGTAATACCCTTTCATCAGTCTTGCTCCAGCGCACACTGTGATCTACTGAGACCGGTGCGCATAAAAATTTCAGCTCGGACGGTGAACAATTGCTTTCATCGACAACTGCAAACACCTTATCGAAAGCGCCAGCAGGGACGACAGGTTTCTGACTTTCGTCCGACCAGGCCGGTACTCGTATCAAAATCATGCTGCAAAAAGCCAGCACTAAACCAAACGCCGCAAATTTAGCGGTACAGGGTTGCTGGACGATAGCGCATAGCCTTTTTATAGAACGTCCTCCCTGTTTGTCGATTGTAGAAGATCCAGGGCCTTCTGCAAAGCTTGCTTCTCACGACTTCGGCGCGATGAAACAGATCCCGCCCCTACAACTCTCGGTTGAATTCATAAATCGCCACTATGAATGGT
>JADYXS010000535.1 GCA_021772155.1 Candidatus Obscuribacter sp.
CGGTTTCCGAGCTATTCCCTCGAGTGCTTATTGAATCGGCCATTTGCGAGAGGCTCCTTTCAGATCAATACAGTAAGGATAATCTGGAGCTGTCGAAAAAAATATGTCGCGGCAACCAGGCGCGAGCAGTAACAAGAAACTCGTTCGTGGGCACAATGATGCGCCGACCGAGCCTGACTAGCGGGTGGCGCAACTAGGGACAGCGTGCGTCACAACGATGGAAAAACTTTCTGAAGTGGTGGAGATTCAGCAGTACTGACAACCCGGCAATTGCCCACTCGCCAAAGGTGCAGAACACTCAAAAGCGTCTTCTAGCGACATTCAAGGTTGGGCTTCCGTTCACGAAACGGTGCAAGAACACGGATTCGGCAAGGCCTAGCATCATAAACTAAAAATCGACCAACGCGATAAACTAAAAACCATCCAGCATGATAAACGAGAATCGGCCCAACGCAATAACCAGAAGACAGTAGTGCCCGTTACTCGACGCGATCAATACTTGTCCGCTCTCGAAAAAGCTAGCGTTGAGCAGAACATTTCACCCCTGTCTGAATTGCTGTCAACCCTAGTAAGAGAGACCATGGATGGAAAGCCCGAGGCCATGAAGCCGCCCTTCTGAGTTCGAGCAGTGGCGAAAAATTTGGGGTTAATCCCGGGGCCGATGATGCGTCCGTCGATGCTCCTACCGTGGCTTTCGGACGAAGGGATGTTCACCACCGTCGAAGTGCGAGTCGTACCGAACTCCGGACAACGATATGCAAAAGCGGCACTTCACCGTGATGAAGAGCTAGCGAAAAACTCGGTTAACAGTGGCTCCAAAGATGCAGCATCGGCTTGAGGGGTTTGTCCTTTCAGGGTTTTGGCCGCTGCCTGCAGTGCCGATGCGGCGCCACTTGAAGAACCATAAAGATAAGCAGACTGGCCAGCGTGGTTGACTAGCGCGTCAATGTCTTCAATTTCTCGTGACACCGCATATGGTTGCCTGTCAGAACTTTCGCCCCTTCCGCGCCGGTCATAGGTGTACACCGAAAAATGTTTTGACAGCATGGCTACGAGCGGGTTGCTCCCGATTAATTTACGATCCGACAAAGCACCACTGACAATGATGACAGGCAGTCCAGTGCCGGCTTTTTCAAAAGACTTCGTGCCGTCCGCGGAGGTAACGTGTGTCATTTGATCTCCTACGTGTCACCGCATCCGATCGTGCAATCTAATACAGTGGCGTCGCTGTTGAGCTTCTAGCATTTTGCTATTCGAGACGGCCGCGCGAAGTCAGGGTTCCTGAATCGGATTGCCAGATGAGGACCATGACCATCAACCTATTGGCATCATTTCGAAATTTGATCGCGGGAGTCGAAGACGCATGGCGTCTCGACGACTTGGATGTATGATGGGGCCGCACGTTCTCTTGGAGAAGCGAATATCATAACTCGAGCTCAGCTACAAATCTTCCTCGGCCTGATCGCTCTGCTGCCTTGGCAGTCGGCTTGCGCGCTCGATGATTTTGACAAAAAACTCGAGCGTGCAATGCATCTAATCGATAGCGGAAAGCCTCAAGCTGCAAAGCCGCTGCTTCGCCAGTTGATTCGCAAGAATCCCAGAAGCGCCGATGCGCACATGCAGTTAGGTGCCGCGCTCGCTTCGCTTGTGGAGCGAGACCAGTATGACGAGGCGATCGCTGAAGAGATAAAGGCCATACAACTCGACCCGAAGTCTTTTGGTGCACGTAGAATTCTGGGAATGATCTATTCAAATCAGCGAAAGTACGACGAAGCAATCGCTTTACTTCGAGAATCGTCCGAGCTGAATCCATCGAGCTTTGCGGTACATCGCGATTTAGGCTCCGCGTACTTGGCAGCAGACAAGATTGATGATGCTATTGCTGCCCTAAAAACAGCAAGTGATCTGAATCCAGCGAATGTTGCTGTTCATCTCCGCCTTGCCAGCATTTTTTCCAAACAAGAAAAGCATGCCGAAGCCATAATTGAGTCTGCGCGGGCAGTAGCGATAGACGAATCAAAAGCAGAAGCGCACTTGTCACTTGCCAAGGCCAAACTCGCTTCAGGCGATGCGGCGGGATCGGTTGAGTCCTTCAACAACGCAATCGCAGCTAATGGATTCGATGCGTTTGGTTGCAAGAATCCAGTGACCGCAGCGGCAGCGCTGTCAGGCTTGGGTTGGGCATTGGTTATATCGAATGCCGGGGATTCAAACACACTGAAGGAAGCAGTTAGTTACCAACGAAAAGCAATTAAGTCAGACGCGCATTTTCTGCCTGCATACGTCCGACTCGCTCAACTGCTGGAGAAACAAAACAAATCGAAAGATGCGGAAGCGCTATACAAGCGACTCTTTGCCGCTACTCAATTTGAGCCGATAGTCGGCGTGCCGTACGGTCTCTTCCTCTCGAATGCAAAACGCACTGAAGAGGCCCGCACCGTTCTGAAGATGGTCCTCGAAAAGCACCCTGGAAACAAACAGGCGTCTGATGCTCTGTCGGCTCTATAGCGTAGCCGCGCACGGACCTAGACAACATGCATGCTTGGTGGGGTAGACTGTCTTGCCATCGAATGGCTTATGCTTTCCACGCGGGCAGCCATGCGCGCAAGCGAAGGATTATCACTGTACGCCGATATTGACACGTCGCAGGTTGGCCATCAAACTGGAAGGCGGCGTGACAATTACAGGGGCGATGGTCCAATTATGACTGATGAAGATAGGGCAACGAGCCTTGCCAGCGAGCGGAGCGAGGCTGGGCAAAGCGAAGCTGGGCAGAGCCAACGAAAACGCGATTCGCTCTGGGCGTCTGCTGCTGAAACGTGCACATTTATAAGAGAGGCACATTCGGACAAGTCGATTGTCCTCCGTGATGAGGATCGGAACTCAAGTCGAGTTCTTTCAGCATTCCTTTTTGTAGGCTTAGCAGCCCTGTGTCTTGGTGCCTACCAACAGGACTGGGCTTGGCTGCGCACGCGATTGGGCGCTGGCGGTTTCACGCCGTTTCGTCCCATTAATCTCATTGTGCTTGGCGGGATCGATATTCTCTACTTTCTGCCGCTATGCTGGTTTGTAGTGCGCAGGATGGGGATTCTTCGCACGATGTCAAAGCGACATGCGCTGATTTGCTGTCAATTGATGATTGGCGCAAGTATTCTCACCGCCCTGATCTGCGTCAATATTGCTGTCATGATTCTGGTGATTTGTTTGGGTAATCAAATGAAGTTGCTAGTCGGTTAGGATGTGCGCATCCACAAATCTGTTTCTTCGATTACAAATTAAGCGGGCTTGTACACAGCAAGCGCTCGCGAGATATCATCCAGACATCATGCAGCAATTGCACTTGAGCTTTTAAGTCAATTGGCCTTGAGCTGAGACTGCCTAACCGCTGCTTTCGCCTCCCAAATTATCACTTTGTTATTGGCCTTGCTGCAAATCCGTCAGGCGTTTTAGTAGGAACTGCGCACTATCCAGCAGCGTCGATTCAGTTTCCGTCACTTTTGTGCCGCGGTACCCGGGTTGGCGACGAGCAAGAGGTCGACTCCGCTCATCTTTGTAGGCGGATACTTCGAAACGCATCGCCGTCCTGCTGCCAGCGTCCGCTGGACTAAGGGCGATGCTATCCACCTGAAAGTTGCTTCGCGGAAGTATAGAGACATGTCCAGTAAGAGGCGTAGTTGAACTTGGTACCGCCCGTTCGTATTTGCTAAGCCCTTTAATGTTCTCAAAGGAAATCGTTCCATCGGACTTTCCGTCTTTTCCCTTGCCGGCATAGACGTCAAAAGCAAGCTGCTCATCGGCATTAAGAAAAGAACGAGCACCGTTGACCACACCGATGGGATAAGATTTTGTATGCCCGCGCGTTAACGAAATGTGGAACCCTTCCTTGAGTGGAGTTATTGTCATATCGGTGAATTTTTCTTTGCGGAGAATTTCTTCAACCTGCGGACCAAGCTTCTTGAAGTCTGCTTCTGTAA
>JADYXS010000536.1 GCA_021772155.1 Candidatus Obscuribacter sp.
CTTTGATACCGTGCTGTAGAGCGATGCAAACCCAGAATGTGGCACGCTCTTCTCTCGCTAAGCCCGTTTGCGATCATTAGCTCTTTCGCCTCGCACTTGCCAGCGAGGCTGATTACTTTTTTTCGAGCACCGCTATTACTGCCGCCAGCTCCAGCTCTTTCTGCCCCAGGATGCGCTTAAGCGTGGCATTCTCTTTCTCTAGTGCCTTTATCGTTTTGACATCGCCGACTTGCATGCCGCCATATTTCGATCGCCACGTGTAAAACGTCTGAGCCGAAATTCCATACTTTCGGCAGATTTCCCTGTTGTTCATTCCGGTCTCTGATTCCTTCAGTATTCCGGCGATCTGTGCCTCAGTGAACCGACTTTGTCTCATGCTGACGTCCTTTCCCTGACCCTAGTCTAGGATATCAGGCGGCGAGCGTCAACTTTCTTATGGTCCGAAACAGGGGGCAAGCAGATCGATCCAAAGATGGGCCTATGTGACGCCTTACACCTCTTTATCCGCGAAAGTACGTGCCAATTTTTGCAATACAGCGGGTATTTTGTCTGGTGGCAGAACGAAATCAATACATCCTGCGGCCTGAGCACTCTGAGGCATGTCGCCTGCTTCGGCAGACGCATCCTGAGCGAAGGTCGTGCCGCCCTTTGCCTTGATATGCTTGCATCCGTCAGTGCCGTCGCCATCATAGCCGGAAAGAATAATACCGATCGCCCGCGCCCCCATTGCCTCTGCCAGAGAAGTCAAAAACACATCGATCGGAGCACTCAATCTTGTGCGCGGAGAGACGACTTTGAAAGTGCAGTCCTCAATAAGAAGATCCGCGTTCGGCGGGCCTACGTAGACGTGATTCGCCAGGACCGGCATCTCCATGGAAGCAACCATTACTGTCATTTTCGTGCGCGTCGACAGAATTTCGGCTAACTGGCTACTGGCTGTTGGCAAAATATGAGAAACAATGACAAAGGCCATTCCCGTATCAATCGGTAGAGCGTCCAAGAGCGCCTTGTATGCCTTGACGCCTCCAGCTGAGCCGCCAATGCCGACAATAGCGACAATGAAGTTTGGATTCGCGTTCGCCGGAATCATCCAATACTGTCCTTTTGACTCATTTTTCGCCTGGCAAAACCGGTTTTACGAGCCCCTTCGTCCTCAGTCAGGACATCGGCGCCATCCATTGATACCAAGTCAATTCCATCATCACTCAAAATCAATTTGTGGACATCACTCGAGTGGCCTGTGCCACGAGATTTAACAATGTAAAGTCCACGGATGCGCCTTTTACTGTCTTCTTCTTCTAATTCTCTAACTACGATCCAGGTGTCAATTAGAGACGAGACGCCGACTTCGCCGCGACTCTGATTTTGTGCGCTAGAAGAAACCAGACTTGTAAAAAATCCGGTTATGCCCCTGGATTTCAAAAGATCAATCATGCGCGTGACCATTGATTGGATCTCACGCTCGCTCCCTTCTCCAATGAGACTAGTCAGCGGATCCAAGACAACAGCGCTCGGTTTGAAAATTTCAATGGTCTTGTATAAATCGAGTAAGTGCAGTTCTAAACCAAACAAAGACGGCCTGGTACACACAATCTTCAACAGTCCTTTGTCAATCCAAGTTTGCATGTCCAAACTTATAGAACTCATATTTTGAATGAGTTGCCCTGAAGATTCTTCGTAAGATAAGAAAAGGCAACGTTGTTTGAGCTTACACCTTTCTATGGCAAATGCGGCTGCGATGCTTGTTTTTCCCGTGCCTGCGGTACCTGAAACGAGGACCGTGCTGCCGCTCGTGTAACCTCCACCGTAGAAGAGCTTATTTAACGATGGAATTCCGGTCGAAACTCTCTTGCCTACACCTGGTTGATCCAGCCCTGCAGAAGTGATCGGAATTACTGAAAGTCCCGTTTCTGCATCAATTACGAACGGATATTCGTTGGTGCCATGATTGGAACCACGATACTTGATCACACGAATTCTACGGATGGAGACCTGTTCACTGACCCTGTTATCCAGAAAAATAATGCAATCGGAAATGAATTCCTCCAGTCCATGACGAGTGTACGAGCCTTGTCCCGGCTCTCCGGTAATGATTGTCGTAACGTGTTTTTCCTTAAGCCAGCGGAAAAGTCTTTTTATCTCAACACGAAGAATGCCGGGATCTGTGAGGCCGGCAAAGAGAGATTCAATCGAATCTATTACAACGCGCTTGGCGCCAATGGCATCAATGCCATGTTCCAACCGAATGAGCACCCCTTCAAGGTTGAAGTTCCTCTCTTGAATGTCCTTGCGCTCAAGAACAACATGGTCAAGCAGAATTTTTTTTTGTGAAACAAGCCATTTCAAATCCAAGTTGATAGAAGCCACGTCTCTATACAGTTCGTCTTCAGTCTCTTCAAAGGACATGAACATGCCGGGCTCGTCGAAATCAATGGCACCACGGATCAGAAAATCCAGCCCCAAAATGGTTTTTCCGGCGCCAGCACCTCCACAAATTAAGGTGGCTCCGTTTTTCGGAAGTCCGCCTTCTGTAACTTGGTCAAAGCCTTTGATGCCTGTGGGGCACTTCTGCAAACCTGCTTTATCGGATGCCTGTACTTTCTTGGGAGCTTTAGCCATACAACACCATTTATTCTCCGCCGCAATTTTTTTTCGACAACTGGATCGCTAAGTCCCAATCACAGGCTGATTTTCGGCGACAAACCCCTACATTTTGATGCGCAACCGCCACGAGCTAGAGCCTATGCGCCACCGGAATTGCCACACTGTTGCTGGCAACCAAGCGATCTAAACATGGCAACATACACCACTGAAACGGTTTCGCCTATTGTCCTTTCGACCTGCTCCTTTCGATGATTACAAGATAGGTGTTAGAGCTTTCAAAGAAGCGCGAGCACAATATTGTAAGGTGATTAACTAGCAACGGAAGGAAGCCTATCAATCTAGGCACTGTAAGTGGTGCCAGAGCAGTTAGCTTCGGCAAGATATCCATTCACCCTTCTTCACAGTTCATCCCGGCATCATCAAGCTTTGCCCTATACAACATCAGTTACTCTCAATGTACGAATATGGCAACCACACGACTGCACAAAAGTGCAGAACTCGATCGTGTGTGCACACAAACTTGATCGTGTGTTCACAACGGCGATCTAGCAGATACAGGTAGTCGCGAAGATTCAGCTTCTGGATAGAAACAGTCCGGATGGAACAAGGATTTTTAAAATCGGAGAATCGAAAAAATGAGTACGCAATTACCAGAAAAATTTGATAAGCCAGTCAAGCCACTCGATGAGAGTTCATCAATAGCTTCCGATCTGATGCTACACGACATTTCCACCCGGAAGGGTGAGGGCGGCTGTATCGTGGACGCGATGACCTTCACAGATAAAATAAAGAAGGCGGAATACTTCTCGCCAGAAATAACAATATCTGACAACATGAGGGTAACGAACTTCCGTCTGCCCGGCAATGCGTCGCTTGACTTAGCGCCTAACAAGAATGGCGAAAGACAAATGGTGTTAGGCTACACAGATCCCTCAATTAAGACATTTGGACCCCACGACACTGTTACAGTGGGCGCAGATGGCTCCATTACGACAGATTCAATTCTGCCAAATCGCCGCTTCGCGACTCGCCAAGATGGCGATCGCACCACCATAACTATGCCAACAGGCGATCAGGTTGTAGTACAAGGTGGACGCATCGTCGAGGCCACTACCGGCGGAAGAACAACTGAATTCCTGACGCCTGAACAAGCTGAGAACCGCGAAGCAGAACGGGAGGCCAAGCGGGAAGCCCAGCGGCAAGCCTACAGGCGCGAAACAGAAGAGCAAGCCAAAACGCTAGCTGGTAAGCTTTCAGATCAGCTCGTCAACGGCAATATTCCGGTAGACGCACTACGCAAAGCATTCACCGATATGTCGTTGGTCGGCGTCGGGAGCAAGGGATACCATGGCGATATCGACGGTCCGATGCTGTTGGCACGCGCGCTAAATGCCGATTTAAGATCGCAAGGTTCGGACACACGAGTGATCGTCTACAGAGACATTGAGTCAGGGGATTTCGAAGTCCGCGTACGAACCCCGCAAGGTGCGGTAACAACTATTCCAATTGAATATCCATGGAAAAAAGTGACGAAGGCACCACTGCCTACTGTAAATTTCTATGACAGTAGAAAGGGAAATTGAAAGCTGGCGTAACGCTCTGATGGCTGATTGTCACTGGGCTCTCAGAAGTCTTTGTTGAAAGAGTCGAATGCGAGTTCGACACTTTCAATTGAAGTTTGCGCAGCGAAAAATGTCGAGACCAACCAAGAGCGCGACTTACGTCGCGCTCTTGGGCTCCTCAAAACTGCTCTAGGGCTATTTTCGTTTGCCTTGAATACCTAGAATTTCTCTTACTTCACGGCACAGTTCATCGGCTTCTATGCTACGTCCTTGCTTCTGGTGGATTGATGCAAGATCCCAAAGGATGGTGGCCACCGAGACTGTCTCTGGTCCAAAATACATTTTTGCTTGTTCGCCCGCCCGGTTCAAAAAAGCCTCTGCTTCCGGATACCGTCCCTGTCTTTTAGCTTCTTGGGCCATCATCACCAAAACGGCGATAGACAGTTCTGCGGGACAGCATGGAGCTCGATTAGTCTCTAAGTCGTTCGTTGCTGCAAGCATCTAGGTAACCTTGGCAAACTGTACTTCTATCTTAGTCCTACCACCCCCTAACAAAGCAATTGGAAAGGGCAGCCATCGGTTATACTTCGTGCCCATGTCACAATCGTGGGCAAAGCCCAATAACATCGCTATTTTCAATGCCTGCGCCATCGGGTTAACGGCGGGGGTTTCAGCTGTCGTCATCACTAATGGTGTTGGATACATCGGCACCTTTCGGTTGCATCTAGCTCACGAGTACAACCCATTCATTGTCCTGCCGGCCGTGGGTGCGCTTGGTGGCTTAATCGCCGGAATATTGGTCCAGATGTGCCCAGACGCTTCCGGCAGTGGCATTCCGCAAGTTAAAGCGGCGCTACTTGGCAGCACTGACAAGACAGCTCTCAGCATGCGAACAGCATTAATCAAGCTGGTCGGCGGCATCGTTGCCATCGGTAGCGGCTTGTTGATGGGGCGGGAAGGCCCAACCGTTCACGTCGGAGCAGCGCTATCAACCGAGATCAACAGGCGCGCCCGCAGTGAGCCCCAAGAGGAACGATTGTTGGTGGCCGCCGGAGCCGGTGCCGGGCTCGCTGCAGCATTCAATGCACCTTTGGCCGGGGTATTTTTCGTTCTAGAAGAACTACTGAAAGAGATTTCTTCCAGCACTATCGGAACTGCAGTTCTGGCGTGTTTCGTTGCATCAGTAGCGTCCCACATGCTTCATGCGGATTCATCCATGAAGCATATAAGCGCAATGGCGGTCGATGCATCGTTTTCCGTTTTTGATATTCCTGCATACTTGATGATGGGTATTGCGGCTGGCGTTCTCGGTGCGGCCTTCAACAAATGCGTGATGCTCTGCCTCAAATTCAACCGAGATATCTTCCGCGTTCCGGTTGCACTAAAGGTCTGCGTCGCAGGCTTGCTTTCAGGACTTTTGGTGGCTTCGCTCCCTCAGCACTTCCACAATTACGCAGGCATGCGTGACTTCATCGTCCACGGGGACTTAGGAATTGAGCCATCGGCAGTCGCCTGCGGAATATTTTTCATTTTGACCGTCATTGCTTATGGCTCTGGTGCCCCTGGTGGACTGTTTGCACCGAGCCTTGCGATGGGGTCCGCGCTCGGACATATTTTCGGTTTGATGCAACATGCCATTCAACCGGGTGCACCAATCGAAACATTCGCCCTTGCCGGTATGGGAGCCGTATTCGCATCCGTTGCAAGAGTTCCGGTAACGGCAATTGTGATTGTTTTTGAGATGACACAGAACTTCAATCTGGTATTACCACTGATGCTCTGTTGCATCACATCTTCGGCAGTGGCAGATCGATTGTATGCAGGCAGCATCTATGACCGACTAATTGAGTGGAGCGGGCTGATGTCAAAAGACACCGAGGTTGCCGAGACTAAGGCTCCATCGCCGCAGTCGTAGGCAGCACATACGTGAACGGAAATCCGTGACGTGAGCGCATGGCAATCGATTGGTGCGTCACAACCCCAATGATGAATGGGGGATAGACGTCAACTGTAGAACTGACAACTACAGTGCCGTTGATTGAGCCTCCCAGATCATTTGGTGGAATCGGATTCTCAAGTTTCTCAATGACCTTAAGTTCAGACTCCCGAACTTTCACTGGAATTCCTAAATTGTAGATGCGATTCATAACAGTCTTAGCTCGTTTGACTGGCTCACCAGCATTAGATACGGTGCGCTCGCCAGCAGTCAGTAATCCAGGAGGTCCGCTTGCCGCTGCGCGGGCGGCATCTCGGCAAAGATTGTCTGCGGCCGCTGCGCCGACGACCAAAAATGCGCAGTCCATCAGTGCCAGCAATATGGGGATCACTACCAGCAAGCCCGTGGCAAGTTCCACAAGAGATTGTCCATGACGATTGCGCATAATGACCTCGAACTAATTGGCTTCTCTTATTACAGAGTCCGGTCATTTTTTAGGAGGGGCGGTTGCCAGCAGGGCATCATCAGCTATTCTGTTCTGCTATGCAAAGTGGGGCTCTTCTACTAATTAATGCTCTGTTGCTCGGTCTGCGCCACGGCGTGGATTGGGACCATTTGGCAGCGATTTCGGACATTGTCGGCACCGCCTGCGCAAGCGGCGGGCACGCGGAACAGACGTTCCCGCAAAATGCTCGCGAATCTATCAAGCTTTCGACCTGCTACGCAGTCGGTCACGCGGCTATCGTTGCCGGTCTGGGCACGGCAGTGATCTTTGCTGGCAACATGCTACCTGAGTGGGTCGACCACATCGCACAGAAGGCAATCGGCTTCACTTTGGTCGCTTTAGGCGGCTGGCTGATCTATTCGGCCCGGAAGCGCTTGCACCGCCACAAGATGCAGTCCCAACGCTACGGTGTTGCCACCAGCATAGGCGTCGGGATGGTTCATGGCATCGGCGCCGAAACTGGTACCCAAATGCTGCTCCTTGCCACTGTCGGCGGCTCGGCAGACACAAGCTTCGCTTTCCTGTTGTTGTTGATGTTCGTACTCGGGCTTTTAATATCAAATACCGGAATCGCTTTGGCGAGCCTGGCAGGATTCACGACTACCGCCCGCTTTCGCCGGTTATCTGCCTTGTTTGCCTTCGTAACGGCAGCTTTCAGTATCTGCTTCGGGCTTAGTCTCCTTCTTTGACCTCCCAGGAGCACAGCACCCGAGAAACGGGAGGGGACAAGCCCCTCCCCTCAACATTTGACGCCGCAAGCGGCAGCAGACACCGCTGCGGTCAGCCCATCAGGTCTTTGCAATCGAATTGAGGAGCAGATCGAGCTGCTCAGATGTATGTCCTGCTTGAATAGTCCAACGAAGACCGATCTTGCAGATCCCGGCAAAGTAGCTTTTCACCGAAGGTAAATATAGACCCTTGCCCGGTAGCGTTTCCCGCAACTGCCGTATAGCCGGTCCATCGGGAAGATGGTAAATGGGCACGCAATTTGACGCAAACTGTTCGAATCCCCGCTCGACTAACTTCTGGTTCGTGTGATGGATATTGGCGTGCAGTTGCCTCACAGTCGTTTCCGGACTCTGGCTCACAAGACGAATTGACTCTCTGGCTGCCGCGCATGCCACCGGTGAAAGTGGCGTACTGAGTTTGAATGAACCTGATCGGTCTTTGATTAGTTCGACTATTTCCGTCGAGGCGATGACGAATCCACCTTGAGCTCCGAACGCCTTACTAAAGGTGCCGGTGCGAATGACATTGGGATGTGCTGCAATATTGAAATGCTCCAGGGCACCACGCCCACGTTCACCCAAAACACCAATGGAATGCGCTTCATCAAGAACGAGAAAGTCAGAATCATTTAACAGCGTCAGCAACGCGCTAATATCCTGCAATTGACCGAGCAGCGGATCAATTGGCTCAGCGAAAATACCTAGACGACAGGTAGCCAGTCCCAACCCCGCCAATAGAGACGGGCGATCGATAAAGGTCGAGAAGGGCTGATCGACCGCAATTACTTTGCGACTCTGAGCCAGCGCAGACTTGATGCTACCGTGCGCAGACTTTTGAACGATCCAGAAATCCACTTGCTCATCCAACGCATCGACCACTGCCGTGTTGGTCATAAACCCGGCAGGTAATACGAGACTAGCTTCGCTCAGAACGAACGCGGCAAGATCCTTTTCCAAGTTAAGCAACAGATCTGTTTCACCGGAGGTCAATCGCGAAGCACCGGAACTAAATCCAAATTTCTTAAATGCAGCTTCAGCAGCCTGCCACAATTCAGCGCGATGAGCGATACCGAGGTAATTTGTACCTCCAAAATACACGTAGTCTTTTCCATCAATAGTTATGGAAGTAGACTGATTGCCCTGGATTATCATGTACGCCCCCGCCGGACGAAGCTAGAATAACTGGAAATGTTGCAACAGCTCCGCAGAATTATTGTCCCAGAGTCGACGAAGCCGGTATATCGTCCTACCGCTTGGTATGTGCAGGTAGGGGAGTCGTCTTTTGCTCAATCGGGCGGCCAACCCGAGTATCGCGATAGTGACATTAAAGTAGTGGGCGCATTACCAGTGGCTGTCGGACCTTTGCGGTTCGTCGGGGACGTATGGTTGAGTAATTGCAGGTATCTCCAAAAAACATATGAGATCGACGCCGGCGCAACCGACCTGGAAGTGCTTTCGCAGCTTTGGTCCGCTTGGGGCGATAAATGCTTGCCATTGTTACAAGGTGCCTTCTGCTTCGTTGCCTGGGACACAGATTCCAGAAAGATGGAAATCGTGCGCGATGCAGTCGGCGCCCGATCAATTTACATCGGCACAAGAGGAGAAGCGCGATGGATCTCGCCAAGGCTTCACGCTGCTGCGCGTTATTGCGACCGCACCATCAACCCTGTGGCTCTGCGTGACTACCTCTGTGCGGCATTTGTCCCTGGAGAGCAAACGCTTTTCCAGAACGTGCGCGAAGTACGACCAGGAACGATTCACAATCTTGTTAGCGCCCGTACCTACTGGACGATTAAAGAAGACTACGAAGCGCTGGAAAGCGAGCCTCTGGAATGGCATGCGGCTCAATTGCGCACCTTGTTAGAAGATGTAATCTCCGAGCAATTGCCCCAGGGCGAAGATGTCGGCTGCTACTTATCCGGCGGACTCGACTCCAGCAGCGTGGTGGCACTTGCAAGCAAACTACACGACAAGCCGGTTCACTGTTTTTCCATTCATTTCGGCAGCGAATGCCCAAACGAGCTTGAATTCTCAAGCATGGTGGCAGAGCACTGTCGTGTTCAACATCAAGTGATTGAAATTACTCCGGACGACATGTGGAAAATGCACCGCGAAGTGATCGGACTCCTTGATGATCCCATCGGCGATCCGTTGACGGTTCCGAATTTGATTCTCGGACGTATAGCGCGCGAGCGAACGAATGTCATTCTCAACGGCGAAGGCGGCGATCCCTGTTTTGGTGGCCCGAAAAATCAACCGATGATGCTGGACAGCCTTTACCAACCTGAGCAATCAGCAAAAGAAAATGCGCAAACCAGCGTCAACGCGTATCTAGCTTCTTTTCAAAAATGCGCCTCAGATCTGACCCGATTGCTTACGCCGGAGATCTATCGCGCAACGCAAGCTGTCCCATCTGTCTTTGAAGCGGATTTACTTTCGCCCGGCCATTACGTTAACAAGCTTCTGCTCATCAACACGAAATTCAAAGGCGCCGACCACATTCTCACAAAGGTGCACAACATCACCTCAGCAGTTGGACTGCAGGGGCGCTCTCCACTGTTTGACAGACGCATAGTGGAGGCGAGCCTTTCCATTCCCCCTCAGCATAAATTGAAAGGCGCACAAGAGAAAGCTGTGCTGAAGGCCGCAGTGCAAGACCTTCTGCCAGAGCGAATTCTGAATCGTCCCAAATCAGGCATGATGGTTCCAGTGCAGCTCTGGTATCGAAAGAAATGGAACTCGATGGCGAGGCAGTTGCTCTTATCGCGCAAAGCTAAGGTAGCAGCATATCTTGATCAAACGGTGATCAAAGATTGGCTTGACTATCGCGGTGATACATGGGGGCGATACGGGGTCAAACTTTGGTTGTTATGCGCCTTGGAACTGTGGATGCAAGTGCACGACGCCGAATAGGTAGGGCGGCGGATAGCGCACGCCGGAACGATTAACCGAAGCTGTCACTGGTAAATACATAGATGCCACCATCGGTTCCTGAGCCGCTGGTGTTCGAGACAGGAACCAGAGAATCTTTCTTGGTCGGGTCCTTGCTCATGGCAATACCCATGGAGATCAAGCGCAACAGACCTTGCGGTGGAATCGACTCAAGCTGAACGATATTGCCTTTGTCTAACCACTTTAGCTCGGTGTCTGTCAGAGACTCTTTCAAATTCATCGGAACGACGTTCGGAGTGTTGGCAGCCGAGTTCTGCTCCACGAACGCGGGTCTTTTAGCGCGTTGACGAGGTAATAACCCCAAATCAATAATCTGAACCCCTGGCTGATCCTTGAACCAATCTTCACCGTTGCGCAACTGGTCTAAAATTTTGATACCACGCCAGCTGCAACTGTGGAGCGCGTACACTTTCAAATCCGGATTATTGCGAAGCATCCTCATAATGGTCGTGAACAGAGTGATCGGGTACTTGTTGATGCTCAGCACTGCACAGTTATTTTCAAAGTGAAAGTTGTTGGCTAAGAGAAATTGGGCAATATCGTCAGACTCGGTGACAACTAATCTATCGAAGCTGTAATCGAGCAGTTCGGCCGCGACGTCTCCACGGGGCAAGCTCTTCTCCGGTGACGGCAGCAATGACTTGATCGGTTCATTTACAGCGGCCCACCGTTCAAAAGCGCCGGCTATCCCGACCTTGATTGTTTTCTTGGGCACGACACCAAACGAAGCCTGGACACTTGGCAGCATAGCCATTCCCAAGAGAACCAGCACAATAGGCCCAGCAACCATCAGAAATACATTCTGTGCCCCGGCACCGAACATACACACTACTATCGCAACTATAAACAGAAGAACGGCAAAACCCTGGGATGCTGCCCCTGGCGAATTAACAGCCTTCATGCCATTGACGAAATAGTGATACTGCTTCGGCGTGAACTTGAGCGTGTTGTTTACAGAAATCAGCGCGATGCTCTTTTCAAAAAGCTTATCATTGAAAAAATCACCAGCGGGACGCTTCCTGGGATCGAATACGAAGGGATGCTTGCAGCCGATGCAACATCCATTCTCACGCTCTTTGAGCTTGCTGTCACAGTTACACTTGATACATTTCACTAAAGATCCGCCTGGTTAGCCACCAAAGAATCGTACGATTCACGCCTTCTAATCAATCGATGATTGCCATTCTCCAGCAAAACTTCCGGCAAACGCGGTCGATGCAAAAAGTGCGACGACATTGCATAACCGTAGGCACCGGCATCCAAAATCGAAAGTAAATCACCTGGGTTCAGATTCGGCAACTGGCAAGAACGAGAAAGATAATCGCGAGAATATGTCGTATTGCCACACACGTCCGTGAGATGCAACGGCTCATCAAGATGCCCGTAACATCGCACTTGTCGAGTTCCACCATGAACACTGAGAACTGCGATATTTGCAGTCGACGTATCGACGCCGACGAATTTTTTCTCGCCTTGCGATTTCGTGCTGACTACGGTGCACAGCAGGGCAGCAGAACCGGCGATGATTGACCGACCTGGTTCAATAATCAAATCGAGATTCAGTTTATGTCGATGCAGCGCCGTCGTAAGCTCCCGACCGAAGTCTTCCCACTCAAAACTATGCTTACGATCGTAGTACGAGAATCCGAATCCGCCGCCGAAATCAAGGTACTGCCATTGCGAAAGGCGCTGCCCAACTGCCAAGACCGTATCAAGACAATCAACGAATCTTTCAGTAGCATTCGTTGAAGTGCCGCGGTAAAAATGAATACCCGTAACGGCAAGACCAAGCTCGCGCGCCCGGATATCAGCCTTCACTAAATCATCAGGACAAATTCCAATACGAGACTCACCAGTGACATCAGGCAAATTCAGCCGGAAACCGATTCGTGGAATGGGTGCATCAACTGACTCTTTCACAAGTGCCAGCAGTTCCAGTTGACTGATGCTGTCTAGATTGTAGGTAGCAACCCCCCAGCGAAGCATTTGCGCCATCTCGTCGGCCGTCAAATTGCTGCCACTGTATATGATGTCGCTCGGCAAGAAGCCGGCATTTAAACCAAGGAACGCATCACCTGGGGTATTTGCATGCAGCCCCCAAGCGGCAGCCTTGAACTTGCGCAGCAGCGCCAGGTTGCCGTTAGTCACTGAAGCAAATGCAAAGCGGGTGCCCTGATACGGAATCGATCGAGCGACGCGATCAATGTTATCGCTTAAATGCTTCGCGTCATAAACGTAAAGAGGGGATCCGTAGTTAGCAATCAGCTCGCGAGCGAGGTTGGCATCCGGATAAAAATGCTTGGTTGCTGAGAGCGTTTGACTCATTACTAAACTTGAACGACCTCTTTAAACAACCGAAGAAGAGGCACCGGGGGCCAGAACGCATTATAGCGATTCAACGGCACATCCGGGGTTTTTATCCCATCAAGCCAAACTTCCCACATGAGCATCAACCATAATATTTCGCCGATACGGCGCCCTGCAAACTGCGCACTAACCTCTCCCACGACGAGCCTGCTGGCTATATCCGGCTGCCAATATCCGCCACGCGACAACCTCTTATTATTCAAATACTTGCCGAGGTGACCCCACAGAGGGCCGATGCACCATTCGGTCAGAGGCACACCCATTCCACGCTTTTCGCGATAAACAATTGATTCCGGCAGCCACGATTCGACCGCTCTTTTCAGAATATACTTTTCGCAAGATCCTCGCAGCATAAGCTCCGGCTGCACAGAAAAAGTCCAGTCTGCTAGCGGCTTATGACAAAATAGCGAACGTAGATTCAATCCGTGTTCTATGGACAAGTTACTTGCCCGCGGTTGGATATTTTGGGCGCCCTTCAAAAGTAAATTGGCCCGGCGCAAAAGGTGTATTAGAGGAACCTTCCCCAATTGGGACAATGCTTCGTTCAGATGAATGCCAAGATCATCGTCTGCGATCTTGCTTCGAATCGCATGGCTGAACATAAGATGTTCGTGCGCATAGAGCCTGTGGAATGTTTGCATGTACGTAGCCGTGACGTTTTCTGTTGCGTTATCATTCGGCTCATTCCCGTAGACCCGTGAAGCGATCAACGGCTTGTTCGTCCATCCGCCGAACAGCTGGTCTCCACCTTCCCCATTGAACGCGATGGTGTGCCCATCCTGCGCCGCGGCCCTGTTCAAAAGCCATAACGGAATAGTGACACCATCACCATAGGCAGTATCAAGGGCGGCAACGGTGGGAACGATAGCTTTTTGCACATCACGAGGCAGAGCGCGTACTGATTTGAGGGGAATACCGAGATGCTGTGCCACTTCCTGGGCACACGGCAATTCGCTTAATCCATGTGGACCAAAATCCAAGCTGTACGCAGTAACGTCCAATCCTGCTCGAACCAAGGCGGCAGCAGTAATTGCAGAATCCAATCCGCCGGAAAGAAAGACAGCCACTCGGTCGCTGGGAAGCCCCCGTATTTGAGCAGCAACAGCGGACTCCAGCTCCTCAGTCAAAGCATTGACAGCTTCGTCTTCCGAACAGATCAACTTCTCCGGCAACAACCAGTTTTTCTGTTTCACTATTTGCGGTGCGCAAGAGTCTTTGCTCCATATTGCGCTAGAGCCCGCTTCCAAAGAGCAGATTCCGTCGATCAAAGAAAGCGGAGCTGGAACAAAGGAAAAGGCACAATACGAATGGAAAGCTTCAGCGGATACGGAAATTGATTCGACGAATTGCAGAAGTGACTTTAAATGCGTCGAGAACCAAATTGTGCCTAATGAGTTCAGCCAATAAAGTGGCATTCGTCCGAAGGCTTGTCGATATGCGGTCATTCCACCAGGGCCGATGTCAATCTGCACATCCCAATTAGCAGCATCGCCGGCGACGCTTACTTGCACAATGCAGCTTGATACATCACACAGTTCCACGTGTGCGAACTGAGATGCATATCGAATGCCAAATCGATCGCCCAAAACGACCTTGTACTGAAGATCTTGTTGCAGCACTGCGCCCAAGGCGGCGACATCGCGCATTTTGACATTATAGAAGCCGAGCAGTGGTTGCATCAATGCTTAGTTGACCACAAACGTTTTCGTGGCCACTATTCGATCACCTAGAAGAAACTTCGCTACCCAGTCTCCTTTTGCCACACTCGTTGGTAAATCAACTTTGGCATGAGTTTGCCAGGTTTGTTTATCAGTCGGCTTCGTTTGCCACGTGTTTTCCCGAAATACTGTCCCGCTAGGATCTATCCACTCAACGCGCATCGGTAGTCTCGTACCGAGCGGAACATCGTGCAGTGTCACCTGGGCGAAGATCGTGCCATTACCGGCGGTAACCACCGATAGGTCAGCCGAGCTCTGCACTTCAGTTGTGATCCGCGTATCTGCTGCCGTCACTTTGGCTAGTTGCCCGGCGTAATTGGAACTCATCCATAGAGTGGAAGAAAGGGCAATTATGGCCACAGCGGCTACTGCTGCGGTGACGGAAAACACTATGCGCTTCTTCTTCTCTACGGCACGCTTCTCATCAAGCCGTACCATTGCTTCGTCCAAAAGGTCGTCCGATAGATCCATTTCTTTCAGAATCTGGCTGACTTGGGATTTATCGAGCATCTGTTTGCGCTCCAGGTCGAGCTTCGAGACCTCTTCCACCAGACGAATCAGTTCTTTCTCGCTCAATTTATCTTGCATATAATCCTGCTCGAATGAACTTGCCCTCTTCATTTTCGCTCATATAACAATTACTAGCAAGAATTTCCCAGTGTATAATGGCCTTATGCTGAAGTTCTTGCTAGCCTTGATTCTCGCGTTTACGACCGTTGCGCTCCCTGCGCAGGCGGTTTGCAGCGACCAGACTCCAATGGAGATGGCCTGCTGCTGCGCAGGAGAACCGGCAGATTGTGCAGAAATCGGCGACACCTGTTGCGGTTTCGGAGAACAGATACCGGTTGCACCGCAATCGCTATCAATTTCTATACAGCCCAGCCCTATGGCATGTGCGCAGCATCCACCATACATCGCTCGAATCATTGAGCGCCTCAAGGATATTGCCCCTTCAGCCAGTGGCACGAAACCTGCTCATCTTGCATCTAACAAGCTTTATCTCAAAAAGAGATCTCTTCTGATTTGACCTCGGTGATTGGACCATCGTTTCCATGCGCCTTCCAGCGATTGCGCAACTATTCACTCACGTCTAATTAGAGGATTAATGTCATGAAAACCAAAGTAATTGTGTTTGCTTCTACGCTTGCCCTAGCTGTTTTCAGCCTGCTGCCGGCAATTAGTCAGGCATCAGATCAAACACAAAGCGCTGGGTGTTGCGAAGAACAAGCGGCCTGCTGTGCCGTACAAGCCCCTTGCTGCGCTCCTGAAGCAAAAAACAGCGATAGCAAAACCGAAACGAAGAAAGCAGCAGCAAGTGATTGCTGCTCAACTGGCAGCGCGTGCTGCGGTTCCGGAGCGGACTGCTGCAACTAGTTCAGCGCTCTAGCCTCACACGATACGGTCATTCTGCAAGGCAGCATTGCTGCCTTGCAGCTGCCGTTGTGTGGTGGCACGATTACAGTGGTTCTTTCGACGCTATCCCAACAGCTTTTTGGTGGGCAAAGACCAGCATGATTTCCTAGATCTTCTCGACACTTACCTTGAGGACATTTTGAGCAACGGCGTTGTCGAAAACACCATCTGCAAATACACGGATGGAAAAGACATGGGCATTTCTCTCCTGCCTGGCAGGAAAAGAAAAGATGGCTGACCGGCCGCGCAGGACGCTGGAGCCCCCAGGCTTACTTTCGGCCAAGGCGCCGCTCTTCTTGCTTCTCGCGAATGAGACTTGCTCGTTTCTCTAAACGTTTGCCCTCATCGGGGCGGCAAGTGTTATTCATCAAACGAGCGTATGCCTCCAAAAAGTACGCCATGTGCGCGTCTTCCGGGCCAAAGGTGCTTTCGTAAACTTGCATGCACTTTCGAAATGTTTGCTCTGCTCGGTAGTCGCCAGAACCCATGTAGCACGTCGCTAACCCAAAGGTGCAGTACGCCAGATTTCGCTCCAGCCCTTTTAGATTGACAAACAACTCAATGGCTCGCCGATACCAAAGTTCTGCTTTGGCGAAATCTCTTTGACCGTGGTAGCAACGACCAAGGTTGTACCTGATATGAGCGATCTGCTCATCGTTGCGCTTGGGTGACGCTTCGTATATTTCCAATGCCCGTTTGAATAGCGGCTCAGCTTTTTTATCGTCATTGCGCTCATCGTGACAGCGCGCCAGCGCGAAGATGTTGGCGGCTACATATTCATGGTTAGCTCCATGGACCTTGATGAAAATTTCCACGACGCGCTCGTAAATCGGAGCGGCCCGAGTGTAATCTCGCTGGTAGATATGGCACTGCGCGAGGTTCTCCATCATGTTGCCGACCTCTTCATGGTCTTCACCGTAGAGTTTTTCGTAGATAGTGATGACGCGCGTGTACAACAATTGCGACTCGGTGTACTTGCCGCAGTGCATGTTGCACTTGGCCAGCCCCGAAAGACTAAAGGCAACATCCTTATTTTCCGGACCCTGCACTTTTTCGTAGATTTCAAGCGCTTTTCGATACAAGGGCTCGGCGCCAACGTAATCTCCACGCTGGATGAAGCATTTTCCTAAGACGAGGAAAGAGTATGCCAGACGAACGTCTTCCTGTTCGAATCCGCCGGAATCGATAGCCATGCGGAAATAACGCTCGGCTTCGTCAAAATTGCCGCTGAGAAGCGCCTGGTAGCCAGATTCGCTTACTTCCGACCAGTTGACTTTGGCACCCATCTAAGCGTCAACCCTTTTTCTGAGAAACCCTAAAGAGCACGACGCCTAGTGGCCGCCGGCAGTGGACAAATGTCAAGAAGCAGCTTAATCCATTCTACAGCGGATTCATTTTCGCAGCGGATCTTCCAATGTTAATACGAGATCGATGAAGTTTCATTGATTCAAGCCCTCTGGATGCTCCACTGAGGCCGTCGAAGTGAAAACGACCGGCACTGGTTTTCCGAGCGCCGGTACATCCTGGAGAAAGGGCATTCCGCCAAAGTTAAATAGTGGCGATACGTCATAAGCGCTAGTAACGACATACTGATAAACACAATTCATCGTGTTCTTCGCTGGCACATTCGGAACCGTTTGATCAGTTGGAGGGGTATTTGGAATTGCGCCTGGGCTATCAAAACTTTCGCCCGCCCCGCCGACAACAGGCGTAACAAGGACGCGAACGGAAAGTCCACTTGTTGCGCCAGGGGCAGTTGGCTTCATCAAGGCAAACTTGCGGAAGTTCACCAGCGAGTTCTCAGTTTGCAGAATGCTCGCTTGTGCTTCGGTAAAAGTGTTGCAAGGACCAGCCTGACGGGCAGACCAGTTGGCCACCAACATCGCGGTCCCCACACCTGAGACAAAGCTGAGCAAGTCCAGCAGCGGGATCAAAATAAATATGAAGAAGATGCACAGCGCCGGCCCAAACTCGGCAAGTGAACTGCCTGTCCGCCGATCGCGCAAAAGACTGCGAGCCATGCTGAACTCCTAAGGGCATCTACGTTATGTTTATGCCACGTGGAGCAGCTTTTATGCCAGTTTTAGACGCCGACGGCAGTGAGCTGACGCGGGTGATGCTCAAGAATAGCGTACTGCGTATCGCGCTTTGCCGCGTCGTATCCGGCCTGGTGAATGCAGGTGATCATCGTTGCAAGGCTTACGTCATGATAGGTGCCAGCGGCAGATACAACGTTCTCTTCCATCATTGTGCCGCCGAAATCGTTGGCGCCAAAGGCGAAAGCGGCCTGACCCAAACCGGAACCTTGAGTTACCCAAGAGGTTTGAACATTTTTGATGTTATCGAGCATCAAGCGAGAGACTGCCACCATTTTCAAATAATCAGTAGCAGTGGATGGGCGGGTAACTTTCTTGGCCAACGGGGTGTCGCCAGGCTGGAATGACCAGGCGATAAATGCAGTGAATCCGCCAGTGCGATCCTGCACATCACGCAACCTGATCAAATGCTCGATGCGCTCTTCTAAAGTCTCGACAGTGCCATACATCATGGTGGCAGTCGTTCTTAGACCCAAACGCTGAGCTGTTTCCATAACCTCAAGCCATCGCTCCGCAGACATCTTCAGCGGGCTGATGATATTTTTCACCCGCTCAACTAACATTTCCGCACCGCCGCCAGGAATGGAAGATAGCCCTGCTTTAACGAGACGCTGCAGTGCTTCCTCAAGGGAAATTTTGCTGGTGCGCGTGATGTGATCGATTTCCGACGGCGATAATCCGTGAATGGTCAATGCTGGAAAATCTCGGCGGATGTTGCCCAACATCGCTTCGTAGAACTCAATACCCAATTCTGGATTGTGACCGCCTTGAATCAGCAGTTGCGTCCCGCCAGCCTCAATCAGCTCATCAATCTTCGTTTTGATCACTTCATAAGGCAGCACATAGCCCTTTTTCGAGCTTGGTGCAGCATAGAAAGCGCAGAAGGTGCAGTAAGCATCACAATAGTTGGTGTAATTGACGTTGCGGTCAATGACGTAAGTTATTGGTTCGCTGTCAGGATGTAAGCGCTTGCGAACTTCGTTTGCCGCCCATCCCAATTCCAACAGCTCGGCATGCTTGATAAGCAGCACGCCTTCCTCGAAGCTCAAACGCTTACCCTCGGCAGCTTTAAGCAACGTTTGTTTGATGGCATGTTCAGTAGTCATGGACGCTTCCCCTGCAGTGCCTAAATCTTAGCGGTTAGCAGCTTGAAGGCCTTAAAGGCGGTATAAATGAAACAAACAGTGCGCACTAAAAATAATCTTAGATGGCTTCTCGCCAAAGCCTATAAACTCACAATGTATGGGCGTTTCCATCTTGCCTGGAGCAAATCGGAGTCAGGTGCGTGGTTAAGTACAAGGATTACTACCAGAGTTTGGGAGTCGACCGCAGCGCTGCGGAGAAGGACATCAAAGCAGCGTATCGCAAATTGGCTCGACAGTACCACCCTGATGCCAATCCCGGCGATAAGTCCGCCGAAGAACGGTTCAAGGAGATTTCAGAAGCTTACGAGGTCCTGAAGGACCCGGACAAGCGTCGCAAATACGATCTATTGGGTGCCAATTGGAAGAATGGCTCGGACTTCACTCCGCCTCCAGGCTTCGGCGGTTTCGCCTTCGATTTTGGCAACTTCCAGGATATGAAGGGCTCACCCTTCTCCGATTTCTTCGAATCTCTCTTTGGGCAGCATTTTGGCCCGCCCAGCGATACTCAAGGTGCGCGCGGGTTCGGCACCAGGACGCTCAAGGGCCAAGATACTGAAGCGGAAATCGAACTGACAATTGATGAGATTGCCCTCGGCACCACTCGCAATATCCATGTTTCCGGTCCAACCTCGACCAAACCGAAGACCCTTCAGGTGAAAATTCCCGCTGGTGTGCGTGCTGGTTCCAAAGTTCGCGTACCGGGCGAGGGGGGAATGTCAGCCGGCGGTGGTACATCCGGCGATCTGTATTTGATCGTCAAAGTTAAACCGCATCCACACTTTACTATTGAAGGGGAAAACCTCGTATCAGAACTGCAAATCAGTCCAGCACTTGCCGTGCTGGGCGGAGAAGCAACAGTCACGACGCTGGATGGCTCCGTGCGCATCAACATCCCACCGCTCAGCCAAAGCGGAAGGTTGTTGCGGTTGCGCGAACGGGGTTTACCGCGTCTTAAACAAACAACGCGCGGTGACCAGCTTGTGCGACTGAAGATAACAATTCCGACCAGCCCGGACCCGGAAGAAACTGCCCTATACGAACGATTGCTCGAAGTTGAGCAAAACAAGAAGCAAGCTGCAGCCGGCTAATTTTCGGAATCCCATTAGTTAGTTCTGTGCCTCAAAGGAGCAACACACTGTGCAAGATCCATATAGCGACGCGCCGGAAGCGACCAACGTACCGATGGCGCTCAACGGAAAGACGCAAGTACTTGGCCTTGACTACAAAACCGCCGGCATACTTTGTTATCTACCAATTTGTGCTATCAACTTGATCGCATCGCTGGTGTTCCTTAACAGCGAACCACGCGACAACAAGTTTCTGCGCTTTCACTCGATGCAAAGTCTAGTGATGTGCGCCGTTTACATCGCCGCTGCCATCGCCAATACGGTTC
>JADYXS010000537.1 GCA_021772155.1 Candidatus Obscuribacter sp.
ACTGAAACCGGTGAAAATCGGCGACAACCTTTATGTCGACGGCGGGATTCGGGCAAACCTACCGGCTTCAGCGGCCAAAGACACTGGCGCAGATGTCGTCATTGCCGTGTTGGTCGACGAACCTATACGCGAGCTGCCTGACTCGACCTTCTTCAAGTACAAGGCTGTTGCTGGTCGCTTAGCAGACATCATCTTGGCCGTCACGGACGAGCACCAACTACAATTTGCCGATGTAATCATTAACCCTGACGTCAGCGGTATCCCTGTTTTATCGAAGAAGCCGGAAGACGCAGCAAGAGCTATCAGAGCCGGGGAAGAGGCTGCGCGCAAAGCACTTCCTGCAATTCGGAAAAAGATGGGTTTGTCTGAAAAACCTCAAGTTGCTAAAGAAGCGCCTCCGCTGCAAAGAGAAGACGACAACTCGCGAAAAAGGCCAGCATCAACAGAATCGGCAATGTAACAGAATCAGAATTTCGTGACAGTTCTTTGATGGAATCGCAATCCGCTTACATTGGCCGGGGCAATATTGTCCTTGTGGATCATCATCCATGGTATATCCCTACTAGTCACCGCTCTGGCATGCGCAGGCGCATCGATTAAATGCAACATGCTGGCCGGTCGCCTTGAAAAAATGCCGAATTAAGGCAACAGAGCCAATAAATACAGAGGAGGAACTTAACTCAGATGTATAACGTCCTGGCATTAGCGCATAGCAGGTTTAAATGAAAAGTCAGATATTGTATTCATATGCGGCACTCTTGCTATTGCTTGCGCAGCCCGCGTTCGCTGTGGACCTAGAACAGTCCAGGGGAATATTCGGCAGTCAATTGTTGGCGCAAATACCTAAAAACCAGCTGCCATCCCAAGAGCAGGGGCTATCGCCTGATGTAGAACGAGGTCCGCGGGTCATTACAAACCCGCATCCATCTCAAACAGACAAGGTGGGAGCAACCGAGGTTTTAGACGCGGACCCGTCTACCAAAGAAAGTGTTGATGACAGCCGGACCCCAAGGACCATCTCTGTGCCCGGAAAGAAAGGCACCAAACATAGCGTTCGTAAGAATCAAGAACGAAAAACTATGGCAATCGCCCTGGGCGGCGGCGGCGCTAGAGGTGCAGCTCACATCGGTGTTCTTAGAGTCTTAGAACAAGAAAAAATCCCGATCGACTACATAGTTGGAAACAGCATGGGAGCCATTATCGGTGGCTGCTACGCAGCGGGAGTTCCGTTAGCACAATTGGAAACGATGGGGATGAATGGATCGCTTCGCAAGGCTTATCTTCCGGGCGTTACATCCAGAATTCTATTGATGCCATTTACCAAAATCAAAGAGACGTTCAAGAAAAGCTACGCCGGATTGTGGAGTGGCGAAAAATTTGAAAAATACCTTGATTCGATGCTGCCGAAAGATGTCTCACCTATTGAAGATTTGAAGATTCCATTTTCCGCTGTTGCCACCAACCTGAAGGACGGGAATGCCTATCGACTGTCAGAAGGCAAGCTGTCTACAGCCATTCGAGCAAGCGCAAGTATAGCGCCTCTTTTAAAACCGGTGAAAATTGGCGACAACCTTTATGTCGATGGTGGCATGCGAGCGAACTTGCCGGCTTCAGCAGCAAAGGACACTGATGCGGACATTGTGATTGCGGTATTGGTGGATGAGCCAATGCGTGAACTTCCGAATGAGGCGTTCTACAAATACAAAGCAATTACCAATCGTATGGCCGATGTAATACTGGGCGTCGCCGACGAGCACCAATTACAATTTGCAGACATAATCATTAACCCTGACGTCAGCGGCATCTCTGTGCTATCACAAGATCCAAATGACACAGCCAAAGCTATCAAGGCCGGGGAAGCAGCTGCGCGCAAAGCTATTCCGGCAATTCGCAAAAAGATGGCGTTGCCTGAAGACTCTCGCATTGTTGGACAACCGATTCCACTTCAGTAAGGGTTCTACCTGGGAGCGTCGCGTCCCGCCCCTAAACGGTAACCACCATATCCGATACCGGCTGGAGGTGCTCATTCATTTGAGTTTCCAAAGAATTCAATTCGGCCTGCAACCGCACTTTGTCCCACTCGAGAAGCTGCTGCATCAAATGAGCAACCTTGGACGCAGCTTCCAACGTTTGGCGCGAATTCAAAATTGCCAGTCTCGTTCTTCGGAAGAAAATGTCTTCCAAGCAAAGCGCCATTTCATTCTGCACACTGAAAACGACCTCCGCCAAAATCGGGGGGTAGTCCGAGCAGATGCGCTCTCCAAGGTGAGGATGCTGTTCAACAATGTCGATCACCGTCTCAGCCTCGGCACCATAACTGGCGATTAAATGGTCGATGATCGAAGGATCAACGCCAAGATTTCTTGCCTTAGACGAAATGTTGGCAACTTGCGCGAGATACTCATTCTTGTGCGACCAGCCGCCGAGCATCATATTGGCGGTCCGCGATACACCTGGCTCTACGTCAGTAAGTTTCTGGGAAACAGTCTCCATGACTTCTTCAGCCATCAACCTGTAACTGGTTAGCTTTCCACCAGCGACGTTGATTAATCCAAGAGCACTTTCAAATATAAGGTGATCTCGCGACATGCTCGATGTGTCTTCACTGTCGCCGGAAGCGGAGAATCGCACCAAGGGTCTAAGCCCGGCAAAGCAGCCTGTGATGTCGCTGCGATTGAGTCGATGGGTATCGGTGTAACTGTTGACGATATGCAGCAGGTAATCGATCTCATCGCGGTTAGGCAACGGATTATTTATATCGCCTGCATATGCTTCGTCGGTGGTACCAATCATTAATGCTCTTTGCCAAGGCACGACAAACACGTAACGGTTGTCGTTTGTCGGCAGAAACAAAGCCGTGTTCGTTTCAAAAGCCGAAGCTGGAACGATGATATGTATCCCCTTCGATGGCGTAATTTTCTTCGTCCAATTTGGATCAGCAAGCTTGCATACCTCATCGGCCCACACGCCAGTGGCATTTACAACAGCCTTGGATCGCACGGTGAACTCGTCACCAGTGTAACGATCACGGCAAACAACGCCATCAAGAGCCGTTCCCTTGGATGCAAAACCCTTCGCCTGAATGTAGTTGAGTGCAACGGCGCCCTCTTGACAGGCGGACTTAATCACTTCCAGAACTATTCGCGCATCATCTGTGATGCAGTCGTGGAACTTCAGCCCGCCGGCTAATTCCCGACTAGAAAGAGCCGGAGCACTTTCCAAGACCGCGCTTGGTCCGAGGTGGTTGAAATGATGGTGACTCTGCGCTGATAGAGCGACCAAGTCGTACAAAGCCAGCCCTAGATGGGCTTTCCAGTTAAATAGCTGGTGCTTCTTCGAAAGAGGCAAAATGAAAGAGAAGTCACGAACGAGGTGTGGCGCAAGCCGTTCCAATCGAGCTCTTTCCTGACAAAGTTGTCTCGTTAACTTAACGCGAAATTGTTCTAAGTATCGGAGACCACCATGAATTAGCTTGGTAGTTCTGCTCGAAGTACCCGATGCAAAGTCGTCTTTCTCAATCAGTAAAACGGACAATCCACGGGAAGCGGCGTTTTGCGCGACCCCCGCTCCAGCAATACCACCGCCAATCACTAAGAGATCGAACAGCCTGTGTTTTGCTACCTGCAGTGATTCTGTACGGCTTTTCATCGACAATTAAACTTGTTTCCTACGACAACCAACGGCATTCGTCCAACGAGGACTGCCGACGAATTATCTAAACAGAAATGGAGGCAATCGAACAGCTTTTGCTGATCAAAACCGAGTTCTTAGCAACCTTAGATTTTGACAATGTAGCTTGGCACTAAGGTCAAAGCTTGGGAAAATTGGTTCACTAGATGGAGTATATCTGCGCTCCACAATACCGGCATGTTGTCGGACACAATGCGGTCGGTATCATCCAGTTGCCATAGGGTGCCAAATCACTGATGCTAAACCTCAACTCACGTTTACTGCTGCGGAGAATCGCTATCTCGTGCGTTTCACTAGCGATAACGGTACCCTTCACCACGGTCAGTGGCACGTTCGCTGCGACAACAGCTGCGCCTGCCAGGCCCGCGGCAACACCAGCTGCTGCCAAGCCGGCAACACCCAAGGGTCCGGCACCGAACACGATGGAAGCGGTCTTTATCATGCCGCCGGATCGTGAGCAGTCAGCAGAGACCATCACCATGGTTGATAAGCTGCTGAAAGATGGAAAAAAGGCGTACGAGCGGAATGAGTTCGAGAAAGCCGTTGGAAAATTCCAAGAAGCGTACGGACTAGCCCGCGAAATCAAATATACCGATGGCGAAGGCGTGGCGCTGACGGAAATGTGCCTCTTCTACCAAACGAAGAACCAGCTGCCACGAGCAAAGGAACTTGGCGAAAACGCCATTGAAGTCCTGACGAACACCACGGACAAAAAAGCCTTGGGCCAGGCACGAGTCGCATTGGCGCGCATCTATCTTATGATGGACAACACGTTCACTGCGATGCAACAACTGAACCAGGCACTGAAAGAGTTCACCAACCTTGGTGCTTCCGATGGGGAAGAAGTGGCGAAGGTCCTTCTGCTGGCTGCAGACATCGGCATGAGAACGAACCACGAAAAAGAAGCCATTCAGTTTTACGAAGCAGCAGCAAGCTATATCGGGCAGGCCGGAAAAACGCGCGATCAAGTGGCCATTCAAGTTCGTATTTCGAACATGTTAATGGCAAACGGTCTTTTAACTGCAGCTCAAGAAGAAGCGCTGAAAGCACTGTCGGCCGCGCGCAATGCCCAGGTTCCAGCTAATGCTGAAATCGTCTGTGCATTGAATGCTGTGGCAAATGCTCAATATACTCTTTGCCAATTTTCAGATGCACGAAAGAGCTACGAAGAACTGCTCAGCTTAAAGGTGCCTGAACACACGCCATTAGACAAGGCAGTCTTCCAGGAAGGCTATGGCTTCACCCTTATCGCCACCGGCGATCTTGAGCTAGCCAAACAAGCATTCGAAAAGGCTCTACCTACAATCAAAGCGCAGGGCACTGTGGCTCACCGTGCGCAGGTGTTGAATGCCCTTGGCGTGATCAACACGACTCAAGGCGACTCTCAAGCTGCGATCGTCAACTTTAGGCAAGCTTCGGATTCAGCATCGATGGCGAATCCCAAGCAACCAAAATTGCAAATAACCATTGCCCAAAACCTGGCGGCGGCGCAATCGCGGGCCGGCGAGAACCGCAATGCTAAGTTACAGCTGGCAAACACGCTGCTTGCAGCGAACACCAAACAATTCCACGATTCAGTGCTGGAAGGTCGTACATACGCTGCGTTAGCCGAAGTGTGCCTGGCACTCAAGGAATATCCGGAGGCCGAACAAGCTATTCATAAAGGCTTAGAGATCGCCAACAGGGTCAATGATGATTCCGCTCTGTGGAGACTGTACACCAGCCAAGCTCAGGTTCAGATGGGAACCGAACAAGCGCCGAACGAGTCGCTTCAAAGTGCGTTGTCTTTCTTCCGCTCACCGCAAGCAGGCGATTTCCCCTGTCCATCTTCACTGACTTACCCCACTAGACGCGAAGAGAAGGGTCAAGAGCTGGTATCCCTGATGGTGGCAAACGGAATGATCGAGCAAGCTCTTCTTGCCGCCGAACAATTGAAAGAAGAGACCTTCATCAATGAATGGCACCGCCGCGGTGGTGAAGTTCGCCAATCCGATCGCGACATATATAACGATATGGTCACGCGACGGGCTCACTTGCATGCTACTGAGGCAGCCGCTGCCCCTTCTTCAGTGCTCAAAGAATGGCGCGACTGGGTCATGCGTTTTCAACGCATAGCCGCCGAAAATCCGAGCCTTGCTCGTCTGATTGCGCCAGTCCCAATTAGCCTGAACGATGTGTTGAAGACCGTTCAGACCAATCATTCAGCTGTTATCGATTACCTGGTCGGCACCAAGTCGACGATCATGTTTACCCTGGATTCGAATCGCCGACTGACCGCCTTCAAATTAAATGTGGGCAAGGACGACTTGCAGAAACAAGTTGCCGCATTGTTGACGGCCTCGGCTAAAGCTGATGAAAACGCTCGCGGAACCGAGCACCGCATTCTGCAGATTCTATACAACGAACTGTTGCCTGAGGACGCCCGCAAAGTATTACCTACGAATCCGGAACAAACGGTCGTTATAATCCCTGACTCGATTCTCTTTAACCTGCCATTTGCAGCTCTCATGAGCCCTCAAGGCAAATATTTGATCGAGTCACACACGCTGACGATGGCTCCATCATTGAGTATGCTGATGGACAGTCCACATCCCAGTGGCGATACGTCCGTCGTGTTAGCCGCACCAAAACCGGGTTCCGAGACTGAAACGAGCCAGATCAGCAGCCTCTTTGAGCCCGCGCAAGTTGTCACACTTTCCGGAAAGGACTCGGAAATCAGCAAATTCCAAGAGCAGGCGAAGTCGAGCAGCATCATCCACTTTGCTTCTCCCTTTTCCATCCCACAGAACAATCCGCTCCGCTCGCTATTGTCTCTAACTGCGCAACAAGCAGGCGATAAAGTAACTGCCAACAGCTTGTTTGAGTTAAACTTGCCAAGTGATCTTGCTGTTTTGAGTTCAAGTTCAGTAAATGCCAAAGACTACAAAGGCAATGGCGTTCAAGTGTATGCCCGCGGATTGAACTATGCTGGCGTGCGCAACGTGCTTATGAGCCTCTGGCTAGCACCAGATCCTCAACGCACTTCGGAACTTGTGGATTTTTATCGCAGCCAGAACAAGGGACTGTCCCAAGCGCAGTCTCTCCGAAAGGCCCAAATGCTTTCCCTGGCGAAAGACCCGTCTCCGAGATCGTGGGCGGCGTTCCAATTACTTGGTCCTGGCTTTTAACTTCTTGCCCGCTTTTAGCAACTCAGACCTGATTTAAGGTACTAGCCAGAAGTCAAGTCGATTTAATAGTTGTATAAATGAGTGTGTGCCTACTATCCAACTACCCCGTTCCCATATACGCGTCAGTGCCCATCGAGAGATTTTTCCTATGAACGACAAGCCCACGAATCACAGTTTTTTGAACCAGGCAACCAAGGGTGCACTGATTGCAATGGCCGCCCAACTCAGTCTGGGTACGAGCTTAGTTGCCGCAGCAAACGAGCAGCCTTTGATGAACAGCACTTTGCCATTGCCGGACATCAGCTCCGTCCAACTGGAAAAGCAAATTCGTGGAGCAAAAGGGCCGCGTCAGAATACAAACGTAACTAAAACTCCCGGCGCTACGGCTGTGGCTATGCGATTCTTCGGCAAGAAGAACGAAGGCGATGTCGCTGTCAAAAATACAGCTACAAAACCGCCAGCACCAGTGACGACCGATGTATCGCCGTTGCGCTCAGCAATCGGCACAGAAAGCACCTTAACTGGTGCTGGCGCAGCGACAACTCCACAACTTCAAACGCTTGAAACCAACAGTTCGTGGCTTGAAGATAGCAAATCTGCTACCAAACCATCAGTCAAAGTAACGTCGGCGCCTCCGACTGATCGACCGGCTATTCGTGACACCCTAATTCTACCGTCAGCAACAACACCGGCAGCAACACCGGCAGCGACAACGGCAGCTGAGGTGGCACCCCCGACAACAACAGTCGAACCAATTGCCAAAGAAGGGCTGCCGACGGAAGCTGTAGTAACTGAAAACGCTCCGGCGACAGAGCCTACTAAACCATTGGAAGCGACACTCACTTCCAACAATCCTTTGGACGCAACGCAACCAATCAAACCTGAATCCAGCATAGCCATTCTTCCGTTGCCGCCGGCTGCCCCGACCCTCAGCGCCGGCTCCTTTGCCCGCGCCCCGATCTTCATCGACAACGATGAGATTGTTGAGCAACAAGCAAATATTCAATACGAAGAACTGGCCTTGGACGACGAGACCAAAACTAAAGTCAAAGCCGGTGCAAGATTCCCGATCATGATCACATCGGAAATAACCAGCAGAACCTCTAAAACAGGCGACCCTGTTCACGGCAGATTGAAGTTCGACCTGAAGATCGGCGACCGCTTGATCGCCACAAAGGGCTGCGTTGTACGCGGACATTTGAACTATTCTCTCAAAGCCAGAACACCGATGGCCTCGATGCTATCAACCACCCGTTTCTATCGCAACTCCGGTTGTCTGGGCATCACCTTTGACGAAATCATCAACCACAAGGGCGAGCACATTCCACTCGTCGCTGAACCAGCTCGGTCCGCCCTCTACGTAAAAAACAAAGGTGAAGGACGCGTTCTCGGTATCAACCACAAAGGTCAAATTGCCGGACCATGGTCGCAGCAATTACAGTACAAAGCAGTCCGCGTTGGCATGAACTTTGCCATGGCCCCACTTGGAGCGATGAGCTTCGGTGCGATGCCTGTGGCTCTAGGTGTCATGGGCGCCGCCAACCCGAGCTTTGCATTTATGAGGCCAGTCGGTCTTAACGTTCGCCACAGAAGGCTTAAAGGATTCGCCTGGGGCTTCCTAAGCGGCATCCCTGGCAGCTGGTTGATCGAAGATACAACCGTGAAGGGACAAGAGGCGGTCGTCAAACCGGGTGATGAATTCCTCGCTGAACTCAGACAAGAATTCACCGGCGAACCTGGCACCGAAGCCGAGATGCTCGGCGGAGCCGACGTCAAAGTCCAAGGCGAAATCGTTGGACAAAAGGGCGCCAAGAAACAAAAATCGAAGAAAGCTAAATCGTAGCTTTTCGAACTGCCTCGCAAAAGCCCGGTGTCACCACCGGGCTTTTCTTTTTCTTGCTAATCCCATGAATAGCCAGCAAAGCAAATCTGAGACGGTACTCCATTCTCGTAGGTGACGACGTAACAACCGTGCCCGCGCTCTATATGGTCGAAGAATGGCTTCTGCTCAACTTGAGCGGTGGTCGGCTCATCGGTCCGATAAAGGTCGATGATTAGAAGTTTTGACAGCGGTGCGCAGGCAAGCATCTCCGGTTCATCCGCCATTTTGAGCATGTCGATGGCACTGGCGGTGCCACCACCTTCCATTATGTCTTCCAACAAATCATCAATCGAATTCCCTTCGAACTCGTCTGCCCACCGGTATTTTTTTTGGTAAAACAACTGCTCACGCAGCTCCTGAAGCGCCTTACCAATGTTCGCCTGATAGGGTACAAAATTGATCCAAAATTCCGCGCCCATCTTCTCTACTTGTTCTTATTGAAACTGTGCACTCTTAGCCAGAGCCGAAGCCCATTCCTTGTCTTCTGCCTTGTCGAAATAGATAGCCATGAGCATATATTCTGTTGGAACTATGGAGTGAGAATAAACAGCATCTGTGGCCTTACCGTCTGTTACTTCGCGCAGAAGATATGCAAATCGATGAATCTGACCATCCTTGAAATCAAAAATATCCTTGCGCTCTTTGCTCGCACTTGCCTTGAGTTTCTTAAGCGTCTGGTCTACGGACTCCCGCTTTTGGGTGTCATACACGTCAATCCAAATTGTACGGCCGGGTTTCCAGAATACTTTGCTTCCGTTATCCACTCTAGAGCGGAAGGAGTTATCAACCTCAGCAGACCAATGCTCGGTGATACGTCGCATTTTTTTGACTTTGTTCACTTCTTTGGCGGCATCTGCTGAACCAATATTCAAACCTGAACAACTAGAAAAAGCAGTTGCAATAAAGATTAGTGTTGTGAGCTTCGCAAGTGCAAGTTTCACGGCAATCTCATTCGTCTTAGATCGCTATTATACACATGCACCCTTGGTAGGCCTTGCTTGATCGTCCATCGAGGCCCCTCTCGGTTTGTGGTGCCGTGTTGGTAGGGGATGGGCTTGTCCCCTCCCCTAACAGTTCGCAGCCTCCGTGGGCGCAAGCAGTTATTGCACAGACGCAAGAGCCAGGCATTGCTACCTGGCTCTTGTCGGCTGAAAACTGAATTCCTTAGAAGGCGCCGGTGTAAGGAGGAGTGCCTCCACCGGACAACGATACTGGTGCGTCAAGTTGAACTTGCATCGGAGTGCCGGACTTAATCGTCACTTCCTTGCCTTTGCGCAAAAATACAGATTGAGCAACGCCGAGTCCACCGCCGATAGCGGCGCCCGACCAGGCACCACGCCCTGTGGCCTGACCGCTGCGACCAGCAATTGCACCGATTGCGGTGCCTAGTGCTGCGCCGGTGCCTGCACCAACTGCGCCGCGAATGGCGCCTTGTCCGACTTTCGTCTTCCAAGTTTCGCCCTTGAAGGTATCTTCACCGGATTCGGCGAACTTACCGATACCACCAACGATGTGCGCAGTTATTGGAACTTGCTGGCCATCCGCTGTACGCATGCTATTGAACTTAACACCGAGCATTCCGGAGCGTCCCATGAAGCCGCCGGCACGAGCGTCAGTTACTTGTCCGACAAGAACGGTTCCGGCAGGGATTGTGGAATCACCCAAGTTAACTGAGTCAGTCAAATTGGCCTCAATCAAATCGCCTGATTGCGCAGCTTGCGTCGAAATTGAAGTGCGAAGTGCACATGGCAATACAAGACCGGCCGGTGCGTAAACTACGCGACCGCGCTGTTGCATTCCGCCGCCGCCACCGCCATACGTGGAGCGGTTAAATTGATCCTGCTGGCCACCGCCATACTGGGGCTGCCCGCCGTATTGCTGTTGTGGCTGTTGCTGGTACTGCTGTTGCTGGTACTGCTGTTGTTGCTGAGGATAGCCGCCGCCGCCGCCATAATTTTGTTGTGGTGGCGCTGGATTGTATGCCGCAGTGTTTTGCGGTGGTGCAGAATTGACAGCCGGTGCATTTGTCGGGAAGTTGCCCGATAGCTGCGCAACATAGCTGTCAACGCTCGACTGATCTTGCAGGTTTTGTCGCAACGCACCTGCCCACTTCTGCGCCAAAAGGGCAGGAGTCAAGTTCTCGGCTTTGGCATTGGCGGCATCGACGGTCACGACCTGGTAACCACCAAGAGTAATAACCGGTAGACCCTTCACATATACGATATTTACAGAAGAAGGTGAGCGATCTTTGGCGGCAACCAGCGCGTTATCCAAATTTCGCTGAATGGCTTCGGCGCGCTGTTCAGCACTCATGCCGCCTGACGCGGTTTTGTTTGAAAACACTGTTTGCCCGGCAATGCGCACTGCGCCATCAGCCGCCAGCACCGCAGACGGTGCAAGAACCAGGATCTGGCTAAGAGCAAAAGCTACAGCTAGAACGCCGCGCTTGCAGGCGGTGGTATTTAAAGGATTCATACACAACATCTCCATCTGCGGACCATCGCTAAGCAATTAGACATCCCAAGTTTACCAATGTTCCCGTTGAGCTTTCTGAAATACAGATAACAGCTACTTCCAGCGAAATTGTTCCAAGTGAGCTTTAATTCATTATGCAATTTGTAGAATGGGTCAATGAGCCAACAAATGGATATATCGCCAACTATTAACCAAACGACACACGACCTGAGCGGCAAGATCGCCATGGTGACCGGGGGCAGCAAGGGCATTGGCAAAGCCATTGCCCTGGAGCTGGGTCGACGGGGGGCGAAGGTGGCCATCTGCGGGCGAAGTGAAGAGAGCCTTCAGTCTACTGAATCTGAATTGCGCAACGCCGGCGCCGACTGCTTGGCATCAGTCTGTGATATCCGAGACGAGAAGGCAATCAAAAAGCTGATTGCGCAAGTCCACTCCGAATTCGGAGCAGTCAATATCCTTGTCAACAACGCCGGCGTGTACCGCACAGAACCGCTAGAAAGCCATTCGACAGAAGGCTGGCAGGATGTCTTGCAAACTAATCTCACTGGCACGATGCTCGTTTGCCGCGCAATTGTCGGCGGCATGATCGGCGCAGGCTGGGGACGAGTGATAAATATCTCCTCGATTTCCGGGCGTGTGGGCGAGATTTGGGGCAGCGCATATTCGGCATCTAAATTTGGAATGATTGGGTTGACCCAATCGCTTGCCCTTGAAGTGGCGAAAAATGGTATCACCGTCAATGCTGTTTGCCCGGGCTGGGTGGCAACGGAGATGGCTTCCGAGCAGCTGCAGAATCCCGAATGGTGTAATCTGACGGGGACGACGCCGGAAGAGGCCGCTGCCAATGCTTGTTTCGCGGTTCCGCAAAACCGCCTCATTGAACCGGAAGAAGTAGCCGCGCTGGTAGCATTTCTTGCCTCCGACAACGCTAGAGGCATTACGGGTCAATCCATTAATATCTGCGGAGGCATGTCTTTACAGTGAACACAGCGGCAATTGCTGAACGCTCTTTGACGAAGAACCCTTGGCCAGTGGCAGAAGTCAGCGGGCTTACGTTAATTCAGTCACCACTGATGAAAGAAGTGGAAAAATTCCAACACGCCTTCACAACACGGCTGGGCGGTAACACCCCCGCGCCATTGAATTGGTTCAATCTCGGTCGTCACTGGACTACGGAAGAATCAAGACAAGATGCAATGATTAATCGTGAAATATTGTCTGCCGCAATGAGCCTGGACCATAGGACCCTGACGGTCCCCGGTCAACAACACACGACAAACATCTTCCTTTTAAGGGAAGGCGACCAAACCGCTTTACCGTTACCTAACTTCGACGGGGTCGCCACGCCATCGGCCAACCACCCAATACTGCTTCATTTCGCTGATTGCGTGCCGGTAATGCTCGTAGACGTTAAGCAACGCTGCCTGTGCGTCATGCATGCTGGATGGAGGGGCACCGCAGGCGGTATCGTCACCAAAGGCGTCGAACTTCTCACTTCCGTTCTCGGATGTAATCCAGCCGATATGGTCGCTGCGGTCGGCCCGGCAATAGGCAGTTGTTGCTATGAAACGGGACAGGAAGTTCCGGACCAACTAGCCCAAAGCGTCTCCAACCCCACCTCGCTCGTCCAACTTCGTGAAGGAAAGCCCCATCCGGATCTCAAAGCATTCAATGCCATGCAACTGTATGAGGCTGGCGTAGCTCAAGTGGACGTGACGGACTGGTGTACAGCCTGCCACCCCTATCTTTTTTATTCGCACAGGCAATCAGCCGGAAAAACTGGAAGACAGGGCGCTGTAGCGTGCCTGCACTAGATTCCACGAGAATTTTTCAAAATATCGGTGTTGCCAAGGCACATCGAAAGTTTATTTTTGCTTGCTGGCGAGAGCCTAAATTGCTGTTTAGGGACACAATAAGAGTGTAGGAATTTAACCAAAATGAGATCCGGCATTTGGAGATAAGACAGCTTCGCTCTGCAACGACCATTGCTGTAGCCACAGGGCTATTGCTTGGGCAATGCTGCGGGGTTCATGCCGTTGCTGCGACGCCCAACGTCCAGCCGGATGCCAAGCCTTTGACGCCACCTCTGCGTGGATTGATCCCTCCAGCTACCCAGCCCATCAGCCAGCCGACAGGCAAGCCACTGGTCCCAAAAACGGCGCCGGTGATGCCCCCGGTTGCCCCGCCCATTAAGAAACAGCCAGTCGAACCGGCAGCAACAGCTCCGGCGAAGCCGATAGGCGCCGAACTCGCTGCAGAAAATTCGGCCCAGGTATCTGAGTTGGAGCGCTTAATGTTCGGGGAGCCACAACCGAAGATACCGATTGAATATCGGTTAGATCGTCTCGAATCAGAGGTCTTTCACAGCACAAACCCTGAGTGGGACATATCACGTCGCATTGACCGGCTGAACCAGACCTTAGTTGGCAGCGGCGGCGCAACCACGCCGACGGCACCACTTCCTTACCCTCCGGACAACAACCCTTATCCAACGGCAGCAGGAGCGCCTTATCCACCCGGGTCGGCAACACCTTACCAGGGTAACGACCCGTCTGGCCAGCCGGGATTGCCGTACAACCAGCAAGCTGGCAACTATCCAACACCGAATTACTCGCAAGAGCCTCTGCCACAGAAACCTGCGGTCTCGATGCCGCCCCCACCAAACGTCGACACGCCAGAGTTCCAGAACGAGTTGCCAAAGCCAGAAGCAGAAAAATATGCCCTCGATCGGGTAAACCAGATGCGAACGCACAACGGCTTGCCGGGTCTGCTCTGGGATGACACTGCCCACAAAGTTGCGGAGCAGCACGTAAGTGATCTTTGCAATCGAAACACAGTTTCTCACCATAATGCTGCCGGCGAAAATCCCGATATGCGTTACACGAAAGCTGGCGGTACGGATGCTTTGCTTGAAAGTATCGTCAGCTTGAAGGCCAACGGCAACGTTCGCTTCAACAAAGCTATTGTGGCCAAGATCATCGAGGAGCAGATTCGCTCCCAAGATGATCGTGATGCCATGCTGTCGCCGCATGCAACCAGATTTGCCTTTAGTTTCTCCAACACTCAAAAGGCGGACCGTCTGATTGCCTGCA
>JADYXS010000538.1 GCA_021772155.1 Candidatus Obscuribacter sp.
GAATGAGCTCCAGCATCATTGGCATTGCTGGCCCTTCTGGACGATAAATTAAACTGGCAATTGAATAGCCAATAGCCTGAACAACACCAATCATCACGCCTGTGAGCATTAGTTCTTTGCGCTTGGTGATGTTCGTGGCAAACGCCATGCAGGACGCTGCTGTCAGTGCAACCAGGTGCGGCCCATCAATCAAGTCACTGACTCGAGCAAAGATGATGATAATCAGTGCAAGGACTATGGCCACTCGTCTGCCGAAGATGACAGAAAGAACTAAGGCGGCCGCAGGGAGTGGAACAAATTGTGGATACTCTCGACCGACAGCCGCTGCAATGCCGGAGGTGACCACGCTCACTGTGGCCATTAAAGCGATGGCTGAAGGCGAGAAGAAAAATTGTGGTTCCAGCGTGAACAGGAACACGCCAAAGAGGCAGAAGGCTGCCAGAAGGGCTATGGCGATGCCAAGCAGATTGTCCAGGTCATGCGCGTGCGTGTTCCCCATGTCCTTGAGCATCATCACATCTTCGACTGTCAGCCGGTCGCCGCGTGTGATGAGTAGAGTGCCGCTTTCAACTTGTTTTGTGACTGGTTTTACATCGATTTGACTGCTCTCGAAGCGCTGATGAGTAGCTTCGTCATCCAGCACCATATTTGGTTGCATGCAATGGGCAATCAGCGAAGCTGTGCGATTGCGCAGGTCTGTGGACATATCTTCAGGAAGAAACTCGTAGACGATCTGCCGCCATGACGCTCTGGCATCCGGATAAAGCGGCGTCGATTTTATAAAACGCAGCGCCGCAGTTTCAGTCTGCTGACGCCATTGCTGGTAGTCTTTCTTGCTTAAGGCGTCGGCGACCGTTGATACCAGATTTTCATCCAGAACTTTAAGGACAGTCGGTTCGTTGCTTGGCTGTGCGAAACGACCTTTTACAAGATCCAAGAGCGATCTCAGTTTAGCCATTGAAGCGCTATAAGCCTTCATATCTTTCTTGAAAACCGGCACCGTCGATTCGCGTGCCTGTTCTTGCGCTTCGCGAGTTTTCACAACATCAACGATTGAAGTTTTCTTGTGTGCAACGTAATCGCGTTCGGCAACGTCGCCAGCTTGAATCGGATGCCCGAAGATAAAAGGCCAGCCCAACGTTACGATAAGGGATGAATAGCTCAGCAATATCACCAAGAGCCACTGTATCGTCCATTTTAAGGGCGAATTGGTTTGCGGCCTGACTTGCCTGCGGTGCGGAGACATATTAGCTGCTGGTGCTTTTGCCTTCTGTGGACATCATCTCCGCCTGAGATATTTATGCGGTGGAATGCGTCAACGAGTGTTTTGGTTGGTGTGCGTTTCTTCGGAATCTCTTCCATAGGGGTCGGCATTCAGAACTGTCTTGACGTTATAGATGCGTTTTCCTTGGGCCTCATGGTACGTTCTTACCATAATTTCGGCAAGCAGACCCATCAAGATGAATTGGACGCCGAGCATGAAAAACATCGCTACCAAGATGGGCAGCGGAGTTTCGACGAAAGTAGTGTGATAAAAGAGCTTTAGGACGACCATCCAGGCAAAGCTGCCAAACGAAATGGCGAAGGAGCCCAAGCCGATCATGCCAAATACGTGAATTGGTTTAGTCGAGTAGGTCGAGAGGAATTTAACCGTCAAAAGGTCGAGCACGACTTTGAATGTTCTGGAAAGTCCATATTTCGATTGCCCGAATTGGCGAGCGTAGTGCGTGACTGCAATTTCTGCTACTTTTGCACCCATCCAGGTGGCGTAGATCGGTACGAAACGGTGCATTTCACCATACAGACGCACATCTTTGAGCACCTCTGATCTGTACGCTTTGAGCGAACAGCCATAGTCGTGAAGTGGAACCCCGCTGATGACCGAAATCATTTTGTTCGCCAACCAAGAAGGTAGCAGTCTCGTAAAGAATTCGTCTTTGCGGTCTTTGCGCCAGCCGCTAACGACATCGAAGCCTTCGTCCATCTTCGCAAGCAGACGCACGATATCTTCAGGGTCGTTTTGCAGGTCAGCGTCCATGGGGATGATTATTTCGCCAGCGGCATAATCGATACCGGCAGAAAGAGCTGCTGTCTGTCCAAAGTTTCGGACGAAACGAATAACCCGCACACGTACATCAGCTGCTGCTAAACGCTGGAGGATTTCGAAAGATTTGTCACGAGACCCGTCATCGACGAGGATCAATTCCCAGGTCTTATTTAGTGGGCGCATGGCCGCGACGACTTTCTCGTACAGGCGGTCTAAGCTGTCTTCCTCGTTATAAACGGGGATGATAACTGACAGCTGCGGCGGCTGCAGAATCACATCTACGCCGGGTTTGGAGGTACTGGTCGCCATAACTGGCGCGTGCATTGTCAAGGGTGTGTTGGTAGCCATGAGACCATTATAGGAATGCGGCCGCTTTCTACACCTTGAGTTCTTCTCAGCTTGGCGTGCCAGTTGGTTTTGTTGAGACAGGCGGTCGTCATGTTCTAATTAAAGGAATTCCGGGCGCACGCGACGTCATGCCTGTAGGGGCGGGGGCTTGCCCCAAGACGGGAAGGCTTGTGCCTGCCCTGGTAGGGGAGGGGCTTGTCCCCTCCCGTTGATTGGAAGACAACAGCGCTTTCAGGCCAATCAGCTCAGTCAGGCGCCTGTGCGGAAGAAAGTGAGTCCTGTGGGGCCGGTGCATGACGATAATTCCAAGCTCGGTGAATAATTCTGACGGTTCCAAAAAACCGAAAGCGCAGGCCGAGCTGAGCGCGCCTGCCGCAAAAGCGGCGCGATCAACGGTTCTGTCCGCCCAGGAGAATCGTTCCGACGTCACTGCAGACAGTACGCTGCGTCCGCAAACTATTGCGGAGTATGTCGGGCAAACTCGCCTCAAAGCGATGTTACAAATGTCTATAGCGGCGGCCAAAAGTCGCGGCGAGCCACTGGATCACATCCTCTTTTATGGTCCGCCAGGTTTGGGCAAAACGACATTGGCGAATGTGATGGCGAATGAAATGGGTGCTCGCATCCATTTGAGCAGTGGACCTAGCCTTGAAAGACCACGAGACATTATTGGATTGGTCCACCAGCTGGAAGTCGGTGATGTTCTGTTCATTGATGAGATTCACCGATTGAGTCGCATTGCAGAAGAGTTGTTGTATCCAGCGATGGAAGATTTTGTCGTTGACCTGACATCCGGCAAGGGGCATGCCACACGCACCATGCGCTTGCCACTACCGCGATTCACTCTTGTCGGTGCCACCACTCGCGCCGCCAATTTGTCCAACGCCATGCGGGATCGCTTTGGATTGGTGCTGCGTCTGGAGTTCTATAACAGCGATGAGCTGGGGCTGATCGTTCGCCGCACGGCCGGAATATTGGGACTGACAATTGATGACGAAGGCGTAGTTACGATAGCCAGTCGAGCTCGTGGTACTCCACGGATCGCTAACCGCCTGGTTCGCCTTGTGCGTGATTATTGCCAGTACAAAGGGCAGTCAACCATAAGCGGTAAGCTCGCACACGAAGCATTGGAAACATATCAAGTCGATTCCATTGGATTGGATCCAACTGACCGACGCTTGTTGGAGATCATTATTGATAGTTACGGTGGCGGTCCCGTTGGTATCGAGGCGCTGGCAGCAACCCTTGGCGAGGACAGCGATACGCTTGAGGACGTATACGAACCCTATTTGATTCAACGCGGATTCATTCAACGCACGCCGCGAGGTCGCATGGCCACGCCCGCTGCCTACGCACACGTCCACAGGCGCATTACTTCAACTTCAGCTCAACTCAGTTTGCCTTTCGATGCCAGTGCGGCTGAGGACAATGAATGAGTCGCATCGAAGAGACCTTTGTGGTTGGCCGGATCGACTCTGTAAGCGCTCCGACAGTTAATGATCAGTTGCTGCACAGCACCGGAATGGTTGTGCGGAATCAACAGGCGCAAGTCGAAATTTTGGAAGGGCCTCTGAAAGGCACTAAGGTTGTGCTTCCTAACGAAATCACAGATAACCCCGCATACAACATTTCTGCAACGCCTGGTAGGGAAGTGATCCTATCTGTTGTGAAAGAAAACAACGGTAAGCCGGAAATCAATATCGCCGATTATCATCGGGCGCCAGTTTTGGGCATCCTGCTGATCGTATTTTTGGTGGTTTTCTTGTATTTCGGCGGGAAAAACGGTGTCAAATCGCTGGTTGGGCTTCTCGTCGGTATAGGGCTGATAGCCTGCGTCCTATTGCCGTTGAGTAATCATGGCTACAACCCTTTGGTGATTGCCGCATTTATTTGTGCCGCCGTCACTGCCGCCACGACCTTTCTAGTTGCGGGCTTCTCGCGTAAAGCCTCAGCTGCTACGCTTGGTACTATCGGCGGTGTCATCATTTCCGGAATTGCAGCAGACATCGTTATTCGGAGCGCACCGCTTACGGGCCTGGCTACTGAGGAAGCGCAGATTTTGCGTGGCTCATTGCTCCATCAATCGCCGGAGTTTTTCAGTGGACTGTTGGCTGCAGGCATGTTGATCGGCGCCCTGGGCGTAATTATGGATGTGGCGGTTTCCATTGCTTCTGCCACTTGGGAATTGGCTGAGACCGATAAATCAATGTCACGCGCTGTCTTGTATCAAAAGGGTATGAATGTCGGGCGGGACATCATGGGCACGATGACAAATACGCTGATACTGGCGTATGCTGGTTCCGCATTGCCACTGCTGTTGCTAATGGCGCAAATGCCGTCAATCAAACTTCTCAATTTGGACTTGGTTGCAACAGAAATTGCCGCCGCCTTAACCGGAAGTCTTGGTTTGGTGTGTACAATTCCGCTAACGGCTTTCGCTTCAGCACATCTGATGCGCGGAAAAGATCACAAGCAAGCGAGTCCGCCGCTTGAGACGCAGATACCACTAAACGCAAAAGAAGAGGAGTTCGAGCAGCTCCTATGGTCAAATGAGCCAGCAGGCAGAGGGAAAGGAAACTAGCAGTAAGGGGCC
>JADYXS010000539.1 GCA_021772155.1 Candidatus Obscuribacter sp.
ATGCTCTCGTTGTGGCTGACGCATGAGGACAAGCTGACGGTCGATACTGCTGCCGATGGAGCTGCTGCCCTGGAGTTTCTTCGTTCGTTTTCCTATGACGTTGTTGTCCTCGATTGGGAGATGCCCTTCAAGAGTGGTATTGAAGTTTGCCGGGAATTTCGCTCGATCAATCGAACAACTCCGATAATCATGCTCACTGGCAGACAGTCCACAGAAGATAAAATAATCGGATTGGACTCGGGGGCTGATGATTATCTAACCAAGCCGTTTTCGGCCGAAGAGTTTTCCGCCCGGATCAGGGCACTTTTGAGGCGGCAGTCCGTTCCCCTGGTTGAAACACTGGAGTGCGCCGGAGTGGTGCTGGATCCGTTATCGCGCAAGGTCACAGCCGCAGGTCAGGAACTCAATTTGTCGCCCACCGAATTCAATTTACTAGCGTTTTTTATCCAGAACAGCGGCGAGATTTTTTCGCCGGAAGCACTTGTGGAGCGTGTCTGGGGTGATTCAGATGATGCTTCTGTTGGTGGACTTCGCACAACCGTAAAAAAATTGCGGCGCAAGCTTGAGGAAGCTGCTGGGACTAGTGCTCTGGATACTGTCCGTGGAAGTGGCTACATCTGGAAAGCTTAGACCGGCGTCGAACGGATTCTCTCTAAGCCGATGCTTGCGGTCAGGCGATCTGCAGATGTCACAAAGTCAGTTGCGGGACTTAGCATTTCTAGTCGACTATGTCTTGAAGGCATTGCCTGGCAAGACTTCTGGGAAGATGACCGTTTTGTGACACAGGTTCCGGCCACGGTCAATCTGCCTCAGTATTCTGGACTCGTCGGTTGGCGAGGGCTCAATGATGTCGAAAGCTCAAGTGACAGAGGCTGGATCTGAGTCAAGTTTTCTCTTCTTTTCCAATCCTTTCGAGTCCACTCACGGTCTCAATGATTTGCAAGAATATGATGCGGAGAAAGTCTTCAAAATGGTCAAGAACGGCAATTTCGGACTTTATCGGCAACAGATTATCAACACTTTCAAGCATGTGGGCGGAAGTGGCGTTGTGGGAGCACCAGAGAACATAAAAGCGATCATCAAGCTTTGCCTCGACGTTGTTGCCGAAAGCTGCCGAAGCGGGAAGGCCTTGATTCGTTTCTGGTTCGATCCGTTTACCGGGCGTCTCGAACTTGAAACAGCTAATGGTTTGAGAGACAGTCTGTTGGTCTGGTCATCCCCGGCCGCTGTAACGCTTTAGTAGTTTCGACGCATTGCGCCGCATCGTATGTCGAGTCAACAGGTCGATGCCTTTGACTGGGTACAAATCTTGAGTGCCGCTTGCTCGGAGCTCTTATGCCGAACGAATCTAAACCTGAACGGGAAGAATGCGATGCTCCTGAGACTACGCCTAGAAATGCACCAGAGGCTGTAGTTTCCGCGGTCGCACAGAGTCAGGGAATAAATCCAACCTCGGATTCTGGCGGCACCTTGGAAAAGCGGCTGGAGAGGATTGTGGAAGGACCTTCAGCAGGGGTTACCCAAACCCCTGAATCGGAGCTGCTTCGATCTCAGATAAAAGGTGAAATCGCTGGTGTAAAGCCAGGTACTCCAGTTGATCGGTATCTCAAGGGAAGTCAGAGCGAGCAACAAGCGGTCGTTGAAAAGCTGGTTAACGAGTCGATGAGCGGAAGTCCCGATGCTGTCGGGGCATTTGAAGATCTGTCCACCATTAAAAAGCTGGAATGTCTTGGTCATTTAGCACGATCAATGGGCGGCAATGATCCAAATTCAAAGCGCGACAGGTTCGATTCACTACTGACTCTTTCTCACATGGAACGTGCAGATGGAGAAACAGGTGGCTTTGCAGCGCAAGTTCTCAATCAACTTTTTGAAAAGGGCCCTTTGTCTGTCCAAACGGAAATCATCACTTCGCGCGGCGTTGCTGATATTGAGCAGAATCATCTGCAGGAGAGAAGCTCCAATCTGCTCCAAGATCTTTTTTCCGGTGGCGGCATGGAGCCGCTGTTGAAACTGGAAGCCTACAACCGTTCACGGCTCCTTCAAGGTTACGGAGGCCTTAAGGATTTGACTGTCTTTGCTAGAGATTTTCAGCAGACTCGCGGCACTTTCCAGGATGGCGCAAGTGATTTGGAAAACCTGAGCAAGCTTGCTGAAAAATCGGCCGTGACGCGTAAGTTGATGGACGAGCTTGTCAGCACCGGAGTATTGAATTTTGATGAATCAACCGGACTGTACAGCAGCGCCTCCAATAGTGAGTTCAATCCTGCGGCACTATGGAATGTGCGGTATGCCGCGAATGCCGATTCCAGGGACGGTTACGGACAAAAGTTGGATCACAGACCACTTGCTGAAAGCGATGAGATCAGAGCATTTAGAACTTTGCTCGATCGTGAGTTAAACGGCGAATCGACCGAGCAAGGTGCAGAGCCAAACAATAATCGATCCGACAGCAGCGGTCCGTCGGAGTCGGTGGTTTTGAGCGAGGATGAGCTACAGGCCCAATTAGATCTAATTGGGCTGTATGCAAGCAAGCTTAAGCAGGATCCCTTCGATGTCGTCGGGTTGCCCGAGTCGGAGGCGCAGTACGAGCGAGTCGTTAAACTGGATAGCGGGATTGTTTGCGAATTCGATCAGAAGAAGCCACCGCATTTAGTGTCAATTACCAATACAGATGGTACCTTTGCGCGTTTTGACGAGCAAAAAAGAGTGCTGGAATGTAAGGGCAAGGATGGCGAGCAGCGCAGCTTCACCTATGAAGGAGACAGGCGAACGGGTTTCAGCGATAGAAGAGGAAAGTGGTCACTGCAGGCCGATGAGGCGGGCAAGGAGTTTTTTCAGCACACAACTAGTAAGGAAAAGTTCTATGGGGAGCTTTCAGTTGGCGCTGCAGTCAATGCAGCGACCCGCGAGGTATTGCTGACTTTCCGAGATCATAACAACGTCACTGGTGACAGCAAGACAATTTTTCCAAACGGCAGCAAGGAGATCGCGGGTAATAGCTTTAGCAAGCTCTACAACTCCGATGGCAAGCTCGTTGTGTCCAGCAATTTAGCTACAGGGGAATCATTCCACTACAAGTGGCATCCTCCTGGGCACGCGCAAGCTGGCCGTCTTGCCGAAATTACCAAACCCGATGGTTCGACGTGGACCCCGACTAAAGATGCCAATGTATGGGAGTCGGACAGAAGTGGCAAATTTCAAGGCACTATTGATGTTAACGAGGCGACAGGAGAGCACCATTACAAAGCCAAGAATGGCGATGAGACATATTGGTATCCGAACAAACCAGCAGATGTTCTCAAGCATGCAGAGATACATGCCAGTGCCCGAGGTCTCTACGACTGTTTGAACAGTAAATGGGGTGTCGATGTAGATGGTTTTGAGAAAATTCTCGAAAACAAGACTTTGAGACAGAGGCAGGCCATAGAGCATGAGTACAAGGACATAACGGGCGGTCGCTCGGTATTCAGCGATGCCGGTGTCAGGCTTGCTGGCATCATTAGCGGCCGTGACCCGGAAAAAATGAGGGTAATTAACGCGCTGAGACGCCCTGATAATGAGCATGCTGATTATGCAGGGGCGCTGGCGCTGGCATATACAAACTACCAGGCGGCGACCTTTAAAGCCGATGCAACGAAAGAGATTCGTTCGGTACTGTTTAGTCGTTCATCCCAAGAACTGGATGCGATAAGAAAAGAGTTTCCGGAGCGGCGGAAACTGGCCGGGGTAGAAGGGCAGGTAAGCCTGGATCAGGCCATCGCTTCGCTTTACCCGCCGGATAGGGAAGCCTGCCAGATTTTGGCTAAAGGCGCAGATAAGCTGAAGTATGAGGACTTCAAAAAATTGTCCGAAATTGCGCTGGCTAAGCCGGATCTGGACATGTTTCTTGAAACGTGGAAAATGGCCGGGCAAAAAGAACGAGAGGCTTATTTGAATCTGCCTACGACGGAAAGTGCCATATACAGGGCTTTCCCTCTCATTGCTGATGACCTTGTTTCCAAAAAAGGTATTGGACTTGAGGCTGGAAAAGCTCTGGATGTGCTTAAACATGGCTTTGTCGGCGCCGATAAACTGGTCAGAGAGTCCAGCACATACTTGTATGGTGATTTTGAAGAACATATCGACCTGACTATTCGAACCATGTCCCAGCCTGAGCGGGACCTCTTTATTGCCGGTGAAAAGATTTACGCGTCCAACCCGGATGGTAAGAATCTTTCCCCCGATGCCCAGTCTGCCTACGACCGTTATAAGGAGATCCATGGCGCTTTGACCCGGGCCGGCTATGACTACGAAGTGCATCGCTGGGAAGACATGCTGGTGCGTGGCGGGAGCCTCATTACCGACCTTGCCGACCTGAATGGTTTTGTGTACGACGCCACTACTGATAGGGTCATGAAAACCGTCGAGGATATGAGTGTTGGCGATTTTGAAAGGCTTCGCACTGACGATCACTATCGGGCAAAAGTAGAAGCCGTTTTGAAATCATTTGCCGATGGTGCGCCTGACGATCCAACCAGTGAACTTGGTCGCTGTTTGGCTTTGGTTGATCGTAAGTGCAGAATTGAATCGGATACTGCACGGATGAAGCCAGAAGAACGAGCTAAGTATGAGCGTGGCAAGGAGATATTTGTATCGGGCGAGCTGAAAACACTCGCGAAAGAGCAATTGCAATCACTTGAGACATACATCAGACTCGGGAAAGACGCAGACACGACCAGGCTCAGTCCAGAGCAGAAACAACGCTGGGACGAGGGAAAAAGACTTTCTGCAGATGTTGAGGCGCGCGATTTTTACAGGCAAAGAGTCTTTGTCTCGTCGGAGATACGGGCGAAGAGAAGCGTTTTTGAGGTTATAAACGACAACGAGCGCTATTACGGCAACAGTACAGCTAATGTTCTTGCCGCTCTTTCCAACCTGAGACCGGACGAGAAGAAAATGCTCGAGCGCGCCCAGGACGTCGCTGATACCTCGGTGGATTTGTCTAAGCTCACGGCGGGCGAGCGTGCCAAGTATTTAGACGCTGTGGAGTTTCGGCGCAAGCTCGATGTCCGTCTGGAAGAGGTGCTTGATCAAGGCATTAAACTTATATCTTCTGTTGGCTCAGCAAAGCCGCCACTTGCCGAATGGCTTCCTTACAGCGCGATTAGTCCGTTAGGTAACCTGGTGAGTTCGGCCAGTGCCTACAAGGATTTTGCACACTCGTTCACAAGCGAACGTGATGTGGCAAAGGCAATTCTCGGTCGGGTGGCCGCGGGAGATTCCGGGAAACAGGACATTGTCGATAAGCTCAATATCTATGCATCGCAGATTCGGCCGGATAAAGCGCAAATCGCTCTCGATATCAGCAAGGCTCTCCGTGAGAACCCAGAACTTGCCAGAGTTGCTAAAACCGTTGCTGAAGCCCACCAATCCGGCACTCTGCCGGAGGCTGTGAGTCAGATGCCGGCTGCTGAAAGGGTTGTTGCTATTCGTCTGACCGACGCTATGCGTAAGGCGCTGGGTTCCTCGTTGTATGACGAGCAGGGCATGAGACTTTTGAGTGGCTCGTTTTCTGCGGCAGATAAGCTCTATCTGCGGACCGTGGACAACGTCTGGAATGACAAGCAAG
>JADYXS010000540.1 GCA_021772155.1 Candidatus Obscuribacter sp.
GATGCCAAGAATGCCGCCCGAGAATTCTTCGATCTTATGAATAAAAACTCGAACGCCCACTTCGCTCTGGTCACTTTCAACAATGTCGTCGGAAGTGCATCCACCTCAACGCAAAACGATTCAAACATTGCCACTAACTTCCCGGCAGGTGGGATTGGAATATTCCCCTTGCCAGCCATCCTACTCAAAAAATTGGAAGCTCAAACCAATTTTGACGAAGTCAAAGGAGCCCTAACTAACCTGGTGGCGTCAGACGGCACAAACATTGGTGGCTCGTGCGACCGCGCCATAGAAATGTTCACCAACGAAAGCCGGCCGAACGCCAAAAAAGCAGTGATCGTATTCACTGATGGTGAGCCCACTGTCGGTGGACCGTTGAGCGGCGACCCAGAGCAAAACTGCATACTTGCTGCCCAAAAGGCACGTACTCGTGGAATCGCCGTTTACACCGTCGGACTAGCGCAAGATCCATCACAGCTTGCCCTTCAGCGCCGAATACTTGGTGATGATACTCCCCAGGGAATGGCGAAAATAGCCGGCAACGGAAGCAAATTTTTCCCGGTTACCAATGCTGCCAACTTACGTTCTGCGTTTGCAAGTATCGCTCGACAACTGAGCCAACTAGTCGAATAGCTGCGCAAGAATCAGACTACCGGCGGGTGGAGCACATGCTCCACCCGCTTTATTTGAATTACTTCATCTACTGCTAATCGCGCAGTTCGTTTCGTTATCAAAGAGGAAGGCGACGACAACTGCACATGGAGCGAAGATGATGAGTTTCCAAGTTTCGAACAAGACTACGAACGTCAAATGCAGAACGAGGAAAGGCACCACTTTGGCAGAGCTGCCGATAATGCTCTGGTTTATCTTCGTGCTTATGTTGATGCCGATGCTTTCAATTTCCACGCTGACCCTGCGCTCGGCCTTAATGAACGCGGTTGTCCAGAATGCAGCCCAGTCCGCAGCCAAGGCCAAGACATTTTCGGCAGGGACCGCGGAAAAGCCTTCGGCGCTTCAGGCAGCTACTCAAGCGATTATCAGCTCAGTAAGACAGTTTCCCGGTTTGACCGTTGGTTCTGTAAACTGCGTCATCCTTACGACGCCAGTGCTGGCAGGTGGAGTTAGTCGCTCGTCGACCAGGCTTGCGGCTCCAGCGGATAGCTCAAGAAACATCTACCAAATCGAAACTGTAGTTGTGGGCAGGGTAGAGCCGCTGATCAAAATGAGCCCCACGCTGTTCGGCGTTATCCCCGGAGTCACGGCACCACTGCTGGTGACCTATATGGGCAGAGCAATGTCCGAAAATCCCCAAGGTTTGAATCAATAGGAGCAATGACAATGACTCGCGGTATGAAAAACAAAAATCGTAATTGCAAGGGAACAGGACTGGCTGAAATAGCAATGGCATCATTGATCATGATCGGAATGGCTCTATTTGCTTTGAATATCGGCGCAGCGATGATCTCCTACGGTGTCAACGACAGAGCATGTAGAGACGCCGCACGTGCGGCCGCTCAAGGTGGTTCGTCCGTGGAAGCACAAAACCTGGCCAGTAAAATTCTGCAGAGCTACGCACAAAATGGCAATCTGCTGCGGACGCCAAGCCTTCTTGGAGTCAAATACAACGATTTCAACGGCACTCCTCCAGAAGGCGTAAGTCCTTTCGTCACAGTTACGACAACCATGAATGCCCGATCAATAGCTCCCTTCAGCCTGTTCGGAGCCGAAATTGTAAAAGCCAGTTTTCCGGTGTCTAAGACCTACACCTTTCCAATAGTCAAATTGACCGTACCGCCGACTGCAGGCTAATGCCACATGCCATAACTACATGACTTGACGGGCGGCTCGTGGGCCGCCCGTTTTTCGGACTAGTCGCAGAATCTCATGCAAGGCAGCTAAAAAAAAGGTGGCGCATGGCGCCACCCCTCTACAACGGTCGGTCAACGCCTAAATCAGTGTTCGTGGCGTTCGCGCTGCGTATCAGCTGCATGCAGCAGGTGCTTAACATCGAAGCGCTTGCGAATACGATTTGAAAGAAAGTACGTTCCGGCTTTTCGACAGGGATTGCACTTCTGGTCCAACAGCAGGTGTGTCAGCAGCGAAGCTGTAATACCCACACGATAAGGATGCTTAGCCGGGTTACGAAAGAGCAAGAAAAACAGCGCAATCAGCTCATAGGAGTGGAGTAGCAAGAAGAGCTTGCCACTGTAATGCTCATGCTTGGCCTCATTAACATGGTCCCAGTTCAGCTTCCACCCGTGGGCCTGAACATAGTCGACGATGTGGTCTAAATCTATCAGCCAGCCAGCCATAAAGCTGGCAAAAGCCGCCCCTGGCGACTTATAGCGGTGATAGGTAGCCAGCCCGACGCCGGCAGAAGTGATGATATGACCCAGTGTTCGCATGTATTGGGCGGTCTCCTGAGAATTGATTACTTTTGCGTTTAATCGGCAAAAAAACCTTTACCATTCTATGTATACCCATGAGTAGCCATACTTCGCCGATGAGTGGGCGGTTCGGACTGGCTATATTCATGAACATATCAGTTGCAATGCCCGAGTTCGGCTATGCTGAAGGCATTATTCCGCCGCTCACTGTTGTCAGGAGCCGTTTGATAAAAGAGTGCTTATGAGAAATGTCTTCTATTTGATTATAGCCTTTACCGTCGGTCTCAGCTCAACGATTGCTGCATCCGCTGCCCCGCCTCAAACTCAGGCGGCACCAGATGCTCTCATGGGCGGCCAGGCAAACCCTAAAGCCGTCATGATGTACAACCTGGGTATTACAGCCTACAAGCAAGGCAGTATCGATGCCGCCGTCATTTTCTTTAAGCGCGCATGCGACATCGATCCCAACCTGGCAGATGCTCAATACAACCTGGCAGTGATCTTTCAGTCCCAAAAACGTGGCAAAGAAGCGATTCCACGATTTGAAGAAGTCTTGCGCATCAAACCTTCCGACCCAGATGCCCACTACCAGCTAGGTGTCATTCTTCAGGACCTGGGCAGACCGGAAGATTCTCGTCAGCATCTATCGAACATTGCACCAAACAGCATGCACTTCGCTGACGCCCAGCGTCGATTGGCACAACTGAACAGCGCACCACCGCAAGGGCAGCAGTATGCCGCGCCCCCCCAATCCACAAACCCTTTCCTTCAACCTGCCAATACCCAACCGCCGCAGTTAGTCTCGGAAAATCCCTTCCGCCCAGCAACTGCGCCAACAGCGCAGCCAGCTTACGCGGAGCAACCGACATTGCAGCCGACGTTGCAGCCAACAGCACCGCCGACGGGGCAACCTGACCAGCTCATCTCGGCCCAGTCACCTGTTGCACAGCCAGCCCAACCGCTTGCTGCTCCGGTTCCAGCAACCCCAGCAGCAAGCCCTAACCCGGTACCTGTTCTGGCAAACTCCACATTGCGTGTTGTGGCGACCGGATTCAACGCTCCGGCCGGACTCTCGTTCGATCGAGGCGGCTATCTGTACGTGGCAAATTATGGCAAAGACAGCATTGAACGAATTGCACCCGATGGCACGCGCACACAATTCAGCAGCGGCACCAACTTGCGTGGACCGATTGGATTGGCCACCGATGATTTCGGCAACGTCTACGTGGCCAATTACAACAGCGGGACCGTAGCCAAAATCAATCCAGCGGGCGTATCCACTCTGGTTGCTACTGGTTTCAAACGGCCCTATTACCTAACCTTTGACCGCGACGGTAACTTGTACGTCAGCCAGCAGGAAGATAATTCAATCGTTCGAATTACGCTTCCAAGACCAGCTGCAGCAGCGAAACCTTAACCGCCGTGCCGGCTCAGTTTGATCCTAATGCTTATACGCCCGCTCGCACACTGCTCTACCGAGCGACCGCGCGATATTTCTTCGGGACAATTTATGCAATCAAACATCGCCTGGAAATAACTGGAAGAGAAAATATACCCACGGGAACGCCACTAGTGGTGGTGGCAAATCACCTATCCAATTCGGATCCGCCACTGCTTGCCACGGCAACTGACATTCCACTGGCATTTCTGGCAAAAGAAGAACTGTACACGGTTCCCGGACTGAAACAGTGGATCATATGTTACGGCGCCATTTCCGTCGATAGAGACAAACCCGAGAAATCCACGTTCAAAGCGGTGAAAAATGTCTTCGCCCACGATTGGGCTCTCGGCATGTTTATCGAAGGCACACGCAACAAAAATCCAGGTGTGCTTGGAAAACCGCACACCGGACCGGCTTGGTTCGCGAAGGCAAACAAAGCCTTGATAGTACCAGTTGGTATCACCGGCACCAATACGAAGTGGGGCAAGGCTCATGCCCGCATCGGAAAGCCAATCACACCGAACGTCGATACTGATATCACCACTTGGGATATAATGCAATCTCTATCGGATCTAACCGGCTTTGCGCTGCCAGAACGAAGCAAAACCATCGATGCATTGTAATCTTTCGCTATTCTTTCTAACGCGCATTAATCATCGATCTATTTACGAAAAGACGCAGTTTACTTATTCAGTGATCGGTAATTCCGCGGAGTCACTAAAGCCAATGTTTTTCAAGAATCGCCGTAGTCTTCATAGCCTCTATCAAATCTTAAGTTGTGCCATGCTGTTTGGAGCCGGGGTTATGCTCGCGTCGTGTAGCCCTGGCGCTGTTCCGCCAACTCAGGATGCATCGGCCAAAGTGCCTATGGTCTCCGTATCTGAACAAGGTGTGCGAGCTGCTCATATAGAAACGGAAGCTGTAAGAAAACAATATCTCTCTCAAGATTTGCATCTGACTGGCAGAATTCAACCGGAAATTTCAAGAGAAGTTGATGTTAGCACCCGTTTTTCCGGGCGCGTTCTCAAAATTGAAGCCGGCCTTGGCAGTGCTGTTTGCAAAGGACAAATTCTGGCGACAGTCGATAGCCATGACATTAGCGAACTGCAAGCGGAATTGATCGAGGCCTGCTCGAAACTGGAAATTGCCCGTTCTCACAACGAAAGAGAAAGACAAATCTATGAAGAGCATCTGCAGCGACCAAAAGGCTTGCTGGCAGCGCGAAGCCACTTTGAACAAATGAAAGTGCAGCTAAAATGGGCCACCGGGGAATTTCAGAGGCAACAAGAACTTTATAGTGAAAAGATTGCCTCGGCCAAAGATTTCATCGCAGCGCAGGCAAATCTGGAAAAACTGAAGTTCGAATTCAAAGAAGCTGAAAGCGCTCTGCAACGCGAAGACAGGCTTTTTCAAAACAAAGGTATGCTGAAGCGAGACTATCAACTGGCATTAGCCGAGATGGCCAGGGAAAAGCGCCACGTCGAGACTCTAAGGCAGAGACTGGCATTTGCCGGGCTGCCGCAAGGCTTGATTGCCGAAGTGGAAGCAACCGGTCACATTGTCGCCGAAATCCCTCTGCTCAGTCCGATGTCCGGAGTAGTTGCAGATCAGCACGTGGCTGTCGGCGAGATGGTTGATCCCGGCAAGAATTTATTCACGGTAACTGATCTTTCCGAGGTCATAGTCGCTGTCGATTTGCCTGAAATCGATATGCGCTACGCCAGACTGAATGGACCCGTCAAGGTGACTGTAGCCAGTTATCCGGACAAAATCTTCACCGGCATCATCAGCTTTATTGGTGAACGGGTCAATCCAAATACCAGAACGGTTTCCATCCGGGCGAAGTTAAGTAACCCAGAACACAAGCTCAAGTCTCACATGTTCGCCGAAATTGATCTGCCCGGACCGACGCAATCGGTTCTTTCGTTCCCCAAAGCAGCGCTGCATGAGCGGGACGGGCAAAAGGTCGTATATGTTCAGGTTAAAGACGGCTTTGAACAGAAAGAAGTCAAAGTCGGACGACAGTTTAAAGGATATATCGAGGCACTCACAGGCTTGAACGAAGGCGAACATGTTGCTACCACAGGCAGCTTGCTTTTGAAAACTTCAATGGTCTACGGACGATGACGGTAAGCTGCACAGACAGGAACATGAGAACGCAGTGATCGAACGAATCATCCACTTTGCACTGACGCAACGAGCGATCACAGTGATGCTGCTCGTGGCACTGATTGTGGCGGGCATCTATTCAGTACTGACGATACCTAGTGATTCATTTCCAGATGTAAGCAATGTTCAAGTGCAGATCATCACCGAACCGGAGAGCATGGCGACAGAAGAAGTCGAGTCGCTGATAACTGTGCCTATCGAATACGCATTGAACGGGCTTCCGTTTGTGCAGAACGTTCGCTCCGCTTCCGAAGATGGACTTTCCGTCGTAACTGCAATCTTCGAAGATAGTTGCGACGTTTATTTTGCACGGCAGCTCGTCCAGCAACGTCTGAACGGTCTGACCTTTGCACCGGGCGTGCCAAAACCGGCCTTGGGACCGGTCATATCCAGCTTTAGCCAGGTATTCATGTATGTGGTATCAAGCGACAAGTACAATTTTATCGAACTTAGGACAATTCAAGACTGGGTAATTGCAAAGCGACTTTTATCCGTATCCGGAGTGGGTAACGTCGTCAGTTATGGTGGCTTCATCAAGCAGTACCAGGTCTATGTGGATCAAAACAAACTGAGGAGCTATGGTCTTTCACTAAGGGCCGTCACCGAAGCTATCAGTGCAAGTAACCAAAATATCGGTGGCAGTTTTATCGAAGCTGGCGACGAAGAAGTGATGATTCGTGGGCTCGGTCGCGTGAGCACCGTTGACGATATCGGAAATGTCGTCCTCAAAGCCGTCAACGGGACGCCCGTGTTAGTGAAGAACGTCGCAAGAGTGGAAATCGGACCGGCCTTAAGAAGAGGTTCCGCCTCGATGAACGGCAACGGTGAAAGCGTAGTTGGAATCGTGATGACACGAAAGGGCGCCAACACCAAACAGGTGGTCGAGAAAGTTGAAGAGCGCCTGGAAGAAATCCGCAAAGAACTTCCTCCGGGGATCAACGTTACGCCGTTCTACAATCAAAAGGAACTGGTAGATAAGACTACAGAAACGGTCAAGGAGATTTTGCTCTTCAGCGGTGGTCTTGTGATCGTTATTCTTGCCGCCATTTTGCTGCACATCCCGACGGCCTTGATTGTCACCATTGTAATTCCACTGTCACTGCTTTTCAGTTTTGTGTTGATGAAGTTCACCGGACTGTCCTCCAACTTGATGACGCTGGGGGCTGTCGATTTCGGTGTGGTCGTGGATGCCGGGGTTGTTGTCGTTGAAAATATCTACAGGAAACTCTCGCATCTATATTCAGAAAATAAGCAGCGCCAACCGGTAGAGCGGTTGGAGGTTATTATCGCGGCAACGCAAGAAGTAGGAAGACCAGTTTGCTTTGCAATTTTGATCATCGTTGCTGTCTACTTGCCTTTATTCGCCCTTGAAGGGGTTGAAGGGAAGATGTTCATCCCTCTGGCGTTAACGTTCGTTTATGCCATTCTCGGAGCTTTGCTGGTATCGATTACCGCTGTACCACTAATGTGCTTCTGGTTTCTTCGTGGTCCAATTCACGAAGCGCATAACCCGGCTCTATCCTGGGTCTCTGACAAATATCAGAAGCTATTGAGCCTCGCATTAGACCGCCCGATAATGCTTGCATCATTTTCGACGACAGTTCTTGCCGTTACGCTTCCGCTGTTCTTTTTCCTCGGTTCTGAATTCATGCCGAGCCTTGATGAAGGATCCATATGGCTCCGCATGAGGATGCCGGCCAGCATCGCACATACAAAGACCTCCGAATACGCAACGGCTGCCGAAAAGATTATTAAAAGCTTTCCGGAAGTGAGCGTCGTGGTGACGCGCATTGGACGCTCGGGCATGGGTTCTGATGCCGAAGGGATTGATGCCGCCGACATGTACGTTGGGTTGACACCGAAGAGCACCTGGAAGGATCCAAACAAAGAACACCTGGTCGAGCGCATGGCAAAAGAAGTAACTGCCATTCCCGGGGTGATGTTCAGCTTCTCGCAACCAATTGCAGACATGATTGACGACCTTCTCAGCGGAATCAAGGCTGATATCGGTATCAAAATTTGCGGTGACAACTTAGATACGCTCGATAAGCTGGCAACTCAAGTTGCAGCAGCGGTCAAGTCAGTCCCTGGAACAGCAGATCTAAGTCGAGAACCGATCACCGGCGCCCCGCAACTCAAGATAACTCTAGATCGCTCGGAACTAGCTCGGCATGGTCTTTTAGTGAATGACGTAGAGGAAATCATTCAAGCCGCGCTGGCCGGGAAGGTGGTATCTGAAGTAGTCGAAGGCAACAAGCGTTTCGATATTTTGGTGCGGCTAGACAAACCGCAACGAACATCACCAGAAGCAATCGGCAACCTGATGATTCCAACTGATTCCGGCGCACAGTTGCCCCTGCGGTCAGTGGCGCAGGTGACGCTCGACATGGGGGCGATACTGATCAATCGTGAAGCGGGACAGCGACGCGCAGCAGTCATGGTCAACATCCGTGGAACAGACATGGGCAGCTGGGTCAAAGCTGCGCAAAAAGCTGTGTCGGAGAAAGTTTCGCTTCCTGCCGGCTATTCAATCGTCTGGGGCGGGCAATTCGAGAATCAACAGCGGGCGATGGCACGACTGATGATCGTGGTGCCTATTGTGCTGGCCCTCATCTTCGTCCTGCTCTACTTCACGTTCAATTCCGCAAAAAACGCTGCCTTGATCATGCTGAACGTGCCTTTTGCCACCACCGGTGGCATCATAGCAATGTGGCTGTCGCATCAACCGGTATCCGTTCCGGCTCTGATCGGCTTCATTGCTGTCTTCGGTGTAGCAGTTCAGAACGGAGTTATCCTTACCAGTTACATGATGCAGCTCCAAAGAGAAGGACACACCATTGATGACTCAGTCCGAATGGGGGCGCTCATAAGACTGAGACCGGTACTGATGACGGCCACAGTCGCGATGGTGGGTCTGCTACCAAAATTATTCTCGACTGGAACTGGTTCTGAGATACAAAGGCCCCTTGCCACAGTAGTCGTCGGCGGCTTGCTCACATCTACGCTAATTACGCTCTTTTTACTGCCGGCACTTTATCGACGGATAAACCGGGAACCAGTTCATGGTCGCCCAACTCCGTTGGACGTCGTCCGCTCGTTGCGAAATTCCATAAAGTTCAGGCCTTCTCCCGTTGATTCCGACAAGAATTAGCCAAGTAACGCCGGGCTCAGATCGCATTGTCACCGCTCTGGAAATCGGCAATTATTATCGACTCTCAACAATTTTGTCTTTCCGGCATGAACAGACATCGTCGACAAAACATGATTTTTGCCAACAGAATGTAAGAATGTCGCGGTCCTGCGCATTTCCGTATTGTTCTGGTGGACAATTAGGCCGATGTTACTCATGGTGATGGTTTGCAGGGTGTCATAAGCCATTTCATCAATGCCGCGTTGAAAGCTCGCTACCTGACACTGGTAGCTACTTTCATTGTAATTATGGCCGGCATCATAGGCTGGAAGATTCTGCCGCTGGAGGCCTATCCAGAGCTTGCCAACCCGCAAGTTCGAATCATCACTTTGTTTGCCGGAAAGGGTCCGGAAGAAGTGGAGCGTTTCATCACGATCCCGCTTGAAAAGGAATTGAATGGTATTCCCGGTCAGAACTCGCTGCGTTCTCTTTCAGTTTATGGACTGTCGGTAATAACGACGACATTCAATGAGTCAATATCAACAACACTGGCAAGGCAACAAGTGCTGGAGAGAATTCAAGCGGCGGACTTGCCGGCTAACGCCAAACCAAGGTTGGAGCCAGACGTAGGTTCTCTTCGTGAAATATTCCGCTACTCGCTTCACAGCCAATACTACTCAGCAGCTGGTTTGCGCGCGATTCAGCAGTGGGACCTGGAAAAACAATTTCGTCAAATACCCGGTGTCATAGGAGTTGTCAGTCAAGGCGGACAAACAAAAGCATATCAAGTGAGCATCGACCCATTGCGCCTTAGAGCGCAAGCTCTGACGCTCAAGGAACTTTTCGATGCAATTTCACGCGCTAACGCCACTTCCGGCGGCGGCATCATTGAACACAATGGACACGCGCTAATCGTACGAGAGCTGGGCTTAATTACTTCCATCGACGACATCAAAAGTATCGTGATCAAGGCTAATGCCCTCGGTGTTCCCATCAAGGTAGGCGATGTGGCCAAGGTAACAGTTGGTGCAACGGTTCGTCGCGGTCAAGTAGGCAGGAACGAAGAAGATGACGTTGTAGAAGGGATAGTCATGCTTCGACGGGGCGAAAATCCTTCCAAAGTGCTTGAGAACATTTACGAACGCCTGCCGAGCATTATTAAGCGACTCCCTCCTGGAGTTACGCTTGAGATTCTCTACGACCGCTCCAAACTGATTCAGCAAACGCTTAAAACGGTGGGAACCAACGTTGCTCTCGGGATTTCATTGGTCGTAATCCTGCTGTGGGTGTTTTTGGTAGATGTTCGCGCAGCACTGATCACTGCGTGCGTAGTACCGCTATCAGTGCTGGTGGCGTTTATCTGCCTGAACCTGTTCGGGGTGCCGGCGAACCTCCTTAGCCTTGGCGCCATCGATTTTGGAATACTTGTCGACAGCGCCATTGTGATGACGGAAAACATTATGAGGCGGCTTTCGGAAGAGGGACGCAATCTAACTCCTCGCGCTCGACTGTTTCTTTTGAATGAGTCGGCAAGAGAAGTTGGCGGACCAATCATCTTCGGCATTGCAGTGATCATCGCAACCTTTTTACCGATCTTCAGCTTTGGCGGTGTGGAAGGCAAGCTGTTCCGACCGCTTGCAACAACGATGGTGACGGCTCTAGTTGGTGCCGGTGTTGCTGCGCTTGCCCTCGTTCCCGTATTGTGTTCGCTCTTCCTTACGTCCAAACCGATCACTGAAAAAGAAAGCCCAGTGATTCATGGTGCAAGATTCGTGTATAAACCAACTCTGGGCTTTGCACTCAGACACCGCTGGCTTGTAATTAGCAGCGCAACGGCATTCTTTGCCGGTGCCATCGTTCTTTTCATGAACATTGGCAGTGAATTTCTGCCTCACCTTGAGGAGGGCAACATCTGGCTGCGTGCCACCATAAAGCCGGCAAGTGTCACCCTTGGAGAATCAGTACGGGTAGCAAATGAAATTCGCAGAAAACTGATGAAATACCCAGAAGTCATCCAGGTCCTGTCACAAGCAGGCGGGCCGGACGACGGTACAGATCCATCCAAATCCTCAGACCATGAATACTATATCGATTTGAAACCGGCCAAAGAATGGCGCCCGCAGTTCCATGAAACGAAAGACCTGCTCATCGCTGATATTCGAAACAACCTCAAAACAATTCCGGGCGTAAGTTATTACTTCACTCAATACATTCAAACAACCTTGGACGAGGCTCTATCAGGAGTCCAAGGATCTCTGGTAGCAAAAGTATCAGGACCGGACCTTTCAAAACTGGATGCTATCGGACACAAAGTTGGCAACATCATGATGTCCACTCCGGGAATAGTGGATGTCATCGTCGATCCGCTGCTCGGGCAGCCTCAGATAAGCATTCAATTCGATCGTGATAAAGCAGCGCGATATGGGTTGAGTGTCGATGATTTGCGTTCTCTTGTGGAAATTGCAATTGGCGGACAAACTGCCACCACTGTTCTGGAAAATGAGCGGCGGTTCGATGTCATCGTTCGGCTGGCACCGGAATACAGATCATCGCAAGACGCGTTGAAAGAAATTCTGATAGACAGCCCCAGAGGAATCAAGATTCCGCTGTCGGATATAGCAACGGTAACGCAGACAGCTGGAGCAACGCAAATCTGGCGCGACGCTGGTTCTCGACTTGCCACAATTCGAGCTAATGTCCGCGGACGCGACCTTGCCAATGCAGTGGCTGATGCGCAGAAGCGCGTAAATGCTGAAATTCATCTTCCCGCTGGCTACTTAGTGCAGTGGAGCGGGGAATTTCAGCGCCAAAGAGAAGCTTCCCAGCAGCTGGCAATGATCCTGCCGGTTACACTTGTTGTAATCATGACCATTCTCTATCTGGCTTGCGGTACACTGCGCGGCGCCATTGTCATGTTCTCGGTTGTGCCTCTGGCAGCCATAGGTGCGATCTTGGCCCTCTGGGGCACAAACACCTACTTCTCTATTTCGGCCGGGGTAGGCTTGATTGCATTATTCGGTTTGGCAGTCAAGAATGGCATACTTCTTGTGTCGTTCGTGAACGAGCTAAGGCAATCAGGAATGGAAATAAAGGAAGCAGTCTACAAAGGGGCATTGATTCGCGTTCGTCCAGTGCTGATGACTGCCGTGATTGCAGCTGCCGGGTTATTGCCGGCTGCATTTTCAAATGAAATCGGATCACAGACACAAAAACCATTTGCGATCGTGATTATCGGCGGATTGATTTCCTGCACCATTTTGACGCTGTACGTATTACCGGCACTGTACATTACATTCGCGCCTAAACCAAGTGGTGGTGGCAAGAAGGCAGTCAAGAAAGAAACTGTCGTTGATGATCCGCAGCTGCTGGCGTTGCCAGACGTCACAGGTGGCACAACGGTAAGCGACCCGGAGCACGCGTAATGAAAAGAGCAGCTTCACTTTTGATCGCCTGCATGGCCTTAACCGGCTGTGTCGATGCCGTCACAAAGGCGCCGATAGTAAGTACGTCCGCAAAGATTTCGCCGCTCATAAATCTGGATCCAAAGGAAGGCAAACAATTCAATTTAACCGTTGCTCTGGTCAAGCGCGTGACGGTACCGGAGATACTTACCTTGAGCGGACAGATTGAGCCTGACACCAATCTGACGACACCGGTCGTTTCGCTGATGCCGGGACGGATAGAAAAAGCCCCGGCACAGCTAGGCGAGATTGTTCGCAAAGGGCAGGTTATGGCTGAAATCCGCAGCGATGAGGTTGCCCAGGTAGAATCCGATTTATTGCGCGATGTGCTCAGCCTTGATGCCGACATTGCAGAGACCAAGGTGGACGACAGGTTAGCGCGCTCCGTCTACGACCGCAAAACACAACTGTTGGCGGAGGGCATAGCAGCCCAAGCGGACGTCGATGCAGCAAAGCGAGATGTAGACCATTCAATGGCCAGACTGGAGTCACTTAAGACCAAAAGACAAGCTTTGATTACCTCTGCAAGCGAACGCCTGCGCTTGTTCGGCGTTCACCCGGAAGAAGTAGAACGGCTTTTACAAAGCAAGCACATCGACAACACGTTCGATCTGCGTTCTCCGCGCAGCGGTGTAATCAGCGAAAGAGACGCGGACATCGGTCAGTTGATAGACAACGTACACAGCCTCTTCATCGTCTCCGACCTGTCCCGAGTATGGGTAATGGCGGACGTCTATGAAAAGGACATTGAGAAGGTGCAGGTTGGTAACCCGGCAACTGTTTCGGTGGATAGCTTCCCGCACACAACGTTCAACGGCAAAGTTGATTACATGGCCACTAACGTTTCTGCTGATACGCGCACGCTCAAAGTACGCGTCATTGTGAACAATGAGAAGCTGTTGCTCAGACCAAAAATGTTCGGTAGGCTCACCGTCCAGACGGGACAGTTAACCATCATGGCAATCCCGTTGGAATCTGTGCAAAAGACTGGTGAAACATACGTTGCCTATGTACAAACTGGTGCCAATGCCTACACAGAACGAAAAATTGACATTGGCAAAACATTCGGAAAGTTCGTAGAGGTGTTATCAGGGGTGTCTCAAGGAGAAACTGTAGTTGCCCACGGAAGCCTGGAGCTTCAGGGTGAAATGCTGCAACGATTAGAGTGAGTTCCGCACGGTACACGGGAAGGTAATTTGATGAAATTGGTAACAGCCCTTATTCAACCATTCATGGTTGATCGACTGTCACGGGCTCTGATTCAAGTTTCAATTACAGGGTTTACCGTTTCCGACGCTAGAGGGTATGGTCAAGGCGCCGAAGGGCAATCCGATTATCTGACCCCGCGCAGCAAATTTGAGATTGCAGTGCTGGACGAGCACACAGACATGGTAATCAGTGCCATTCTCGCCTGTGTTTCAACACGTCAAGAAGACGATGGCATGATCTTTGTCACTCAGCTTTCGGAGGCAGTCAACATTCGCACAGGGGAACGCAATCGCGACGCCTTAACGGCGCTTGCAGACTAGCGGCCGCCATTAGCGAACGCCGATAGATGAAACATTTGCCCAAGGACGAATAGCTAGTATGCCCGAAGACCAAAATTTTCCAGCACCAGCTCAAGGCCCGGAAGCAACTGTTGCAATGGCCATAGACGTTTGCGAAGCGCTTGCACAGGCCCATGCTGCAGGAGTTGTTCATAGGGACATAAAGCCAAGCAACATCATGATGAAGGCCGAAACTACAGGTAATGTTTCAGCCAAAGTTCTCGATTTTGGTTTAGCCAAGATTGCAAATACGGACGTCAGTCAATGCCTGACACAAACAGGTGAGGTGATCGGCACACCGTTGTATATGAGTCCGGAACAGTTCCAGTCAAATCCTGTCGATGCTCGTTCTGATGTCTATTCCCTTGGCGCTGTAATGTATGAATGCTTATCGGGACAACCCCCACACAAGGGCGATACCGTCTATGCAACTTTGTTTAAGGCGCTCAATGAAAAGCCAAATTCTATTGCACAAGCAGGAAAACCGATCTCTAGGCAACTGCAAAGAATCATTTTCAAATGCTTGGAAGTGGAAGCGGCGGACCGGTATCAAAACGCGTCAGAGCTGCTTGCAGACCTCACGCGCGTAGCCGAGGGAAAGTCGATCCAGCGACAACTTCCGCGCTTCAGGCTGCAATCAAAATTCAGCATCAAGCCTCGGACAGCCGGTATCGTAGCTGCCGGTATTGTGCTCCTGGGAGTGGGCGCAGGTTATCTCATAAAATTGAAACAAGAGCCTCCGCTAGATCGTCCGGACAATCTGAAACAAGAGCTCACTCCATATCGTCCAGACAAAGTAAACGGCAGGACCCTGGCGGATCTAAATGCCAGTATTGAGACGGATCCCAAGGATGCCGACGCATACTATGACCGAGCTATGTTCCATCGCGCCAGGGATGAGCGTGACAATGCCATTGACGACTTCACCACAGCCATAGAACTTGACAGCCTTAACAGCTGGGCCTACTTCTACCGAAGCACCTTGTATGAACTCATTCACAAAATGGATCTGGCTCTCGCTGACACCAATCGAATGATCGAACTGTTTCCGACCTGGAACTATGGGTTTTCCCAGCGTGCTTCGGTCAAGAACCACATGCAGCGCTATCACGAATCCATAACTGATGCGCAAAAGGCACTGGCTTTGGAACCGAATGACACCCATGCCATTGAGGCAATGGGCGCGGCCTACGACGCTCTTGGCGATCATCAGAAAGCTCTCGATTGTGCCGAGAAACAAATCGAAACGGCAAAAAAGATAGAGGATCAAACCCAACGCGCTGATACTCTCTACTTTGCTTACCGAGATCGTGCAGTGGTGTTGCTGCACATGCATCGGTTGCAGCCAGCGCGCGAAGACTTAAATAGAGCGTTGCAATTCCACAAAAACGAGCCGACATTATGGGCATATCTGGCTTGTATCAATGCTTCCGGAAATAATATGCCTGCTGCTCTGCGTTGCATCAAGCAAACCCTGTCACTAGATCCCTATCCAGCTCGTGCTAACCGATTCAGCGGGGAAATGTACCGAGCCGCAGGGCGTTGGGAAGATGCTGCCGCCAGTTACAGCACGTCTACTAGTCTTGAGCCTTGGTTCGGCCCGGGCTACTTTCAACGGGCAATGACAGAGATTCCCTTGGGTCAGCTAAATAGCGCCGAGTCCGATTTAAAGAAATCGATTGCCAGCGATCCAGATTCTGCCGCTAGCAATTCATTCCTGGCGGTCGTAGAAGATCAGCTAGGTAGATCAGAAGCTGCGCAAAAGCGTATCATCGCCGCTTTCAAGTTGACTCCGGACCTACCGATAAATTACGTAAACCGGGCCAGAATTTCTCTGCGTCAGCAGAAGATCACAAATGCCATCGAAGATTGCAACCGGGCAATTACTTTGGACAACTTCCTTGCCGATGCATACGCGACTCGAGCCATAGCTTTGGAACTGGTCGGAAGCACCAGTGAAGCAAGCAAAGATCGCAAAACTGCACAAAGGCTTGGCTGGCACAACTTCTCTGTTAGTTTGAAAGTTGCCAAAGCGCCTTCAGCAAGCAAATATGATGAAAGCATCAGCATTGTCCGTCCTCAGCTCACAGAGCTCAAGCCAGGTCAAAGCATCCAGTGGCCGAAATTTGAAAGTACGCTAACTGCCCAACAGACCTGGGCATTGGCATGTGGAACTATATGGCTGGAGAAATTGTCTCAGGACGCCTTTCGTTGCCAGAAGTTGCAAGCGTGGAACCCAAACGAAGTTAGCCACGCGAGAAAATTTCTGGCAAAAAATTTCAATTGTCCGGATCGAGATTCTCTCCTCAAACGAATAACATCCTTTGAGGCAGAGACGAAAAATTCTCCAAAAGACATGGCTGCATTTCAGTCTGTTCGATCTATCGTGCTTTGCCAGGTTGGGGTTAATGCGCACTACCTCAGCGAGCAAGAGGCCTGGCAGAGAATTATGCCTATTGCGGGAAAAATTCAGCTCAAATTTGACTCTTGGGAAGACTTAGGTCAATGCTATTTGAGAGGACGGGAAGTTTTCTTTCATGGGAAACCTCCACATCGAGAAGATTTCATCAAGGCTGTTGAGAAAGTACTGGCAGAAGGACCAGCTCGGCGTTTGCCATTTAAGATGCCGTTAGATTGAGGCGCTGTATCTGTAGGTGTCCCCTTGTATAACGGGAGGGGACAAGCCCCTCCCCTCTTACGATCACTGCGATCCGGTGATTGAACGAAGGCGCCGATCGCTGCGGTCCAGCGATTGAACAAATGCACCGATGCGCTCGATAGCCATTTCAATGTTTCTGATGCTTGTGGCGTAAGAGCAGCGGATGTGCGCCTCTCCGCCAGCACCAAATGCCGTTCCCGGCACCACTGCAACACGCTGCTCGAAGAGCAAACGTTCAGCAAAGGTCTCCGCATCCAGTCCGGTGGAAACGATTTTCGGAAAGGCATAAAACGCGCCTTGCGGCATGTGGCATTCTAGCCCGATGCTGTTGAGACCGTCCACGATCACGCGACGACGCTGGTTGTACTGCTGAACCATTTCGCTCAACGAAGCATCACCGTGCCGCAGGGCCTCAAGGGCGGCCTTCTGCCCCATGATTGGTGCGCACAGCATCGTATAAGCATGAATCTTCACCATGGCTGCCAGCACCGAAGGTGGTGCGCAGGCATAACCAATTCGCCAGCCGGTCATAGCATAAGCTTTGGAAAAGCCATTCAACAAAATCGTGCGTTCCTGGGCACCATGAAGCGCAGAAACACAAACGTGCTCACCCTCGTACACCAGCCTGTCATAGATCTCATCGCTGATGATGAACAAGTTGTGCCGTTGCGCGTAATCCACAATTTTCTGCATCGATTCCCGCGTTATCGTAGCTCCAGTGGGATTCGACGGATAGCCAATCAAAATAGCCTTAAGCTTCGGAGTACGCACAGCTTCAATCTGCTCCGGCGTTACACAAAAGTTAGTATCGGCCGTGGTGCGAACGGTGACAGGTACGCCGCCGGCCAAGATGATGCATGGCTTATACGACACGTAGCAAGGTTCCGGAACGACGACTTCATCCCCGGGATTCAGAATCGAGCGCATCGCCAGGTCGAGCCCTTCTGAAACTCCAACGGTAACTAGAATCTCTGACTCCGGATCGTATTGAACATCATAGAGTTGGCTGATGTGAGCAGCAATGGCGCTGCGTAACTCCAACAAACCATAATTTGAGGTATACGTGGTCTGTCCATGTTCAAGCGAGTAAATGGCTTCTTCTCGGATGGACCAGGGCGTGGCAAAGTCTGGCTCTCCAACTCCCAGCGAGATAACGTCTTGCATCTTTGCAGCGATGTCGAAAAAGCGGCGAATCCCTGACGGCGGCAGACCAGTAACGGTCCTTGCCAGCGAGGGTAACTCTGGCTGTCTGTCCTTATTCATACTAAGGCGTCACAACCAGGCGCGTGTCTTCTTCTGCATCAACAAACACATCATCGTCTTCCTTATAGCGCTTGAGAAGAAAATGAGTATTAGTCTCGGTAACACCGTCTATGGTGGCGAGCTTTTCCGCAACGAATTCACCGAGCTTGCGAATATTTGGACCTTCCACAACTACGCGA
>JADYXS010000541.1 GCA_021772155.1 Candidatus Obscuribacter sp.
GCGCTCCCAGGGTAGCTACATAACGCTGCACTTAAGCTCGTGGTATCACGCCGAGGCCCGGGCGATCTGAAAGTTGCATATAGCCGTCTTTATAGACTGCGCCAGAATAGGGATCATTGGCCAAGAGCATGGCGCCGTCGAGATCAAGGTAATCGCAGAGCGATTGTAATTGGGCTGCCGCAGTGACACCAAGCGATGATTCAATCATGCAGCCGAACATTACTTGCATGCCGTGCGCGCGAGCCGTATGAATTACTTTCAAGGCCTCGTTCAGCCCGCCTGTCTTGGCCAGCTTAACTACGACACCGTCGATGGCGCCGGCGAATCGAGCAACATCGTAGCTGCGGCAAATACTTTCGTCAGCGAAAATTGGTAGGGGCGATTGTTCGCGCACGACGCGGAAATCGGCGACTTGAGCCGTCTTCGGGAGAGGCTGCTCGATGAATTCAACATTGTGTTCGGCAAGAAAATGGGCCATGTGGATTGCTTGTTTAACCGTCCAGCCACCATTGGCATCAACACGCAGAGGCATATTCGGCGCTGCTTTGCGTACTGCTTTAATGATGTCTTTGTCAAAAGTGGTGCCCTGCTTAACCTTAAGCATCTTGAATCCGGCGTCCACGGCTTCTTTGGTTTTCTTCTCCACCATCTCGAGGGTATCGATTCCGATAGTGAAGTCTGTCATTGGAAATTTGCATTGCTCTAAACCAAGCAATCGCCAGGTCGGCTGACCGACTATCTTTCCGACGAGGTCATGCAAAGCCATTTCTACAGCAGACTTTGCTGCGAAGTTGCCTGCAAGCGATTTGTCCAGGCGACGACAAGTCTCTACAATTGCAAATGGATTATTACCGAGAATATCGGATTGTTGCCAATCCTTTAAGACTGCAACTGCAGTTGCGTGCGTTTCATTGTGATATTCAACTGGGGATGCTTCGCCCAACCCTTCATAGTTGTCGTAGCCCAACTTAACTAAGATGTTTGTTTTGTCAGATGTGGTGCCGTAGGAAATTCCAAATGGGTGCTTTGTGGCCAGGACTAGTGGTTCGAAAGCTAGTTTTATAGCTGTTTGTAGGGACGTCGAAGTCAACTTTGATTCTCCTGGTAAGCGACGATTGCATCAAAGATATTCTCGGCACCATAGCGAACTGCGTCGGTCGCCGGTAATCCTGTTTCCCTTTCGGCCTGGGCAATGGCACCGCGGGCGGTATCTTCATCCATTCCAGTGGTATTTAATGCCACTGCCACCACTTTGGCAGGACGCATGCACAACGACATGTCCTCGTATATTTGAATCAATCTTCGGTAAGACGGAATCGGGATTTCGGTTCCCTTGATTTTAGTGCGGCTGGGATTATGAACCATAACCATGGCTTGAGGGCATGAGCCATGCAGCAAGGCAAGCGTCACTCCTGAGAATCCGGGGTGGACTAAAGAGCCCTGTCCTTCGACGAACACATAATCATGAAGGCCGCTTTCCACGACCATTTGCTCGGTAGCCCCAGCCATGAAGTCGCCAATAACTCGATCAATTGCTATTCCTTGTCCAACAATCATGATCCCCGTTTGACCGGTGGCGATAAATTTGGACGTTTTGCCTCTTGTCTGGGCAACTTTGTTCAGTTCCAAAGATACCGTCATCTTTCCGACCGAGCAATCGCTCCCGACCGTCAGAACGACATAGGCAGGCACTTTGAGGGCAAGCCCTGATGCAATAGGCAGGTGATCTGGTGGTCTGCGCACGTCAAGCAGTTTAGATTCGTGTTTTTTTGCAGCACTAGAAATTTCCGCATCGTCTGCAAGGAAGTCATGAAGCCCATTGATGATGTCTAATCCCGAAGCGATTGCCGTCAGGATGTCAGGTCGCCAATGAGCAGGCAGTTCGCCGCCGTTCCAGGCACTGCCGAGAAGCAGTGCATCGGGCAGCAGAGCCAGAGAATCACTAACTGAACCAACAATTGGCACGTCGGATTGAATATTTGTGACATCTCTGACAGTCTTACCGCTGTAACGACTGTCTATGACAGCTACGACCGGGTTTTTTCCATATCTGATGACGCCTTCGGCGGTTTTGGAGCTCTTTCCGAATTCGCCTTCGGCATAAATTGCTAATTTTGCGCTTTGGTTGTAATACATGCTCTCATGCTTGAAAAGTGCCAAACGGCTCCGCCCGTCGGGTCTTGGCTTTTTATTTTATCCGACTCAAGCGCGCGCACGCATCCGGAACTTTCTTAAGCATAAGGTTCGAAATACTCCGCGTGGTTACCGTTTGTAACGCTCAGCCGCCTGCAGGGCAACTCTTTAGGTGGAAGATCCTGAAGCTAATGAGCTTTAGCTATTCGTGGCATAAAATGAAAGGGATAAACTGGGCAAAGTAATTTGCTTTCCGAACCAAGGCTTCCAAGTTGATCAAATTTATTCTTGCGCTTGCCTTTGATTTGCATTTGCCGAGCCCATACGAGGAAACAGCATGGTGATGGACGAGATAGAAGAGTCGAAGGGCGACGAGGAGAGCGAAGGCGCTCCAGCTGAGCCTTCGCAACCTTCGCCGGCGGAAGAGGAAGAACGGGGCGCTCGCGTAGATGCGGCAAAGGCCTTTTTCCGGGCAATGTACGCCGGAGAAGAGCCGCCGGCATCCTTTGGGCAATCCGAAGAAAAGGCCGACACTTCCACCCAGACTGCATGCCGCAAATGCGAAGGCTTGGAGTTCGCAATCAGGGAATCTGAGCAGAAGACGGCTGAAGCCGAGACGCTGTACAAACGCATGGCCGCGGACTTCGATAATTATCGACGGCGGATGGAGCGTGAGCGAGAGGAATCCGTTGCGTTGGGCGTCAAGAAAGCGGCGGAAGCGATGATGCCTGCCCTTGACGATCTCGACCGGGCAATGCTGTATCTCAATCTGGAAACACCGGCAGACAAGCTCTTTGAGAGTTTTAACCTGGTTACTAACCGCATTCTTCACTCCCTCGACCAGGTCGGACTGAAACCGATTATTGCCGTTGGAGAACAGTTTGATCCGAAGTACCACGAACCGGTCCAGCAGATCGAAACGACCGAACATCCCGATGGTACGGTCATGAATGAACTGCGTCGTGGGTACATGCTCCACGATAAAGTGGTTCGCCCGGCTCTAGTAAATGTGGCTTCCAACTCAGCTGGCGTTGTGACTTCAGCGGTCGGTGCCTCCGAGGCGGAGCCGGAGCTGACAATTGTGGAATCAGAAGTCCAATCCGAGGAAGAACCGATAATTTCGGCGAGCCCCGAGGATGGCACTCGAGTTTATGACTTAGGTGACATAGCAGACGCCTAGCATCGAGCTTGCGTCCAGTGAACAAGTTTTTCGGATACCGGAAGGGCTATAAATGGCGAGCGACAAGATAATTGGAATCGATCTCGGAACCACATATTCATGTGTGGCAGTGATGGAAGGCGGCAAGCCATCGGTCATCGTGAATTCCGAAGGGGCACGAACCACACCTTCAGTAGTCGGCTTTAGCCGCACTGGCGAGCGCATTGTCGGTCATCTTGCGAAACGACAGGCAGTGACAAATCCAACGCGCACCATTCAATCGATAAAGCGCGAGATGGGTACGAATTATCGTGTAACCATTGACGGTGTGCAGTATTCACCGGAGCAGATTTCCGCAATGGTGCTGCAGAAGTTGCGCTCGGATGCCGAGGCTTATGTCGGTGAAGAAATCACCAAAGCGGTAATTACCGTGCCGGCCTATTTCAACGACTCGATGCGTCAGGCGACGCGCGATGACGGACAAATTGCTGGGTTGGAAGTGATGCGAATCATCAACGAGCCCACAGCCAGCGCTCTTGCCTACTGTCTGGATATAGCCAGCAGCGAGGATATTATCCTTGTATATGACTTGGGTGGCGGAACCTTCGGGGTGAGTAGTTTGCAGATTAGAGGAGGCGTCTTCGAGGTCAAGTCGACCAGCGGCAATAACCGACTAGGTGGCGACGACTTTGACCTTGCGCTGATTGAATGGATGAAGGCAGAATTCCAGAATTCGCAAGGTATCGATCTTAGCAACGACTTAATGGCGATTCAACGCCTGAAAGAAACTGCTGAAAAAACCAAGATTGAACTCTCGGCTGCCATGATGAGCGAGATTCACCTGCCGTTTTTGACTGCTGATGCAAGCGGTCCGAAGCACTTGGAGTCGAGTCTTACCCGCTCTAAGTTCAACGAACTTACCGCGCACCTGGTCGAAGCGACGATGATTCCATTGGAGCAAGCCCTCAGTGATGCCGGTCTGGCTCCCGATCACATCGACGAGGTTTTGTTGGTTGGCGGTTCGACGCGTATTCCGGCTGTGCAGGATGCAATCAAGAGATATTTCCAGAAAGAACCCGTTAAATCCGTTAACCCCGATGAAGCTGTTGCGTTAGGCGCGGCCATTCA
>JADYXS010000542.1 GCA_021772155.1 Candidatus Obscuribacter sp.
CACTATCAACATCAAGACGATAAAAAAGCTGCGAAGTGCAAATACACTCAATATCTCATTCTATTGAAATAGCCTCCAGCGGAACCGGTCAGCGGACCGACATAGTCATCTACTTTTACCATGCCCGTGTAAGCGCTGAGAAGCATCGGTGTCTCTGCCGCAGTCTGGTGACTGTCGCGCTTCTCATTGCCTGAGAAGTAGTCTAGTCAGATTATGTATGCTTTGCATCCAGTCAGACGCAGGGGATCAATTGCTGGAAAGAGGTGACTCCTAGACTGGAAGAGGATTGCGTTCAACGAACTGGCGTTGGTGCCAATAAGGATAGATAGGCGTTAGATTGCTTGCGGCATCTAGTTTGGCGACTTGCTCTGCGCTGAGATTCCAACCAATCGCTGCCAAATTTTGACGCAACTGTTCTTCGTTGCGTGCTCCGATAACCACTGTTGCGACCGATGGACGCTGCACCAGCCAGTTCAGCGCTACCTGCGGCACAGTCTTGCCAGTCTCCTTAGCCACTTCATCGAGTGCATCGACGACGCGATACAAATACTCATCGTCTACAGGAGGCCCGAATTCAGCGGTTTTATGAAGTCTGCTTTCGTCCGGCAATGGTTGATTGCGGCGAATTTTTCCGGTCAATCGTCCCCAGCCAAGCGGGCTCCAAACCATCGTTGCCACTTTTTGATCTAAGGCCAATGGCATCAATTCCCATTCATATTCTCGTCCAATTAGCGAATAGTAGGCCTGGTGCGCAACGTATCTTGCCCAGCCGTATTGGCGTGAAACATCCAGTGATTTCATCAAATGCCAGCCTGAGAAATTCGAGCATCCGATGTAGCGGATCTTGCCGCTCTTGACCAGCTCGTCCAGGGTACTCAGCACTTCTTCAACGGGCGTCAGGGCGTCGAAACCGTGCAAGTGGTAAACATCAATGTAGTCAGTTTTTAACCGCCGCAGGCTGGCCTCACAGGCCCTAATAAGGTGGTGCCTGGAAGATCCTAAATCGTTCGGACCTTCGCCCATGCGAAATGTGGCTTTTGTTGAAATGAGTACTTCATGTCGTCTTTTCCCGACAGCTGCTCCAAGAATCTCCTCGGAAGCACCAGCTGAATAGATGTCTGCGGTGTCGAAGAAATTGCACCCAGCTTCCAGGCAAATATCAAGAAGCTTTGTTGCTTCCTTAACATCAGTCGAACCCCAGGCTTTGAATAACTCGCCCTGTCCACCAAATGTGCCAGTGCCAAAACATAAAACAGGAACCTTCAATCCAGAGTAGCCAAATTGTCTAAATTCCACTTTCCTTTCCTCAGTTGCCGGACTGATATATTATCAGGCTCGGTTAATCAACTCACGCTGTTGGACACAACCGCTCGGCCACGAGATTTGTGGATTTACCGTGCTGCAAAAACTAACTCGACTTCGGCTGCGCACCAAATGTAATACCAGAAAGAACGCCTGAGCTAAGTCGACAGTTGAAAGGCTGATTCGTGAATTGCCGCGATGACGAGTAAACCAGCGTAAAATTACCACTTGACGGATCGCCGCTCGAAAGAATAAGCTGGAGATTCATGGTAGAGGAATCGGAAAATGCAATTCCCGAAAAACATTTCCCCAAAACGCACGCTCCCGAATGGTCAGCCGTCGACCGGCAGATTCGGTAGTAAGCTGGGCAATGAAAATATATTCGGGTCCTACCGTACAAGTTTTCAAATGCACTGCCTGGATACAATGCGAGCGACGCAGCTCGTCTGGTAAGCAGTAGCTAAAATCAGACGAATGGACGAAGCTCGCGTAAGAACTTTGGTCCAGTAACTCAGCGGTGAGAGTGCTGCGTTGTCAGCGCAGAAGTCGAGGGTTCGAATCCCTTCTGGACCGTGAGGGTCTGTCGTCTAACGGTAGGACATCAGATTCATATCCTGAGAATCCGGGTTCAATTCCCGGCAGCCCCACAGCACGTGAGGCACCACTTGTGGTGCCAACTGCGATGTTTTGCATCGCATCAGTTGAGATAGGAGATAAGCTATGAAATTCATGATCGAAGCGGTAATGCTGAAGAACGCTATGCAATTGCTGGCGTATGATTACGTGCTGATGGTTGCTGGTAGCCGCAACTATGGCGACCCGTTGGCGGGGCACGCATTTGAGAAGACGAACTCGCAAAACTGCGCGAGATCATTGAATTTGGCTAAGCAGGCGTGACACCTGACAATCCAGATAACCAAAATAGGGTATGCCTGAGAATGTAGGGCGATGCGTAGCTTCTTTCCTACGTCTCTTGCACATCCGCTATCAGCACAGCAATGTGCCACCAGTAATGGCATCGCCAAAGGTGCAAGAGGAATGATTATGTCCAACGAAGTGAACTACGAAATTATTGAATCGGGCGGAAAGCCGATCAAAGCCTGGCTTCGAGGGGTGTCGCTCGATCTCATGGCGAAAGAGCAGCTGATCAATTTGTCTCACCTGCCGTTCGTTCTGCCACATGTTGCCGTGATGCCAGATGCTCACGCGGGGAAAGGCAGCACCATCGGAAGTGTCATCCCGACAGTGAATGCGATCATTCCTGCTGCTGTAGGCGTTGATCTTGGCTGCGGAATGATGGCGGTTAAAACGTCATTGAGGGCCGATCATTTGCCTGACGACATGCGACCAATCAGGGATGCCATCGAAAGGGCCGTTCCTGTGGGCAGCGCAGGTTGGAATCAAATGAAAGGTGACCATCCGGCAAAGAAACCGGTGGAAGATGCTTGGAGCAACCTTCAACCGGGTTGGCTTCAAATCCTGGAGAAGCATCCTGCTGTAGATAATGGACACGTCAATCACCACAAACACATCGGAACACTCGGCACGGGCAACCACTTCATCGAAGTTTGTCTGGACGAATCAGGCTGTGTCTGGGTGATGTTGCATTCGGGCAGCCGTGGAGTCGGCAACCGCATCGGGACGTACTTCATCGATCTTGCCCGCAAGGACATGAAGAAGCACCTGATCAACTTGCCTGACGAGGACCTTGCCTACTTTACGGAAGGAGCCGAATACTTCACCGAATATCTGCATGCCGTTGAATGGGCGCAGCAATTCGCCTTCGTCAATCGCACCACGATGATGGATCAAGTCGCTATCGCTTTAAGGAAGCTTGGTTCGTTGCCCGAGTTCACGCTGACGGAGCTGGTGATTAATTGCCACCACAACTATGTAGCTCGTGAAACTCACTTTGGTCAACAAGTCTGGTTGACAAGGAAGGGCGCCGTCCGTGCTCAACTCGGCGACTGGGGAATCATTCCTGGATCGATGGGAGTGGGCTCGTACATTGTGCGTGGAAAGGGAAATCCTGAGAGCTTCAATAGCTGCTCACATGGGGCTGGACGATTGATGTCCAGGACCCAAGCCCAAAAGGAGATTTCCGTTGAGCAGCATGCTCGCGATACTGCTGGCGTGGAGTGCCGAAAGGATTCAGGCATCGTTGATGAATCGCCCGCTGCTTACAAACCGCTTGATGCAGTCATGGCTGCTCAAGCAGATCTTGTAGAAATCGTGCACAAACTGCGTCCCCTTGTGTGCGTCAAAGGATGACTGGAAGGGAGGGCGGCTGTCGCCCTCCCTTCCAGTCAAACATACAGTCGCCACATTCAGAGCAGGAAATCAGCGGTCGCCTTCTACATCATGTGTCATGTACTCCGCGTTCAGCTTCGATGTGACGCTGGCTGCACCCGCGTAACGCAGACCTTTGAGAAAACGCTTTCCGAGTTGTTTCATTTCTCGAAGTGGTCCTTTCGATTTGTAATTGGATGCTTCGAAGAACAGTGGAGATAGAACAATGCCTTCGGGGATTTCATTTCCCTCGGCAAGTTGCACAATGACTGTATCTGTTGAAGGTATAATCCACAATCGCTGGCCATGCCTTCCTACAGCGTAGATAAGATCCCTTGGAAATGGTCCGAGTTCTTCGAGTTCTCTCTTTTGACGACGAATATATATCGTTTCCTCTAAGCTATTTCCAGAAAGTGCTCCAAAGGCATCAGCCAGCGCGTTCGTTTCCACAGGCGGGTTCAGGTTGAAGCCCATGCCGAACCAACGAAATTTCGAGCTGCTTTTGAAGCACTCGTGAAGAACTTCAGATGGAATCAAGACGCGATTTTGCCAGACTCCATTATCTTTCACAAGTAACCCGAATCTGGCCCAATCGGGCGCAGATAGTTCCAGCCCAGTACTAAAGATTAGGTCTCCATCAGCCCCTAGTCTCCAGGACGGAGCCAGCCCCAGTGGTTCAAATAATTTTTGAACAAGATATTTCCAAGGAGTTTCTCCAATAGACGTAAGCTTTCTTTTGAAAATTTCTGAGAATGCTTGATAAGGAATAGATCCGTAAGCGTAGCGGCTACCAGGAGCAGCTGTGCTCACGGCCGCCACCGCCTCCGCGGATGTGAATACTGCTCCGGGCCTGGAATTATCTAAACCGCTGGTCATTGAAAGCAATTGGCGGATCGTTATTTGAGATCTCCGTGGGTCCGTTTTCCACTCGCTGAGAGTATTGCTGGCGGGCTCATCAAAATCGAGCAGACCATCGCTAACGGCAATACATGCCGCGCATGCAACAAATGCTTTGGTACCGCTTCTGATGTTGTGCAGACTTTTCCGGGTTCGACCTTGGAAATATTGTTGGTGGATCACTTCATTGGCAACAAGAACGACAAGAGCTAAGCCGCCGGCTCTTTCGAAATCTCTAGTTGCTAAATCCAAAGACCGTTTGGTAAACACGTTTTTTATCGTTCCTTCCAGCCGAGTTCAGTCATTGCTATTGCCTCGGAGAGAGGGAGATATGTTCCATTTTCAAAATACTCGTTTTCGTATTGAAAAAGCACCGGAGCCGGTGGCATGAGTCCAAATTGCAAAAAGGTAAAATCGCTAATCAGTTTACTTGTTCGCCCAGATCCGTCCATGCAGAAATGTGTGATATCGAGATAGCGTTGCACTTTCACTGCCACTTCCAATAGCTCAGAAAGGCTAAGCTCGCCTGTTGCGGCCAGTCGGTCTCGCAGGACGTCAATTCGCCCCTGATACCACTGAATGATTGATCTGAGTTGTGCTTCAATTTCTTCAGGATGAGATGGAAAGTAAATATGCCATCGAGCCTCGCCTGATTGTCCCGTGATTCTGGTGTATAGCTGAGCTTTCAAGTTATTGAGTGCGGATTCCCAAGTGAGTCTGTCTGTTTGTGGCGAAGCTAAGGAGAGGTGGCGACAGGCGGTGAAAAAATCGATCGATTGTTTGGCTTCCGGCCAGAATCCGTCCGCCCTCAGATCCAATCCATCAGGATTAGCGTAGAACGTGCCTCCTTCACGATAAACGGAATTGATTGCGCGGTTGTTTTTCGTGCAATGAATGGGACGAAAATTGCGTATCGCGGAACGCCAGTTTCTGGTGTCACCTGTCATCAATATGGCATTCACGCTCAAAATGAACGAAAGGGTGAGTTTGCCGCCTTTCCTCAACTCTCTTCGTCTGGCACAGTTCCACACCCAGGAAACGGCGGAGCAAAAGTAGTCCCATTCTGGCTGGCTGTACTCGCCGTGTGGTTTTAAGTAAAACTCCCAAGGGCTATCAGGAAAGAGCTCTAGCGACTTTTGCCAATCTTTGGGATCGATAAACATCTTCCACAGCGCGTCGATTGGCGGAAGGTTTACTGCCGATTGCATGGCTGACGATACTCTTCTGCAGTTCTCCAAGTGGACCTCCTGCGTTGAATTAGAGAGATTGAAGCAAGCAATGGTAGTTTAGTTCGGAATTAGCCGGACGACTCGATCAGTCAGCCGCTGTGTATAATTAGGCTAGCAAGAAAGCCTGCCCGTCTCACATTCGTCTTGCTGTTTTAGATTAACTTCGAGGTTTTGAGTCAATGACATCCGAATCGGTAAGTGATCAAGAGAAACCGCTGCCAGCTGCAGCCGAGCCTGCTGATTTAACCAAGTCCGATGGCAAGGATTCGCGACAACCTTATGAGAAACCGTCCCTTGAGAAGCATAGTGATCCAAACCTCTGGGCTTTTGGTTCTATGTAGTCCCGGACGTTCAATAATTGATAGATAGCGAGCTGAATTTTAACTCCTTGGTCAATCATCCACTGCAATCTGTTGAGTGGGGTGAATTCAATCGGAGTCTTGGTTACGAGGTTGTCCGAAGCGCGGATTTCCCGCTGCAAACTCTCATATGCAGGGAGCCGCGCAGCGGTCTTGGTTTTGGCTACGTGCCCAAGGGCCCACGGCCAACGGCAGATCAACTGGATGCTATGCGGCAGCTTGCGCGTGCGCACAATTGCCTGGCCATAAAGATTGAACCAGACGTAAGCTGGGCTTTTCCACTTTCGCATTTTGACGAAGAGGATGGGCGGATCTTGGAGTGCACCCTAAAAGAAAGTGGTGCCAGACCTGCCAAAAGAATGTTTCCGCCGGCTACATTTGTGATCGATTTGAGGGACGATGAGGAACTTTTGCTGAAGAGACTGCCGCGTATGACCCGGTACAATATAGGTGTCGCTCGTCGCCATGGCATCACGGTGGAGTGTGATCAATCCGATCAGGGCTTCGAAGAATTCTTGTCGTTGTTTCAGTCTGAAGTTGCGCCGCGAATGCCTGTTGCCCAACAGCACTCTCCTGAGCATCTTCGAACCTTTTGGCGCACTGTTGGTGCCTCAGGATGGACTTACGTGCTGAAAGCAAAGCTTGGAGATGAATTGATTGCAGCGATGTTGCTTATGAAATTCAAAGATCGATTGTACTATCCGTACGGTGCCTCGCATCGTAAAAATACAAGCCTCAAGGCACCTACTATGCTTATGTGGGAGGCGATTCGGCAGGGAAAGATGCTCGGTTGCACTGACTTCGATTTATGGACGGCTATCGATTGTGATCAGGCGGATGAGGTTGGACCTCATACTTATGAAGGAGTACACCGCTTTGCCTCGAGATTTGGTGGGCAGTGGCGAAAGCTCATGCCCGCTTGGGACCTAGTGCCGTGAACAAACAAACGTCAGGAGTTGTTCATTGATCTCAATTGCGCTTGCAGGTTGGAATGTACAAGTCCAGACAGATTCGGCACGCTATCGTGATTGGCTATTGGAGTGCCTTGCCAATGAATTGCAAGTGACCAAACTAACGGCGGGAAAGAACGGCTCCCGAGAGGTTTCAATCCGAATCATTGAAGAGATAGGTGTTGAGGTCTCCGGCTCTGTTTCCGTTTCCGCTGGTACCACTTTTGACATTTCGAGGCTTGGGTTTGCAAGGCAGATTCAGTTTGAGACCAATCAAATTGAGATTCGCATAAGCAATGCGCAGTATGACCGACCTAACTTCCTGTACCACGTGGGCATCTTGGCCCCGCTGTCTTACTTGTTCCGCCAATATGGATCCACGCTTGCTCACGCTGGGCTAATTGCCGATCGGCAAGACGGGATACTCATTGTCGGAAAATCCGGGGCTGGAAAAACTTCTCTTTCCTTGGCTTTGGCATATTCTGGCTACCAGCTCTATTCTGATGAGCACCCGATACTCACGTGGGATGACAATCAAATTCAAGGATCTCGTTTCGTTGGGATTCCGGCATTACGCTCGACATCATTAGAGCAGCTTGCCTTGTGTGGCTTTAACACTAATTGGTCTGAGTGGCGCGGAAAGTTTTGTGTTGATGTTGCGAACCTCAAGCTTGCTGATGCCGGTGAAAAATGCGTAGTGCGGAAAATTATTTTCCCGCAGTATGATCCCAGCGCGCGTTTGGAGTTACGGCGAATCAATCAACTTGATGCGTTTCGTAAGCTCTGCGAAGACGAGTACTTGCCCGTTTGGTCGCGGCACATTGAAGAACAACGTCGACATAGGTCTCACGTTGATATGTTCCTTGCGCTTGCAGGCAGGGCCGAAAGTTACGTCTTGCGTTATAACGCTGAGGGATTGGCCGACATCTGCAATGGACGCAAGCTTGCATTTCTGCCGTAGGCACACGGAATTTTGTGAGGCGCGGCCTACTGACTTTTGCTGCCCTTCCAGTACCGGACCATTCTTTCCACTGAATCCAACAGGCTATCTATTTCGATATCTTTTTGTTCGTCGTCGAGGGAACTTAACTGTCCGTCGAGAAGGTTGAAACGGGCGAAGAAATTCGAAGGATTGAGAAGGAGAAGCTCTCGGGCTATGACCTGTGCCTCCGCACGCCGTCCAGTTCCTAGCAAGGCGGACATCTCTACATTCTGCTCAACAAACTGCGGATTAATAGATCGAACTGAATCACATACGTCGAGTGCTTCTGCGAAGTTCTTTTCTTTGATCAGCTGGATCGCTTCTGACATTTGTTTGTCTGCTGGGTGGCTATCTGGCAACGGAAATGACTTGAGCTTCTCGTGCCATTTCTGATAGAAATAATCGCTGTTCGCCTTGAGAATTTTATTTCCTCCGGCACGGAGCAAATTTTTGTGAAATAGCTTGACCGATCCTTCGTACAGGATTTTGTATCCGGTCAGGCGGGTCCTTAGGCAGTAGTCCGTGTCTTCGAACTGGCAGGGGAAGAACTTTTCGTCAAAGTCTCCCACCGTATCGAACAGCTCCCTGCGCATCATCCAGCAGGCTCCAACCAAGGTATCGGTCTCTTTCAAGTACTCGCCCTGACCAACGTCCTTTTCCCAGCGTCTCAGGGATCGCAGCGGACCGCACCGTGTCTCTGCCGAGAAAATTCGTTGATCCAAATCAACAAATTTACACCCGACAATTCCTACGTTCGGTGTGTACGAAAATGCATTATGCAGTCCCTTCAACCAGCCTGGTGTCACCGCGGCGTCATCGTCGAGGAACACCAGCATGTCTTCTTTTATCGCTCGTCCAGCGACGTTGGCCGCCTGCGGAAAGCCCAGATTGGATCCCATTAACCTATATTCAAAACCGTCGGCACTGTTTGCCTTTAGCCAATCAGCTGTTCCATCCGTACTTCCATTGTCCACGACAATTAATCGATAAGGCAGCCCCGCGTCGGAATTCAGCACCGACTGGACGCAATTGGCCAATGCATCTTTGGCGTTGTAAGTAATGATGATTATCGGGATCACGGTGGTTACTGTGTCTCAACCACGGGTTTCAACAGATCCTGCTCGAGAAGCAGGCGAATGTATTCGGTCGTATGCAGGCGCGCGGTTTCAACGTCTATCTTGAAGTCCCGGACGACACAATTGGCAGCATGCTCAGCATTTTGTCCGTCGCAAAGGGCCTCCCAGATTGTGCTGCCTACTGCATTCATAGTGAAATAGCTGCCTTCTTCAAGATTGAGCACGACCAGCTCGTTGTCTAGCTTTCGCCACACCAGTTTTGCTCGATCTATTTCGTACATTCATCCTCCTTGCAAAGGGTCCGTTCTTTCGCGTCGATCCTCAGGCGCTTAGGGTGGATCACCAGTCCCGGAAGGCGTGTCCATCCATCAATCCCGGTCCTAGAGTCTATTGTACGTTGTTCCGCTGGCTACGGCTGCTTTGAGAACCACTGATCGACTTGACGGTCATGCAGATGAGAAACAGATTTCCTGGCAGGACAGACCTTGATTTGCTGGATTTCAAGTAGCTGTTGTAGGCGGCAAGCAAGATCAGAAGTTGGTAATTATGCAGGAATTGCTCGACCGTCCATGGCAGCCGCCATTGGAGGAGCGGGCCTCGGCACAGCAAGCTGTGCACGAGCTACGGTCAAGCCGCTCCGTAATGTGATGACAAAAGTCAACACTCAATTAGTCGGTGACGTCAGTTGCCCGTCAGTTAGAGCAGGGTGTCTTAACTTATGGCTCTGCCTTGTGCAGAGGCTGGTGCGCTTTGAATCAACTATGTGGCACCGATTCTCGCCACTTGCGTCTTGAGAAAAATGCATACCAAGCTTGAGAAAACTGCAGCCAAGTTCGCCGATTTGTTAGGGACAGCGAGGCCGTCCAACTGAAACTCGATGAAATCATCCGAGCCATGGATGCAGCTGATGATGACGTTATGGACCTTGAAGACAAGTCTCAGCAAGAACTAGATGAGGTGAAAAAACAGTATCTGGATCTTGCTGCGGGCGCACAAAAGGAACCAGATCAGCGCAAGGCCTCGTGACTTAATCGTTCTTGCATTTCGTTGGAATATCTACAGCTATGGCAGGCTGCGATTCTCTGAATGCAACTGAGCGCACGTCGTTTGAATGCTCCGCAAAATCCGATGGAAAAGGCGTGACTGCCCAGTCTGTCGCCTATTTGGGCTGACTTCGACTGGCTTTCCATTTTTGAAACCCTTCATTCCGATCCGGTGGCGCCGTAACTTCATAGTCCTTTTCGGTAGGGCGCAGTTGCGGATCGAGAGCTACTCGGCGGTCGAAGACGAAACATTCGCCCTGCCAGTGGGCGCCACCGACGTCCTCGAAGTAGCGCAAGATGCCACCATCAAGCTGGTATACGTTTTCGAAGTTGGACTCGCGCAAGAAGAGGGCGGCTTTCTCGCAACGAATTCCGCCCGTGCAGAAAGACACAATGGTTTTTTCAGCAAGATCGGTCTTGGTAGCATCGGCGGTGCTCAGGAAAGCTTGAGGGAATTCACTGAAACGCTCAATCGGGAAATTGAGAGATCCTTCAAATGTTCCGATTCCGACCTCATATCCGTTGCGAGTGTCGAGCAGCACCACTTCGCGCCCGTTATCGTCGTGCCCTTGATCGAGCCATTGCTTCAATGTCTTGGGATCGATCGCCGGTGCTCGTGCAGTCTTATCCGGACAAATCATCGGGTGCTTCATGGCGATGATTTCATTCTTGATGCGCACCACCATTCGTCGAAACGGCTGATGGTCGGTGATAGATTCTTTTACTTCGATATTGGAAAAGCGTTGCGCAAATCGTTCATCGTCTCGCAAGAAGTGCAGAAAGGAATCAATAGAGGCGCGTTCGCCTGCCACGAAGAGATTGATTCCTTCGCGAGCAAGCAAAATGTTGCCCATCAGATTGAGTTCCTCGCCGCGCTCCTTGAGGATAGAGCGCCATTCGGAAGGATCCGGGACCTCGATAAATTTATAGGCAGCGATGTTGACGATTTGCATGGAGCCCATTATACGCTTAGCAGGCGTGTCCGTTTACGGCCAACCTTGCGAGCCAATAGTGGGGCTGCAAGGATGAACAAAACATGGTGGGATTCGCTAAACTGATCGCAGTTTTGGGGACGAAATTTATGTTGAAGCCGTTATCCGCCACACTACTGGCAGCAGTACTTCTGTCAAGTGCGAGTGTCCCAGCTGGAGCATTCAAAAGCTTCACCGCCTTTGGGGGCGCTGTCCACGATCAGATAACTCGGTCCGCGCTCGGAAAAGCAGGGTTTAAAGAAGCGAGCTTGAAATTCATAGACAAGAGTTGCTATGGGCAGGATGTAGTTGGGACTCCGGCATTCACGGAGTCTAAGCGCCACTTCGATGACTGCGAGCTTAAGGCTAGTCATGACTACGTCGAGAGCTGCTATCTGGACATCGATAAGCATGTGTGCGCTGCCGGCAAAAACTCGGCAGATAAGAAATCCGTTCTCAAATCGTTTGGAGAGCTATTGCACACGGTGCAAGATTTCTATTCGCACTCAAATTACGTAGAATTGGCCCTAAAACGAAATTCGGCGCTAAGACCAGATGCAATACCACTGGTGGACTGGCAGTCTCTGGTTAGTCCCAACGCTGCCTTGAGGACGGGTCATTTTTATTACGTTGCTATCAATGATAATGAAGAGTTCGCTCCCGGTACGCTGGGAATGCCCACGGCAACCACTAGAGACGAAGTGATCAGCAAGTTGATACAGCATTCTCAACTCACACCCGGCACAAAGTATTTGCCCAGCAAAGACTATGCCAAGCAGAGCACTTTTGCCCAAAAGATAGATTACACCACCGATAAGCAATACTCTTATCCTCACCGTGATCTCAACAAAGACAACGCCGGTACTGATCAAGGCAAAGTCTCCAATCCAGCTACGTCCGTGAATCTCCACAACTACGCATTGCAGCTAGCGATCAGAGACACCGCGCGCCAATGGGAAAGGTTGGAAAAGACAATTAAGGCGAAGTGTTCCAAAGACGCCAGCGGAATAATTGCCGCATTAAAGCAAGGGCCGCCTGAGGGGAAAGTAAATCTAACCGAAATATCGCCAGCAATTAGTGAAAAGCTCGTACAGATTGCAGATGAAATTACTGAGTCCTCCGGTCTAGCTGCTTACGACATGAAGGGTGGACCGTACGATGTTGAGATAGATTGGAATGGCCCAGAAGCTAAATACTTCATGCTGTTCAATCTCTACGACCTGGCTCGCGACGCGAATCTCGAGCTGATGACAAGCAACCTTCGAGGTCAGCCCGGGGTAAGGGATCTTATGCTTGGTGGCGAGCCGGCTAAACAATCAGGACCGGCAAAGTACGCTCCGAGGAAAACCTACCAAAGCCAACTCCTCACGATGTCCGGTAATAAATACCTGAGATTTCAGGTTGACTTACCTGACTGGACCAAAGATGGGCAGAATCTTTGCGGTGCCAATATGGAGCGGTTTAGCAAGGCTGGGATGGCTGCAGTTAAGAAGAATGCCTTCCCGTCAGTCAAGCTAAAAGGTACAAAATGAACCAAAATGGCAACCTTGGCTGCCATTGCACTTGGATCACCAACGAATGCGGTCAACGGTAATCTCGTTGCCTATGGGTTGGGTAACCCTGCGTTGGGATATAGAATGCACAGCAGCCTGATGGCCGCAGCGCCGATTGTACAGGGAAAAGCCACTTTTGCTAGGGTCTTCACTGAAAACAAATTGACGCGCAAGAAAATGAAGAAGGCACGCACTTCATCAAGGTACCAACACCACTAAAGTACTTGAAGCTCCACGAATTACGCCACTAGATATGGGATCTGGTGGCACCGTCAGAGCGAATTCAATTCTGGTGCGGAACTTCGAAGTCGATTTTAGTCAAACGTCCACGGAATAGGCGCAGTAGTTTCGCTATCTTGGATTGGATGCGCCTCGACGAGTGCGATATGCCCGTCTTCATGCGCCCACATCTCGAAGAACTCATGCTCGGCTTTCTCGAAGCCGCGCTCGCGCAGAAATGCCAAAGCGTTGTCGAATGAATAGAACACAGGCTCGCCGGGCTGGCTGCATGGGTCCTCCTCATAATGAGCGTTTTCGCAGTCGATGATAATGATGTTTATCGTGTGCTTCATGTCGCCTACTTCTCCGGTGTTTGCATGCCTAACAGTGTGGCTGCTTGAACCATGACCTCGATGGCGTCATACTCACTGAGCCCATCGTGACCGCTAGCTTCGAAGTATAGTCGCACAATCTTTAGCCCGTTTTGTCAGCCAGTTGATGAATTATTTATGCGACTACTCGACTTGGATTCAGCTTCAATGTGGTCGAAGAAATGTTGGGAGACCGCGCTGAGTCCGTTAGCCTGTCGGGACTTGCGCTCTCCTATTCCTCCCGTTTGAATTTATCGGGCGCACTTCATGGAAATGAAGCCGATGATTGGTGCTTCAAAAGCCAGCTCCAATCCATGGACATAGGCAGTATGCCTCACTGTTCATGGTTGTAGTATCCACTCGGCTTGTCAAACATTGCCCATTTTGGGCATGAATTGCCGTGACCGGTTGCTGGACAATCACGCCCAAACGAAGGGCCCTGCTGCCAAGGCACTTGTCAAGATGGCACCGTCCGTGCATAATAGTAGGGCTTGTTGCTTTGCCGACTGGCATAATTAGCCAGTCTTAGTAAACTGGATGCTCCAACCAAGGTCAGGTGATGATCAATGTCTCGCTGCAAACGATTGCGGCAAGCGGCTTTAGTGTCAGCGTTTTTATTACTGCTTTCGATTCCACAAGTCCGTGCAGTCGAAAACGGGGGCACCATCAGCCTGAAAGATCGCCTGTCCTGCGGTTGGGCTCTATTGCGTGCCAATACGCTCTATCCAGAGCGGCTCCCGGACTGGCAATCATGCCAGGAACAGTTTGCAAGAAATGTCGACATGGTCGACCAGAAGACGGCCGATGAGGCGATGTCTGAATTGGTTAGTCTCGTTCATGACGACTACACCTTCTTTCGCGATCGCGCTCACACTGCCGAATTTAGAGAAAGCATCGAACAGCGAAGTGCGGTTCGCTTCAACCTCGACAACAATGGAGTTGCTCATATTACGATAGGCACATTTGTAAACAAGCACGTCGCAATGGAAATGCGCGATGCACTCCAAATGCTTGCCGAGGCCAACAGTTATGTGCTTGACCTACGCGGAAACAAGGGCGGATTGGTTAACCAAGCTTTCATTGTGTATTCGATGTTCGTCGATGAAGGAGCGTTCGCAGTGTTCAAGGGCCGCACGGATGGCAATTCCTACGTAGAGGCATTGAATGTATCACGCAAGCGATTAGAGCGAAAGCACAATGGCAAACTGACTACATCGGCACGAATTGCGAATCTGACTGCGAACAAACCGCTGACGATCTTGGTTGATGGCGATACGCGTTCTGCTGCAGAACTACTTGCCGGTGCCCTGCGCGACTGTGGGCGGGCTCGGCTCGTGGGCACCCGCACATTCGGTAAGGGAGTTGGTCAAGACACCTGGACACTGAGCGATGGAAGTTCAGTCCGTATTACGACCGGAAGATCGTACCTGCTGAAAAGCGGTTGCATAGACGGTTGTGGCTTGGAACCAGACATTACACGAGATATGCCCTCCGATGATGCAATCTTGCCTTGACTCCCATGTAGCATCCACACGTTGGTTATCGATTGGTTATGGATGCCCTGGCGACGGCGCACACCCCGATCGGTGTCAGTAAATCCTACGTGAGGGCAAGTGAGGCTCGAAGTTTCGCTTGAAACTGTGTGGATGTGAGACTTAAAGTTTGAATTGCAACTGTGTGGGGAAAGTGAGACTCGAAGCGTCACTAACGTTTCGTGATGGCAAAGAAGTCTCGACTAAGCGATGAACCAGCAAGGAATTTGGAATGGGCAAGGTGGTCGGCGGAATCTTCTTGATGGTTGGATTGCTCATTGCAAGCGCGGGTGGATATTGCTTTTGGAGTGCGCAAGACCTCCTGAAAAACTGTCTGCGTTCCCCAGGGAAGGTCGTAGAGTTGCGCAAACCGCCGGCTAATCGATACTACACACCGATAGTTCAGTTTGAAACCAATGACCATAGAATCATCACTGCTGCTTGCAAGATAGGTTCGAACCCACCAACACATAAAGTTGCCGATTCTGTGACGGTACTCTATCGTGCCATGTCTCCGGAAGATATTTGTCTCGATGAGCCGCTTGAGCTCTGGTTTCTGACCTGCTTATTCGGAGGTATTGGCCTTATCTTTGTCATCGTGGGTGGTACCATACTAATCTATTCAACACGTAGAGCCCTGCAAGTTACAGGCAGACGAATATGAATGGCGTCAGCGAACTCAAACAAGGATTCGTCTTCCAGATGAGCCGCGCACATAATCACATCAGCATGGTTTTTCCCGTCTAAATGGCGAAATGCTAAAGGCTGGTCAATCACAAGCTTCGCTCGGACTTCACTTCTGGCGACATCATTGCTGACGTTGAGCGACTCAGCGCGCGCATGCAAAAATTAACTGACGAACTGCTTCCACGCTCCTTGTGGCGAGCATTCGTCCATCGACAACCGAACCGGTTTCCGCCACTTCGGATTACTACGTGCGACCTTTATGCGAAAAGCACTTGAATATCGCCGCAAGGTTGGTGAAAGGTTGGCTTGCTATTTTAAGTCAGCGCCGGTGTTGGAGTGCACTCATTCGTCTCCTTCGAATTCGCTTGTTCTGCGCCTGGCCGGCGCTACCTTTACCAATGGAGTTTATCCGAATGCTCAAGACCATACTGTGCACTGCTATCGTGGCTCTTTGTTTGTCCGCATGCGGTGGTGCCGAGAACACCGCAGGCGATACAAACACAGCCACCAGTACAAGTACTGACACTTCGAGTGGCGCCACCACTACGACCACCTCGACTACAACAACGACTGAGCACGAATAGATTTTCCTATTTGATGAAAACATGCAAAGGCGGTCCTATCGGATCGCTTTTGCGTTATGGCTCGGAAGCAGCATGATCAGCGACGCCGGACAGAATCACTACCTACAGTGCTCGTCGCGATTTACCTTGCATAATATTGACTGTTTACATAGCAGCGAACAGCCAGCATATTAGTTACGCTCAAATTCAACCGTTACTCGTGTCCCACTTCCATCGGTGCGTTCTGAAATCGTCAAGACCGCTCCGTGATTGGCAGCAATTTCTTTCACTATCGCTAAGCCCAATCCACTACCGGGCTCATTGCAATCAGGTCCGCGGTAAAATCGCTCGAACACGAGATTTCGCTGCTCTTTCGGGATGCCGGGACCGGAGTCCTCTACAGTAATCTTGGGAATTTCCTTGGTAAACACGGCGACTGTCACCTCACCACCTGATGGTGTGTAACGAACGGCATTCTCCACCAAGTTCTGGACAAGCTCCCTTAGAGATTCAGCATCACCCTGTACATAGCAGGCGTCGGCGCTTGGTTCCAGTGCCAGTTCAATACGCTTTCCGATCGCTTCTGCTACAAGTTGTCCGGTCGCGTCGGAGGCAATTTCGTTCAGTTCGACTGAGCTCAAGACTGGTCGCGCTGATCGCGGCTCGGCTTTGGCGAGCGATAGTAATCTGTTGGCGAGGTTGCTCATGCGATCGACCCCAGAATTGACCTGTGCAAGTAACACGGTGAGGCGGTCGTCGTCAGACAATCTTTGAGCCAGCCCGACATACGTCTTCAGTCCGGCAAGTGGTGTACGTAACTGGTGTGCAGCATTGGCCACAAATCTGCGTTGACTTTCAACGTCTTCACGTAACCGATCCAGCAATTCATTAATCGCTGCCACCAGCGGACGGACTTCTAGCGGGGCGAGGCTTCCGTCAACCGCCCTGAGATCTGATCGGTTCCTGGACGAAATCGCCGAACGTAACTCAGAAAGGGGTTTTAGCCCATTGGCGACCCCGACCCAAACCGCAAGAACTCCAAGGGCGATCAATGCAATTTGTGGAAGCACGACAGTGGCAATGATTTGATCGACAAGTTGTTTGCGGCTTGACAGTGTTTCGGCAACCTGAACCAGAATAGGCTCGGAAATACCGGACGGGCCTTGCACAGTTAGAGCTAGGATTCGTACAGGACTGCCTTTCAAATTGTCATAGCGGAAAAATGGCTGATCTGGTTTTGATTCCTGGGCCGGCAGAGGAATATCGTCTCCTGCGATGTTACGTCCTGCCTCTGTTGCAACTTGATAGTAAAACCTGTCCTTGTTGTTGTACCGAAGGATGGCTTGCGCTGCAGGCGGTAAGTCAACTGCAATCTTGCCATCGACAACTTTGACTCGCGCAGCGACAGAATCGGCGGAATTCAGAAGTTCTCTGTCGAAAGCGTCATTTGCAAGCTGCACCGAAAGAGGGTATGACACGACGCTGTTCACAATCCATAGACCGGAAAGGGGTATCAAAAGGGATTTGATCAGGTGTCTGCGGAGTGACTGCTCAGGAGCTCTTTTCAATGAGATAACCCAACCCCCGAACAGTGCGCAACGTCGCCTGAGTTGCTTCCAGCTTCTTTCTCAGCCGGTGCACAATAATCTCGACAGCATTTTGGGAAACATCCGAATCCCATGTCGATAAATGAGTCATCAATCGATCTTTCAAAACCACCCGACCACCGCTCTGCAATAGCAACTCCAGAACTGCTAGCTCGCGCGCGGATAAATCCAGAGCGATTTCATTAACACTTGCAACTCGATTCACAGTATCGAATATCAGATCCGCAAAGACAATATAGGTGCGGTTGTTCCAGTTGTCTTTGCGAAGAAGCGCCCTTATTCTCGCCTCTAGTTCAGCCAAGTCGAATGGCTTGGTCAGATAGTCATTAGCACCAGTGTCGAGTCCGGTTACCCGGTCTTGAAGGGAATCACAGGCTGTCAAAATGAGCACAGGTAATTGTTGTTCTCGTTTACGCAATCTTTCCAGGACTGTCATGCCGTCGAGCCTCGGTAGACCGAGATCTAAAATCAGCAAGTCAAATTCCCTTTCCTGCAATACCTGATCTGCATCGATGCCGGTCTTGACACGTTCGACTCGATAACCTCGATCTTCCAAAGCAAGACAAACGCCTGTCGCCAAGAAATCGTCGTCTTCAGCAAGAAGAATCTTCATTTGAGCACTTGATGTTTGTCGGAAGTTTTGCGTGCGATAGCCGTATTCTTCTCAACGATCGCATAAATGATCAACAAGAATGCGAATAACCGAACGCAGTAAACATAGGTTCTCAGCTCGCTTTCGGTTCCGGTCAGCAACAAGGCAACTCGATTGACGGCCATAAGAAGGAATGAGCAAGAAAATAGCAAGAAAAGTTTATCGTTTGTATCTTGCCAGAAGCGAAAGAAGAATAGCCCGGCGGCTGCAAAACCGAACATAATTGCGCCATGAATGAACAAGTTCATCTGCTTCTACCTGTTTCCATCACTAGACCGTACATGAGGCAAGACACTCCAAGCAAAGATGCAAAATTTCGGTAGATTGATATGTCAGTCTGCGGAATAATCACCAGATCGTAAAACAGCAAGGAGTTGTCTAGGGCTAATCCAAGAAAGCACAGACTACTCCAAAAAAGGAGACGCGATTTAGTTGTTGCCCAGGATCGCAACAGCAAAATCGCACAAGCAATGCTAGTAGTTGCGCAAAGGGCATAGACTGCCAGTGCCATTGTCATTTCTCGCCCTCTTTGCGGAACTTGAAAGCGTCGGAAAAGTGCTTTATATGATCTTCCGGTGTCGCAAAGATGGCGTCAATTACCCGAAAGCGATAACTGCGGTAGGCCTCAGAAAGGTCGGTCATTACGGTGTCAAGTTCCGGAGTCGCCGCCTGGTATCGATAGCGGTCTTCCAGTGGATTGGAAGCCGAAACGCAAGTCAAGAATCCTAATTTTTCCAATCGCTTAAGCTCGTCGGCAACTGCCAGCGGTTCGGTGTACAGCTCACGAGCGATCTCGCGAGCGAGCCAGCCTCTGTCGCTGTATCGGCGCAGTAGAAGCAATACTTCTAACTGGTGCACTGAATCAATATTCTTTTGAAGCAGAGTCTTCACGTTTTCAGGAAGTTCAGGAATTTAGCATCCCTCCAAACAGTCGCTCAAGCGACAAAGATTCAGTTCGATAAACCATTTCAACAGGGTCGTTTGCTGAAAGATTCGCGAAAGGTTCTTGTGCCATTGCATTATCGCGCTGTGCTGATTAGCGCCATTTTGATTGTGCCATAGCCGCCAAGCTCTGTCATGAGGCCGGGAATTGACATCGAAGAGCTCAGAAAGATTTGTGCAAGGAACGTAGGCTAGCATGCCATTGAAAGGTTGCAAGAAAACCCAACTTGCAAGCGTCGAACACAAGCTTAGTTAGAGTCAGGAGAACCAAATGGATTTGCTATCTTATCGAGGCCCCGGGGCTGCAGGAGGAATCTCGGCCGCGCTTTCTTCTGTCTGGACTGATCCTCGTAGCAGTGCACGTGGCTGGTGGTATCTATCCGAGAACACTTTGCGATTCTCGCCGTTGCCACACGCGCCTGCCTTAGTAACAGATGCAGGTGCGCAGATGGTTAAAGCACACTATCGCTTTTGCAATGAGTTCCTCTGGCCGCTTATGCATGAACTTCCCAAATTTTGCGTATTTCGACCTGACGATTTTGAACAATACAGGCGTTTGCAGTCCTCCGTTTCTAAGCAGCTGCTTAACCGACGCGAACATTTATTCATTCATGACTACCAATTCGCGCTGTTACCCAGCTTGGTTTCCGCCAGCTCATCGCTTTTTTGGCATATTCCCTGGCCTGCCACTGTAGATGAGATTTGGCAGCCACTGGTAAGCGACCTGGCTATAAGAATGTTGAGTGCTGAGCAAATTGGTTTTCAAACGGAAGAGTATGCGGAGAACTATTTGCGTTCTATCGAGCCTAGCGCTAGACGGCTTGCAGAAACGAAGGTATTTGCAGCACCAATAAGCATCGACGATGAAATGTGGGAGTGTCGCCTGAGTGAATCGACGGTGCCGCTACCAACAGAAATTGCTCAACTGGAATGTCCGTTTGTGTTGTCTATTGACCGAGCTGATTACGCAAAGGGTATCAACGAAAGACTTGGGGCAATTGACGTTTATTTTGAAAGAAATCCGGATCAAGCAGGAAAGATTTCATTCGTACAAATTTGTGCACGGAGTAGAACCGGCATAGCTGCGTATGATAGATACTGGGAGCAGTGTCGGAGCAAGGAGCGAGCTATAAATGCACGCTGGTGCAACGCTCAGTGGCAGCCAATTGTCTGGCTAGAGAGCTCTTTCTCTCCGGACCAACTTTCGAAGATTTACTTGAAGGCTGAGGCATTGTTAATTACATCATTGAAAGACGGTCTTAACTTAACGGCCAAAGAATTCGTGGCATGCCAAATGACAGAGCCTGGCATATTATTGCTTTCAAAAGAGACTGGTGCGTTCAGTGAACTAGGCGGTTTCGCGATAGGCCTCGATCCGCAGAGTACAATGAGTATCGTGAAGGCTATCGAATCAGGACTGTCCATGCCCACTGCAGAGAAACTCAGGCGGATAGATGCAATGAAAGTAATCATCCGGCAAAACTCCTTAATCAGCTGGTCCTCAAAATTCTCACCGCCTCAGAACAATGGTCCTGCAGACGTGATCCCCCTGTATCAAACACGCAAAGAAAAGACCTACTAACTGGCAAAGTGCAATCATGCGTATTCTATTGGCAGAAGATGACAACTTCCTGGCGACGGGACTGTGCCTGGTATTGCATGATAGCGGTTTCTCCGTGGACCACTGCGATAACGGCGTGGAAGCAGATATTGCCTTGTCGACAACACCCTATGATCTATTGGTGCTCGATTTGGGGCTTCCGGGAATTGATGGGCTAGAGGTTCTAAGAAAGCTCAGGCATAGGGGAGATCGGCTTCCTGTTCTCATTCTAACGGCCCGTGATCAGCTGCCAGATCGAATCAGCGGTCTCGATAGCGGTGCGAACGACTACTTGACCAAACCTTTTCATATGCAAGAGTTGGAAGCACGCATCCGAGCGCTAATGCGAAAGACTTGGCAGAACCGCACTACAATCACTGCAGGCAATCTAGCGTTTGATACCAACTCCCGCGCGGTTTTAGTGAATGGCAGAACCATAGAGCTGGCTCCGCGCGAACTTGCAGTCCTGGAGCTATTGCTTAAACAGAAAGGTACAGTCATTCATAAGGCGCGGATTATTCAGCAACTAAGCAGTTGGGACTCAGAACTTACTTATAACGCGCTGGATATTGCCGTGCACAGGCTCAGGAGAAAGCTCGACGGAGCAGGCTTTGCTATTCGCACATTACGGGGGCTCGGGTACGTTATTGACTGACCGCCAAGCTTTGCCGTCTATCAGCAAGCAGCTCTTGAGAGGATTGCTTATCCCGTTGTGTACGCTGTTGGTAGTCAGTACTCTGATTGCTTACAATTTAGCCGCTTGGTTTGCCGGCGACGCTAACGATCAGGAACTGCTAAATGGTGCCCACAACGTCGCAGCCAGGCTCACTGAGAATAAGAAAGGACTCGTTGCGGAGCTTCCGAAAAACGTACAAGCAGTACTACGTCATAACGACCGAGACAAATTCTTCTACCAAGTTCTCAGCACTGAGAATGTTAGATTGGCCGGTGATGCCATCCTTCCGATGCCTACATCTCCAACAGATACAGAGATCCCTCGGTTTCGCGGTGGCGTTGTTAACGGGATGCAAGTGCGCATGGCGCGCATCCGCGTGCCAGTACAAGGCAAGCACGGACAAACCGTAATCGTGCAGGTTGCGCGAACCCTCAATGCCCGCAGTGAGCTCATCAACAAGATTTTTCTAAGCATTGTGATACCACAATTGGTGCTTGGTGGGTTGAGCCTTGCTGCAGTATGGTTTGGTGTGAAAGTGGGGCTTCGTCCGCTTCGCCAGCTTAGCCAAGATATTCAGAGGCGATCTCAGGTGGACCTTACGTCGATTGATGGACGAAACGCGCCATTAGAAATACTGCCCATGGTCAACGCTCTCAATTCTTTGTTCGCGCGCCTCGATGCGCACATCGACGCACAGCAGCGATTCGTTGCAAACGCTGCGCATCAGTTGCGGACACCGGTTGCAGGGTTGAAAGCTTACATCGAGTACGGGAGACGCGTGAAGCCTGGTAAATTACCGGAAGTTTTCGACCAACTCGACGCAGGTGCTGATCGTATTTCGGACCTGGTTGCAGGATTGCTCATACTGGCTCGTTCTGAGAACGGTCGAGCTCACCAGCAAGAGCGTCTCGACCTTAACTTCATCGCTTCAGAAGTCACCGCAGCTCTGATGCGGGACGCAGCAACCAAGCAAGTCGAATTGAACTTTGTGCCCTCCGCATCCAATGCCGATGTGCAAGGCGACAAGTCCGAGCTTCGTGAAATGATAACTAACCTCGTCGAAAATGCGATTCGGTATACGCCTGCCGATGGCAAGGTCGAAGTCGTCCTAGACAGTGGACCTCCTGTCGTCATCCATGTACGAGATAATGGCCCAGGCATTCCGTCCGTGGAAAGAGACCGCGTCTTTGAGCGCTTTTACCGAGTGCTCGGAACAAGAGTGAACGGAAGTGGATTGGGACTGGCCATTGTAAGCGAAATTGCCAAGTCCCATAACGCCACGATTGAATTGAGCGATCCTCTCCAAGGCACAGGAACGCTTGTTCGAGTTACCTTCGCACCGCCTGCAGATCCACAATTCTAGATTGTCTCAGTGGCGTGGTCCTGCCTCGGGCAATGATGAACCGATTAATAGAAACAAATCAGGTCGCTTGAAAGGGATGCGAAAGATTGGCCATGTACTGTTTATGAATTGGACGCACAGGCATGAAATTAGGCAGGCGTTCGCAAGAGCCAGGCAAAGGCATCGCAGAAAATGAAGTGCAGAAATAAAAACGACTGGCGATTGAGACTGCTGAATTTCTCAATAATCTCGTGGATAAGCATGGGTACTTTGCTAGGGCTTTGCTGTGAGGAAATGCTACGCCCCTTACTCTGGGCCGTATGGCTAGGCTTTGTTGCAAGTGCCTTTGGTGTCGTTCTTACATTTCTCCAGAACAAGGATTCACTGATTCCATTAAGAAGGAACCGTGAAGCCAGAGAGAAGAATGCTTTGCAAAAAATCGGTTAACATCGCCTCGAATTGGATAGAGTTTGGTATCAGAATCAGCACCGCAAGTTGAGATCGTCGCGCATGCTGGCGTTACTCTGCGCGGGAGGTTTTAGATCTCTTTTCTTGAGCTGGATTGGCATGGAAACTACGGTTTCTTGCATTCAAATGTAATATATTTCCAACCGTAGCAAAATACAGGACATCTCATGAACTGGCGATTTTTTCTGGCTGTGATGGTTCCGTCGATCGTTTTCCTTTCAGCTTGCAGCCAGTCTCCGAACGATCTGCGGGCTCTTTATGAAGATGCAGTGAAGGCTCAGCAGGCGGGACAAATGGCCGATGCTCAGCGCCTTTTCGAGAGGGCCAGAGCGGAAGCCATACGCCAGGGAGACGAAATTGTTCTTGCTGATGTTTGCAATAATTTAGGCGTTTGCTACATGTCCGAGCGAACCAGCAAGTCAGAAGCAGAGGCGAAGCGACTCTTTAAGCAGGCTCTATCTTTGTGGACCGTAAATCAAATCTCTGATAGCCCAGGGCTTGCTTACTGCCTGAATAATCTTGGCACTCTGAGTCTGGCTCATAACGAGTTTCTGGCCGCTCGCAACTATCTGTTGAGTTCCTATGAGATTCGCCGGAAAGTCGTTGGAGATAAGAACCCCGCCCTCATTTTATGTTGTCATAATCTGGGCATACTTGAGTGGAAGACAGGCAATCCGCGGCGATGCGAAATTTGGTTTAACAGGGCTCTTTCGCTTGCCGAAGCATGCTTCGGATCAGCCAGCAGCCAAGCTGACGAGCAACGGGAGGCTCTGGTTCTTCTAGCTAAAGAGAAGGAGTCAGCAACACACAGTAAGATGACAGCGCGAGTCGATAAAACGAATTGAGTGACCGACGTAGTTCGCCCACGGCCAAGGACTCCGGACTGATAGAAATGCCTAGTGCGACGATCGTCCAGCAATTTCATATCGCTCGACGAGCTGCCAAACTGCCGTGCATTGCGATCCATCGACCACAGCGGATTCTAGAATGCGTCTATCGCGACTATGGAACACGAAGCGCTTGCGATCGCGCGGTGTAAAGTGTTCCAAGGAAACCATTTTCGGTGGAGGCACTTTCGTACGTTCGGGCGTCTTTGTTTTTCTTCTCCGCGAGGAGAGCATGACTGCAGTGAAGCACCGTCGTGTTAAGCCTGGTGCTTAGTAATCTGATTACAGCAGTTTTGTTGCTGAGTGGATGCGCCGACAGTCGAGGCGCCCCATGGACTTGTCTGAAGTAGATCCGTTCTAGAGCAACTCACTGCGGAGTTGCGTAGCTTCGGCAATTTGGATGTATTTGCGTGATTTTGTCAGTTGCACGAGGCGTATTTCAGGATTTCTTTTTCAAGTGGCGATATAGATTCCCAGTGCATTGGTGCATACCGATTCGTCACGGGCAAAATATTTTGATCACATTTAGGTGGGAAATGCAGTAGTTTTCTTCAGTGCTAGCAATCCGGCACCGTAGCTTTCCGGCTTGTGTACAGTGGACCCGACTATAATTCTGCACTTATTGAAATTGTCAGCAAGGGCTAATTGGCTCACCGTTTCGCGGATTGGTCCCAAGAAGAACTCTTCGGCAGCAATCGCCGGCCCTGACACGAGCACCACATGCGGTGCTAGCAAGTTAATGGACATGGCAAGTCCATAACCAAGTGCTTCCCCGGCTTCCTTAACAATTTGCCGAGCGGTTTGATTTCCAGATTTGCACATGCTGACCAGATCGTCCAAAGTGTTAACTTTAAGCCCAGCGCCATTACAAAGCACGATCATGGCGTCGAGGCTGGAAACTGTGTTGATACAGCCCACCGCACCGCAGGAACAGGCAAGTTTGCAGTGAGGCAGCCGAATGTGACCCAATTCACCGCCCCGCCCGCCGCTGCCGCCCAGGATGTCCCCCCCGGCAATCAGTGCCGATCGAATTTTATGACCAACGCGTGCGACTAGCACCAGATCTAATTTCGATAAATGGTTTTCCGTCATCTCTGCTACGGCGGCCATGTTTGTGTTTGAATCAATGAACAGCGGGCAGGCAAGCTGCTGCCTCAGGAACTGAATTGCAGTCCTGCACTCCCCAATTAATTCCTCTGTCGTACCGTCCGCATTCAGCCCAACCGGTCCTGGTACTGCAGCTCCGATTCCGAGAACGCTTGCGCGGGATGAGCGAAGCTTAGTAAGCGCCGCATCCAGATTGCCAGTCAAAAAACTGCCGACATCGACTCCCGTCCAGTCTTTATCAACCTGCGCTCTCAATTCCGTTATAACCCGGCCGTCCAGATCAAGCACGGACGCGGCAATTTCTGTGTCGTCCAGACAAATTCCGATGACATAACCGCACGATGGATTGAAACTCAGTCCAACCGCCGGACGACCGCCGCTTGACGCCTTTGCTCCGGCTTCCCTTAGTACGGCATTTTGCAAAAGGTCATCCACGATTGCTGACACCGTCGCTTTCGCTAATTGGGCTTCCTTAGCCAGCTCCGCTCGACTGATTCCTGGTTGCTGGCGCACCAGGCGCACTACATCCTGGCAATTGCGCCGCCGCATCGCTGTAAAGCTCGGACTGCTTACCAACTTTGTCTCCTTTGCGCGACGCCAAATCACTCATTTACGAACCGCGAAAATCGTCCAATGTGACGTGTGCACGCCATTTGACATATGCGTTCTCGTCTGTGTCCAGCACGTCCAAGATGGCTCTTGGTAAGTGGTGATTCTCGGCCATGGAGAATCTAACATCAGCACTGGGATCTAATGCCAGCCGTAGCAACAACTTCTGCGGGGTCTCCGGGTTTGCGGCCACTGCAGAGCGGACTTCCGAGCTAGGGTCATGGGACAACAGCTCAAGCATCTCCAGTGGTAGAGATGGTCTTTCCGCAATACGCCGCCGGACATTTTCGCATTCTTCCAGCGCCAAGTTCCGAAGTGTTTCTCCGGAAACGTCGCGGTTACCGGCCTTAATATAAGTTAGTGACCAAGACATCATGATAACCTCCCTCGGTTTGCCTTCCTCAGCGCCGCAAATGGAAGTTGCTTGGGCTTCTTGCGGCTCATTCCATAATAGCCCATCTTTGTTCGTTTGTCAAACTAACAAAGATGGGCTAGACTACTGGGGCCGGTGCAGAGCTGACATAATCTTCCGTTGTTAAGCTTGGAGCGGGTCTTTATGTTTACTATCAAAGAAAGGTCGTCCGCCGTGCCGCCGTCACTGTTTCACCCCGTTGACTTAGAAAAACTAAGCTCCTTGCATTCGCGCCTCGATTCGATCAGCAAGTTGTCGCTGGATTTTCTTGTACTCCTTGCTGGTTCAACGGTGATAGCAACTCTTGGGCTCTTTCAGAACAGCCCGGCAGTGATCATCGGAGCCATGATAATTGCACCCCTGATGCGTCCTCTGCTGGGTCTTTCCCTTGCAACTTTGACCGGTGACAGTCGGCTACTTATTCGAGCGTCAATAACTTTGCTAGTGGGTTCGATAGTGGGTGTGGTGATCGCAGCTACCACTGCCAGCTTACTTCGTTCGCTAGAACTTACGCCGGAGATTCTCGGCAGAACGCATGCCAATTTGCTTGATCTGGCCGTAGCGTTTGCTGCTGGCGCTATAGGCGCCTATTGTCATGCCGACGAGAAGCTCGCTGACACACTGGCAGGGGTTGCCATCGCCGTCGCGCTTGTGCCGCCACTGAGCGTTGTCGGCATTGGTCTTACGCTTGGTTCCGTGCCGGTTTGGTCTGGCGCGGCACTGCTCTACGCGACTAACCTGGTTGGCATAACGATCGCCGGAGCGCTCGTATTTTTGCTCAGGGGCTATATCCCCCTCAAAAGTGCGCGGAAAGGGCTGGCAATCTCAGCTGCTGTTGCAACAATACTGATGATTCCTCTTGCCCTGAGCATGCGCGAGCTTGTTTTGGAAAACCAGATTAGCGGAAAGATACAAAACGTGCTGAAAGAAAAGACTTTCACCTTCCGCCATGCACGATTGAAAGACGTCCAGGTGAAGCGCTCACAGACGCCAATGAGCGTCATTGCGACAGTTTTTGCAACCGATCTGCCGATTAAGCCTCGCCAAATCAAATTGGTTCAAGATTTTCTCAGCAAGGAGATAGGAATTCCAATAGAATTTCGATTACGCATAATTCCGGTCACCGAGCTGACGGCCACTGATCTGATTCAAGAAAACGAAGTAACTGCAAGTCCCGATATAATCAACGCCAGCTTGACAGATCAACCCGAACGGCCTCAACAAGCTAAAATTGCACCACTGAATTTTGATGACCACCCAGAAGTGCAGCCAACTGTCCGGCCAGCAAGTGTCATCCGGACTGGCACCAGTGTGAGCGATGTTGAGCCTCCAACTAATCCTTAAAGCTGTGGGAAGCACTGCATATGGTGACTTGCTTTATCTAAATTTGAGCGAACTGTTAGGCCTGCGAAGAAGTTTTTGAAAAGGTAGACGAGGCTAAAGTACTTCAGTAGTACGAGAAACTTTCAAAAGGAATTGTTTCAGTGGTGTCCTTTTGGGTGCTTTGCTGAAATGTTTTGCAGTTCTGCGAGTGAGGTCAGTTGAGCGTTTACAGGGACGCCCTTCTTAAGCTCGTGCAATCCGGTTAAGGCAACTTCATCGTCTTTGTTGATATCGCCGACAATCTCGATCAAGTCATCCATCGACTGTTTGCAAGTCACTTGAATCGGTTCGGCTATGCCGTTTTGGATTCGGAACACTGTTGGCTTACTGTCGCCGGTTGTAAGTGCCTGTGAAGGCACGAAAAGTGTGGGGTACGGCGCGACCATTCGCCACGTCACGTCTGGGTACATACCTGGTTCGAGTTCCCCATTGGTGTTCGAAACGTCCGCCTCAACTACCATACTGCGCGTCTTGCGATCAAGTGAATGACTTAGTCTTTGAATCGTGCCAGTAAATACCTTCGATGAAAACGCCGGCACGGTAAATTGCATAGTTGAGCCAATGCGCACACCAGCAACTGCGGATTCAGGTATCGGCACCAACAAGCGAAGTGTCGATTTTTGTTCAATCTTCAGCATTGGTCCATTGGTTGCTGATGAATTCACCAGGCTTCCTTCGTGTACGTTTCGTTCCGTAATTACCCCGTCGAACGGGGCTCGTACAGTCAAATAATTTTCCATCTGGGCTGCGGAGTTCAGCGCCTGAATTGTGCCCTTCAGCTTGCCCTTCTCTGAGTTAAGCTGCGAACGAGCGGCTTCGACAACCTGAATTGTCGATTGAACTCGTGCTTTGTCTGCCGCGACCTTTTGTTCTGCCTGTTCTAGATCGTAAGGAGCAACAGCCCCTTCTGTTTTTGCCGCGTTCTTGATACGTCTGTAAAGCGCTTCGTCAGATGCAAGTTTAGATTCCGCCTCACTACGCTGTGCGATGAGGCTCTGTATCTTTGACTCCGCTTCCGTCACTGCGGAACGAGCGGATTCCGACTTTGCTGCTGCTTCCCCTCGTTGTGCGTCAATTTCCGGAGCGACAATTTTAACCAGAATTTGGCCGCGCTTCACAGCACTGCCTCGGTCCACCTCTATCGAACGCACAAATCCTTGGACCTTCGGATAAATGGCCACCTCACGGAAAGCAATCAGTTCACCGGGTATTCGCATGTCACGAACTAATTGTTGGGAGATGACTCGTATTTTTCGAATATCGACGGATCTGGGCGAATCGGCAACATGGGATGTGCTCTGAAGTTTTCCTTCGGCTGCCGGCTCATGTTCCTTATTGCCAGCGCAAGAAGCTAAGAATACCGTGCAGCCAGCGACGAGCGTCCTTGATAAAAAACGATGTGGTTGCATTTCCTTCACTCCTGATTCCCATGTTCACGGGTAAGCACAACGTCCGGTAATGCTACGGGGCTCTCGCCTGGCTCTCCGGCAAGCACAGATGGCAGCTGATCATCTGGTAGCATTGTCGGTGAAATTGTGGTGCCCTTTGCCTGCAAAACGCCGAAGATCAAAGGCAAAATTATTAGCACAACAGTGGTTGAAAATAATAACCCGCCAATTACTGCAATGCCGAGGGGGGCCGTCCGTTCACCGCCTTCCGCCATGCCGCACGCCATCGGCACCATTCCTGCAATCATGGCGATGCTGGTCATCAATACTGGTCTCAGGCGACTTGTACATCCATGTTTGGCAGCAACTTCTGCGGAAACTCCAGTAAGTCGATGTTGTTCAGAGAAAGAAACGATCAAGATTGCGTTAGCAACGCCGATGCCGATGGACATGATGCAGCCCATGAATGATTGTACGTTGAGTGTGATTCCGGTTACTTGAATGCTAAGCACCACTCCCAGCATAATAGCCGGAATCACAGATACAACAGCCAGCGCAAGACGTACTCTCTGGAAGTAGCCGATCAACATCAACAGAATCGCTAAGATTGCAAGTACAAGCCCGCTTGCCAGAGCTGCCAGCGTGTTTTGTAAGGTCGGCACCTGTCCGCGCAGAAATACGCTTACTCCACGCGGGCGATGTCCGGCTCGTTCGATTGCTAGATTGACATCTCTTGCTGCTTTGCCGAGATCGCCCCCGGCGATGTTCGTAGTGATACTGATCATCCGTTTCAGGTTGTAACGATCATATTCGCCGACCATCGTTCCAAAACGGACGGAGGCCACATCCCGAAGAAAAGGCGCCCACTCATTCTTGTTTGAAAGCAGAGGAATGGTCTCCACATCACTAAGAGATGTCATCTCGTGCGATGGGTACTGGACTTGAATTTGATATGAATGCCCGCTCTTGTCCATCCACCAAATTTGTTTTGAGAAACGGCTAGAGTAAATTGCCGGAATGAGTGAGCGAGTGATCTCCGCAGTAGTTAAACCAAGCTCGGATGCTCGAACACGGTCGACCTTCACGTCAACAGTGGGATACTTGAGTGGCTGAACAATACCAACATCTCTCAATTCCGGCACTTTCTTGAGTTCAACAAGCACTTTCGTGGCATATTCCGCGTCCTTATCGAAATCGGGCCCCGTAATATCCACTTGAATCGGAGTCTGCGCGCCGAGGTTCATTATCTGACTGATGATATCTCCGGCCTCAAATGTGAATGTCACATCGGGCATCAGTTCTGCAAATTTCCGCCGAAGCCTTTCTTTTAGCTCTTCTGTGCGTATATGCGAACCATGTTTGGCAGCCACGAGCATGATAGCTTCCTGAGGACCGCTGGTCCAGATGTAAACGTTGCTGACGCCATAGTTCGGTGGCTGAGTGCCAACATAAGCAATGCTGACGTCAACATTCTCGCGACCCATCTCAGCAGAGATAATGTCCAAGGCCTTGCGCGTGGTTTCTTCTGTTACCTCAACTCGAGTTCCTGGTTCGGCCTTTAAGCGAAGCTGAAAGCTCCTGGGATTTCCAACCGGGAAAATTTCCGTCCTCAGTGTGGGCGTCAGCACCACAAGCAATATCAATGTGCCCAACAGGTAAGCGGCAATAATTGGCTTACTGAACGGCTGAATTCGCGTAATACAGGCGCTGTGTGCCGTCCGCAATCTCTCCATCGCTTTATCGACAAGGCTTGGAGCCTTATGCTGCTCGGGGTTCCGCCTGCTAAGCATCCATCCGGCAAGTACCGGAACCAGAGTATTTGAAAGTACGTAAGAGGCGATCATCGCCAGTCCGACCGCCAGCGAAAGAGGCACAAACAGTGCCTGAGTTGTTCCCACCATCAAGAATGACGGCAAAAAGACAAAGACGACAGAAAGCATAGCTAATAGCTGCGGTGTTACCACCTCGCGACAAGCATCATAGATTGCTGTAAAAGTGTTTACTGGCCGAGCTAAATGCGTGTGTATGTTTTCGATTGCCACCGTCGCTTCGTCAACCAGAACACCGACTGCCAGCGACAGTCCGCTCAAGGTCATAATGTTGATGGTCTGTCCTGTTAACCATAGTCCAACTACTGCGCAAAGCAGGGCAATTGGAATAGTGACAACAACTATGAGGGAGCTGCTGATGTCTTGCAAAAAGAGCAATACAATCAATCCGGTGAGGACAGCTCCGGCAATGCTTTCGTAGAGCACGCCATCAACAGCCTCTGTGACGTATGTAGACTGATCGAATTCGAAATCGATTTTGATGTCGTCTGGTAGCTGTTCGCGCATAGAGGGCATTGCAGCTTTTATACGTTTCACCACTTCAAGAGTGGAGGCATCGGCAAGCTTCGAGACCGCGATAAAGACCGTTCGCTTCCCATTCACTAAGGCCCAACCGGTAGGAATGTCCATGCCGTCTTCAACAGTTCCAATATCGGCAAGGGTTACAGTACTGCCGGCGCCCTGTCGCAGCGGAAATTTTCTCAGTTCGCCTGGTGTACTCACAGTTGAATTTATGCTGGCGATTCTTTGCAAATTTCCCGTTTTGACAAGACCAGAAGGTGCAATCAGGTTGCCTGAGGTAACAGCGTTTACAACGTCATCTGCCGAAAGGTGGTAAGAGCGCAGCCGCTGAGGATCGACTGTGATAACCATAGTCCGTACGTTTCCACCAAATGGGTGGGGCGTAGTGGCGCCAGGGATGGTTGTGACGATCGGCCTTATCCGCTCATCAGCCAGATCTACAATATCTACGATGGATTTGTGTTCGCTCGATAAGACGAGGTAACCAATGGGAACGTTGCCCGCATCAAAACGCAGAATGAATGGCGACACCGTTCCCGGGGGCATTTTGGCGCGAGATCGTTCAACCTGTGCCACCACTTGCGACATTGCTTCAGACATGTTTGCCTCGGGCTGAAAAATAATTTTCATGACCGAGACGTTCTGAATGGATTTGGATTCAATGTGATCAACTCCTGTGATATACAGGAAGTGATTTTCATAGTGCGAGACAATGAATGCTTCGAGTTGCGCCGGATCCATACCTCCATACGGCTGCACAACATAAATGACGGGTAGGTTCAAGTTCGGAAAAATGTCCACCTTCATCCGTGAAATGGCGAGCGCGGAACACAGAAGGATGGTGACAATCACAACGACCAAAGTTATCGGTCGCCGCATGGCGAGACGAATCAACCACATTGGTGTTACCGCCCCCTGTTGGTTGCTTTGTCGGCCTCAGCAAGAAATGGCAGCAAGTTCCCATGAACGGATGCCGCGTCCAGCGATGCCCTCCAGACTCCGATGCTAGCCACGGCGAGTTTCACCCGTGATTCTGCAAGCAATCGATTTGCCTCGGTCACTTGTGCCACAGTAGCCAATCCCGCCTGATATCGAGCTTGCGCCTGGCGCGCAGCCAGCTCAGCTGCATGCACCTGAACCGGCATGTTTGCAGCCAGCTCAGCGGCAGCAAGTATGCGTGCACGCGCTTGGGCATCCTCAGTCTGCAAGGATTGTATAACTGCATCGTAAGCGTACCTTGCTCCGGCAATCCGCTCATCTACGACACGTTTTTCGGCTCGAATGCGAACAATGTCCGACGGCTTCCAATCGATCATTAGGCCTACATTCCAGTTGGGAATGTAAGGGAAGATTCCGCTAATATCAGCGGCGGGTACATCGCCGCGGTTGGTGAGGAAAGTGGTGCCTCTGAAGTTCATTCCACCAAGCCAACGCAGTCGCGGATAATACTCTTTGTCCAGCACATGTCTTTCCGCGAGGAACGTTGAAACGTACGCTTTCCCTTCTAGCGCAAGTGGATGTGACTCAAACAACGGAGCGTTCTTTTGCTGTTCCCTGGGCTCGGTCACAGCCACAATTCCACCAGGTTCTATATCCAAGGGTTGACCGCCCATACCAACTGAAAGGGCTAATGAGGTTCTGGCCAGCTCATAGCTAAGCCGGGCCCGAATGAGGTCATTGTGGGCATTGGCAAGCTGGGCATCAGCCAGCGAGGCATCGGCAGCTGCCTGAAGCCCGCTTTCAACCTGGGCGTGAACGACTTTGCTAAAGTCGGCGAAGCTTTCGACATTTGCCTTGGCAACAGTAATTTGTTCTTTCATTACAGTTGCATCCAAAAAGCGATTTGCTGCTGCAACCTGCGCTTCTAGCAAAGTGGCCACGAATCGAGACTGTATGAGTCCGGCCTGCGCTTGGACAGATGCAATCCTTGCCTTGTGCAAACCGAAGTCAATAGGGTCCCAGTCTACAAGAAACCCTCCTGCGCTAAACGCATCAGCGCGAAGCGTCGTTCGCTCCGGTCCAGGTCCTGGAGTGGTAGGCAGCACGGAACTACCAAACAGAGTCTGAGTAAGGCGGTTGTGGCTGCCTACCACATCCTGATAGGAAAGCATAAGGTCCGGCATGTACTCTTTCACGCGCTGAAGGCGGACGTTCTCGTGAGCCGCGCGTGACTGGGCCTGCGTTTCCAGCAGTCTTGGATAACGACTTTCGACGATTCGCACAGCGCCGACTAGCGTCAGTGCTGGTTTGACCGAGTCAAGAAGCGGGCGCAGATCGCCTGACTGTGGCTCTTGGGCGGCGCAGCCCGGTGAGCAAATGCTCCAGAAAAGAGCCGAGATAAACAGCCCTCGGAATTGGTCCATATTTTTTCGACCATCTGCGCGCATATTGTTGACGACCCAAAACCAACGACGCATAGAGTAGCGCGCCTCGTACCAAGGGAGTACCACGGAGAGGTGCCCTCAGTTAAATCTAGCAGGCGGTCCGTATTTTTATGTGCAACTTGCGTGTAGCCGGAAGTAAGAACCAGTCCATCAAAGGCACTCTCGTAGTTTTCACTCTACAAGTCAGGCTTTGGCCAGCGGGCATTTTTGCGGACAATAGCCCCATCGCGATAATGGACCGATTAACCGGAAATTATTACACGAAAATTGCATACAAGCCGCTCCCAAAAGGCGCGTAATTGTAGTAACGAGGGGGCAAAAAGTTGGACGACCTTCGTAGTGGGATTCCGGATTCAGTCAAACAGCTGCTGCATAGATCGATCTTTTCGGTAGAGCAGCTTGAATCGTTGCTGTTGTTGCGCAACAGCAGCATGAACTTTAGCGGAGCGCTACTTGCAGCTAAGTTGTATACATCCACCACCGGTGCAGAGAGGACTCTTGAATATTTAGCTACGCAGGAGTTGTTGAAAGTGAACGAGGAAGGGCTCTACAGCTACGAACCTGTTTCGGCTGAGCTTAATGAGGTCGTGGGTCAGCTCGAGAAACTATACAAAAGTCGCCGTGTTTCAATCATCAGTACGATTTACAATAGGCCTTAGCAGATAGTCACACGAATGCCGGGGCGTTCTCATGGCGAAAATTTTGTTGGTGGAAGATGAACCTGATCTTGCCGATACCATTGTCGAATGGTTGGCTGATGAGTATTATCTGGTCGAGGTAGAAGGAAACGGAGCGGCAGCACTTCCGAGGCTAGCCGCCACCGAATATGACCTGGCAATTCTTGATGTAATGCTGCCTGGACTTGACGGACTCAACATTTGCCGCGCACTACGCGAGGCAGGCTCTGCAATTCCTGTCCTTATGCTCACGGCCCGCACGTCTATAGATTCAAAAGAATCCGGACTCGACGCCGGAGCTGATGATTACCTAACCAAACCTTTTCAGTTAAGGGAACTGTCCGCTCGAATACGCGCGCTACTGCGTCGTCCGCGTACGGTACCACAGATGGTGCTAGAGGTGGCAGAAATCCGTTTGGACCGTCGAAGTTGCACGGTTACGAAAGCGCACAAATCAATTCACTTGCTGCCCAAGGAATTGGCGTTGCTTGAGCTGTTTATGCGCAACGTAGGGCAAGTCATTAGCATCGACACTCTGCTCGACAAGGTGTGGGGAACAGATAGCAGCATTGTGCCCGAAACAGTACGTACAAACATCAAAACATTGCGCAAGAAGATCGACCCGGATTCCGGTGGTTCCTACATTCAAACGGTTCACGGACTTGGTTACAAAATGGAACCATTGGCATGATCACGTCTTTGCGCTGGCGTCTGACTTGGACGTTCGTGGCCCTTTCCGCTCTAGTTTGCGTTGCACTAGCATTACTGGGCATGGGCTTCCTATACTTCGAACTTACGGCATCTATGGACCGACAGTTACGCGTGCTGGCATCCGAATTCGGACACGCAATTGATCTGAAAGGTGCTGCTCCGTATTTCCGTGATTGGAAAAGGGTTGTGCAAACGAACCCTCCGCGTTCACTTGGCACCATCCAACTATTTTCGGTTCAAGGTGTTCTGCTAGAAAGTTACGGACCCGAAGGTGTTCCTGTCTTAGTCACTGGATCCGAGGCTCGATTTGGTGATACCACCATGCGGGTTCGGTCTACTCCACTTGTTCGCGATGGGCAAACTTTGGGATATCTCCAATTACAGCTTTCTACCCATGACAGAGACGAGGCGCTGCGGGAATTTGCAGTGATTTTCGCTGAACTTGCGCCGCTGCTTCTAATCGGCCTTGGCGCGACAAGTTATTTTGTTTCAGGAAAGGCCGTGCGACCGCTTGAAGAAAACATCGAAAACATGCGGGCCTTCCTTGCTGATGCCGGACATGAACTGAACACGCCGCTAGCAATTATCCGTGCCCGCGCAGAGGCGTTGGAGCGCAAGCTTGTGCGCCAGAATATCGACGCTTCTGATGTGAAAGTAATTTCTCATTCGGCCGAACGCACAAGTCGCTTAGCCAACGATTTCATGCTGCTCGCCGAGGTCGAGGGCGCAAAGGCGCCAAGAGGCTCAAGTCAAATCTTATTGGATAGTCTTGTCCTTCAGGCAGTACAGGACTTCACTGATCGGTTCGATGAAAAAGGTGTCGGCCTAGAAATCGTGAGGATGGAAAGTGCCTCCATCTGGGCATGCGCAGATGATCTGTATAGAGCAATCGCAAATTTACTTGAAAACGCCTTGCGTTACACCGATACTGGCGGAACAGTTACGGTAGAAGTGTATTGTGGAGATGGGATGCTCTCCATAGTGATTCAAGATAAGGGAATTGGAATCCCAGCAGAAAGCCTACCTTTGATTTTTGATAGATTCTATCGCGTGGACAAATCGAGATCTCGTTTGAGCGGCGGTTGCGGCCTCGGATTGGCAATCGTTAGAGCAATCGTTGATGCACATGGCGGATCAATAACCGCTACGAGCAAACTAGCACAAGGCACTAGATTCACCATCACATTGCCTATCCGTGGAATGAGGAAATTACCTGATAATCGAGCCAAAGGATAAAACCAACAAACTGCGAGTTGTTGCTGACTCGGAGTTTCTCTGGCTTTGATATCCCATGTTGCGCCCAGCGCTGCGAAAACCACGCCCAGCGACACTAACCCAACCACAACCTTGCGCTAACCTATCTCCGCATAGGGGGCTCTGCGCTCAAGGTCACGATTCCGTTTGCGGCATTCTCAACTGCTACTTCCACTGGATCCAGGCCAAACTCGTCGTAAAGCCGGTACATCGCTTGGCGTCCCGTAAGCAATCCCGTTTGACGATCTGCTCCACCCTCTTGCACGTACACGTTATGTTTAGTCCAGAATTGGTGTGCGTCGTTGTTCAAGTCAGAGAACGTGAGTCTGCCCATGGTGTCATAGCGCAATTGTGCTTCATAAATTCCCAGACCGTTTTCAATCTCGAACAGTGTGTCTCTCGAGAATGTGCCGTCGGCGTTGGTTGCATATCTGGTTCTCAACGCGTCAACCAGTTGCTGGTCCAACACCGCTCCGCATGTTCTAAGATCTCCGCGGATTATCTCGCCGGCAGCCCAGCTATCTCTTTCGAGCGTTACGCGTCCCGATGCTAAATCTCCTCGCGTGTAGTCGCCGACAGTGTTCGTGTCTGTTTCCGGATCCAGGGACAAGCGAGTTTCCAAAAGTCTGTCATCGATGATGCGAGCGACTTCTTGAATGTGCTCCGGTTTGACGTAGACAGTAAAAGACTTGCAGCCTTGTCCAGTTGGACCTGGTGCAAACCTTCCCCCGAAGGAACGATCAATATAATTGAAATCGAATGTTTTATACACATCAACGAGACCTTCCAGTCTGAGGGCCTCCAAGAGAGGCAGCATTTCCACTTGTACGCTGGCGCAATCCATGCGGTCCAGTGCAGTGATGTGCAGTTTTACTTGCGAGTTTGAGTCAGAATGACCATTGCTCATCATCCACGAGTTACTGGCCCTGAGCTCTATTGTTCGTCCATCGATTGTGATATCCCGTCGATTTGAGAGAGCGTTCGTCGGTGTAGAGATTACGACGTCATGCCCATTTACTGTTACCTGTCTCTGCTCGACGGCGACATCTAAGATATCTTCGCCAAAGCGCATTGCGGGACGCATCTCAACGACATCGTTTGTTCTACGGACCTGTCCCACGTTATGAGACTCTTCGTAAGTGCGATCTGTAACCGACTGACTCGGCTGATGTTCGGCGAAGAATCCAGCTCTGCGTCCAACTTCAAAGCTCTCGACTTCTTCCTTTGAAGCGCGATAGCGGCCGTATGCCGGACCGGATTCGGCTCTTAGAGCTGTTTGCAGATGGTTTCTGTAAGTTGCTATAAATTCTGCTCTAGCTTCTCGGTGTTCCGGTGAAGGGCGTCGTGTCGCGCGTAAATTACCAATCGCATCAGCGAGGTCCGCGGGCATTTTATCGGTACCTAGCCTTTGCAGTACTAAATCTTTCTCGCCGTAGCCTTCGCCGAGGAATACTTCAAGCGGAGTATCGTCTGTTAGCATAGCTAATTCTTGTCGAAGACCTTGAACACGCCCTTGGTCGGTTTGTTCTCTTTCGAGCAACCCTGCTGCTCTTGCCTCTTGTTCCGGCCACAGAGGCTCACCGCGACGTAGTTCAATCACAGCATCCATGTACGCAGGATCAAGTTCGTCTCCTGTGGCTTCCTTGTATCGAGCGGCCAGCTCAGATCGTTGTTCTGGAGTCGCTGCCTCCGTAATATGCAAATCGTCAGCCAGATGACGTATGCGCAAGGCGTCCTGCTCCGCATGAGTAAGTTCATGAGCCAGGATGTCTATCAAATCTGCGCCAGGTACCACCGAAGCGCTGAGAGCTTGAGACTCTAGCAGCCAGGTCGTATTGGTGCCTCCATCGTACTGCCCGCTTTTGTTGGAATGAGCGAGCCTTTCGAAAAATTTGATCTGAATTGGTGGAATGCCCAGTTCGTGGCAGAGTTGCTCAGCGGCTTCTTCTAATTGCTTAGCGCGTGCTTCTAGAATCCCATCAAGCTCCTGACGCATTTCCGTATGGACAGCTTCCTCTGCCCGGATGGCCTCGTACCGGCTCAACAACTGCGGATGTCCTTTCAAAAGGCGGCGCATGTCTGCATCGTTATGGAATGTCATGGAAGCTTCAGCAACGCCTGTGATTTTGGCATCTTCGATATGCTCAAACAGTTCTACTTGTTGTGCTTCCAACTCTGCGCCCAGTTGTGTGTAATCATCGTGCAATAAAGACGGGTTTGCCGAGTCCGCTGAAACGTTTTCCCATGGCGTGCGAGCGTTATCGACAAATCGTTGAAGTCGATCTGCTGCAAGCACAGGCGTATTGGTGAGATCGGCTTCGTGAGTCCATTTATCGTACAGTGCATCAACGGCATCCTGTCGCAAGTCTGCATCGTTAGAAGACCTGGCAAGTTTTAGCAAAGTATCAGTGGCTCCGGCAGGGTCTGTCTCCACCATGTGGCGTAGCGCGAGGCGACGGCCAGCGCTGGTCATATCGGGGTTGCCACCAGCCGGCTCGTCTCCACGTTTATTCTTGAACACAAGGTTGTAGAATCCGGCAAGCGCATCTGGATCGCTGAGTGAGTGAGACACCTGCTCGACGTATCCATCGACGCCGCGTTCGGCAATTCCAATTGCTATCTCCGGGTCAACTAGTCCGCGGTTCCACATATCCATGAAGCTGCCGGAGCGAATTCGTTCTTGTACGAACTCCAAATGCTGAGCGTCGGCGGGGTTCGATCCATCGGCGTCAAGGTATAGCCACTGCAATGCAGCACTGGTTGCGTAGCTGTCACCCTCTGCAATCTCCCGCAACACACCCATCATTTCTGGCGCGTGCTGGTATGCGATCAGATCAACTGCCTTATTCGCAAGCTGCAAGTCTGGAACTTCAGTTGCGAAAGAAGCCAGCTGCTGCAAATCATTGGATTGCGCGAGTCCATTCAGGCGCGATTGCCAATCGGCGGCCGGCTCGGCTGCTTTGATGATGACTTGTGCTTCGGGATTGTCGAATGGCGTCACGATTACTGTTCCATCTGCACCTTCCACCACGGTGTGTCCGTCGGCTCGCAATTGTTCAACATACATGCCGAGAGCTTCTGTGTTTACGCTTATTTCGTTGTGCCCGTTGATCTTCGGAATGTCATTGTTAGCAGCGCCTCCTACCTTTCCGTTCGCCATCGCAATTGTCAGCGAGACCAGGACTGATGCGGCGCTCCCGTCCATTCCCATTGCTGATAGTGCGGCGTCGGCTCCTTCTTCTCCGACCATGGATACGGCTTCTTCAAGTCCTTCGTGTCCGCTGTCTACTAACCATGATCTGAGAAAGTGTTTTGCTTCTGGGCTCTTTGTGACCGCTTGGGCAAGTTGCGCTGCTTGAGGTCCGGCCAGTGCGGAACGCATCGCGCCTGGTGCAATCGCCCGAATCGCGCTAGAGGACAGCTTAACTACCCCTGCTGTGGCAAGCATGATGAGGCTGCTTACTGCCACTTCCATCGCCAGTGGACCAACCACATCCCCGAGAAACGACTCGACCAGTTTCACTTCTGCTGACACTGCTTCGTTCAACGAATCGGCGCCAAACAGTTGTTGGAAATCAGCCCCGTGCGCGTCCGCCCACTCCATCAGATGTGATTGCTGTTCGTAGCGTCCAAGTCCGGTGTCTGCGATGTTGTGATTCACGACGTGCAAGACCTCTCTGGTCACCTGCACCCCTGCAACTTGCGCTGTGGCGGCGGAAATCGATCCGGCCGTTGCTGCAAGTAGTGCTACCGCCGCTGGTGTTCCTATTCCCAGTGTGGTTGCCACTATTGTCGCAGCGGCCGTGGCCGCTGCAATTGCTGCTGCGGCCGCCGCAATTGCCACCGCTATCTCGGGTCCATTCTCGCGCAGTAAGTTGCCGAAATCGTCCGCGTCGAAGGTGCGTCCTTTCACCATATCTAAAACAGGATCTAGAGCTTTTCTTGTTTCGGAATTGGGGTCGAATAATTCGATTGTCTGCTCCAGCGCCACGCGCCGCGATTGAAGCTCCATCTTGGTCGGCCCATCCGTTGCTGCCTCTTCCGCTGCTCGCAACGAATCCAAATGCGTCTGCAACTGCAGGACCTGGTTAGGACCCATTTCAACGAACAGATGCCGAATCGATTCAACCCGCTCACGTGCCTCTGCGCTAAACGCGTCGAACTTCGCACCTTCCATACCTGTCTGGAACAGTTTCGTCACTTCGGCCAGATCCACAGCAACTTGCGCGCTCAACTGCCCTGCGTTTACAAATTCGCCATGATATAGCCTGATGTGGGCAGCTTCTTGATCGAGCACTTCGAGTGCTTGCTGTCGGTATGCTGGCAAATCGAGGCTGGCACCGTCATCCGGCGTTATCGCGCTTAGCGTGGACAGTGCCTGGGCGTATCGCTGATTCTCATCAGCAGAGTATTCCGGCAGCTGTTGGTGCCTTGCAAGGCCGGCATCGTGGAGGCGCGAAAGTGCACCGTCTGGCGCTGTCAACTGAGAATAGATTTCGGGTGTGACCGTCTGCATTTGCTCGCTGCCATGCTTGCTCGCCATCGCTACCGCGAAGTAGTCGGCTGTCACAGTGTCATCAGCCTGATTCAGCCTGGTATAAACTCCGGCATCCTGAGCCAACTCCAGTTGAGCGAGTCTTTGCGCATCACTTACGATCAGCGACACCTGGTGGTCGTATGCTTCCGTCTGTGCGGTATAGTCTGCCACCATTTCAGCCTGCTCGCGAGCATACTGCGGCACCCTCAGTCCGCTAGATAACGGAAACAAAGCGACCTCTTCCATCCGTGCAACGAACCCAGGTCCGTTCCGTGTGAGTTCGTCGAGAGTTTCGTAGGCCGACTCTCGTGATTGGTTCAACTGCACCAGCCCCACCTCAGTTGAGTGCATGCGCGCGGTCGCTTCTTCACGAAGCGCTTGCATGCGCTCTTCTAACGGACATTCTTCGTCGAGCAGGAATCCCAATTGTTCATCTGCGGAAGTCAGCGTTCCGTTTAGCAGCTTACCTGCAACTTGCTGCCGATCAATTTGCTGCTCCGATCCTGAAAGTTCCCGCCGAATATCAGCTGGAAGCGCATTGAACATTGCCACTCTTTGTTCCACTGCCAGCAATGTTTGACTGCCATAAGTTGTTTCTGCGAAAGCAATCCTTGCCTGAGAAGCGGCACCACTTGTGGTTGCACCCATCCGCTCGAATACTGTTTCAACTGGCTTGGCTTGCGGCTCGAAGAGCCCCGGACTGGTAAAGCTGAGGTAAGAGGAGTCGGTGAGAGCTCGCGCTGGTATGTCGATCAATTGCAATGGGGTATCAGCTTCGCCCTCAGTCTCTTTCTGCACAGTCAGGTTGTCTCTAGCAACTTGCAATACATCGCGCAAATGTTGCTCGGCTGTCTGTGAATCAGACGGATAACTTTCTCTGTCACTTCCGCCTAGTGCTTCCCCGGGCAATCTTTCGTCTTGCTCGGCTGGCAACAATGGGTTGTTCCAGGTGGGCTGACCGTCCGCTGCAAGCAATTGCTCGAAGTCATCGCGTTGATCTTGCGGCAAGAACTCTTTGAACAGTTCAACATCGACCGCCGATAGATTGGAGAACACCAGATCTAAGTCTTCGGAATTCCAATGCTGCGCGACAGCAGCCATAATGCGCATTGCCGAAGCCCGATCCTGCGCGGTGCCAGTTTGCAAAGTTTCGGCTACGAATTCTTTGAGGTCATTTCTGAAGGTCGAATCGACTTGAGCGGCATCAGATATGAGGCTCAAAAATGGAGCGTCGGTGCCTTCTGTATAACTTCTGAGAGCGGCAGCTTGAACCGCAGGCGCAAATTCGGGGTTCGTTTTCATCGTGGTCAATACTGAAGCCAGGACGCTGTCAGGGCGGTTCGGAGCTGTATCTTGCAAAATTCGCAATGCCGCGTCGTTGCCATTCTGCGCCAGGAGCGCCAGGTTTGAGCGATCATCTGCTTCGAGTGTGAATGCCGGTTCGGTTCCGGAATTGCCTTTATCACCGCATTCAATGATAGTGAGGCCGGGAAGAAACTGATCGGCGGTGGAGGGTGAGGGGGGGGCCGCTGGTTCGGTGCGAAAGTCGATGGAAATGGGCTTCACTACGGGTTCTGGCGTAGTCGCGTCATTCTCTTGACGGATTTCCGGTGCCGCTATATCGCTCATAGACTTCTCCAGTCCCGCATCAACGTGCACGTGACCTTCGAAATCGGCGCCCCCTGACTCGGGGGCTCGGATTACTCGGATTCTACTTCTCTTGCGGGTGATGTCAAGTTATCGCATCCGTATGACGTGGCTATGACTGGTACGAAGTTTCGAATTTATGGTCATACAGCTGCGATGGAATCGCTCCATGGCGTGACAAGGAAAAGTTTCCTTTAGCTTTCAGTGTTTTGTATCGAGCTCGTGGAGCCTCTTCATCCATTCAATGGCACGAGGAGTCTTCTTCCAAATGTGACCAGAACGCGAGAAGTATTTAAACGCTTGTTGAATTTCGCTATCCCCCACTGCGCCTGAATTTTTCTTCGGCGGTTTGCGGGCATCAGTCAGAAATCCGACGACGTAAGGATTTTGCCCCAATGCCGGATATAGTTCATCCGCCGCAACGTCGTTGTCCCCGAACTTCTTATAGGCACACAACGCCCTCGAGTACATAATGTGTACGCTGAAATCTTCTTCGAATTTTCCCAAAAGCATCTCCGCTTCTTCCAAGCGTTCGTTGTCGATCAAAAGTGGAATGACGTAGTATCGAACTTTTTGATCGTCCGACGGGTCAAAGCGCAACAGTTCAAGCCACTGTTCGACGGCCAGATCAAGTTGTCCGACTTCTTCCAACGTATTGGCGTAACCTATCAAGGCTCGAATATACGGGTAAGCTTCCAGTAACCAGAAGCGAAGACTCGCCCCCTGAGTTGTCTTCTCGCTTAGTCTGCCGCGACTGACTTCGATTGCCTTGCCGAATAATTCGTTCTTTTCTAAAACCGTTTCCGCCTCATCTTGGGCGAATGTGATGGACGCGTCGGGGCAGTCTGGAGAGATGTTAAAGGCATGCTGTGCTAGTTCGAGGCGCTTCTTTCGCAATGGTTCTTTCGCTGCCGATTTCATAACGATGTGCGCAAGTTCGATAGGCGGCATGTTTGCCACTCCTGCGAGGAGAAATCCAAGCGAATTTGCCCGATAGTATTCACGCGCATCGTCTGAAGGCAAAAATCCGTGCTCGCTCAGAATTTGGCGCTCCTTCGCGGAGCTGATTTGCGCCATGTTTGGGACCGGCGGGCGGTGTTGTTTAGACATGGTGCTGTTCTCCAGAAAGAGCATAAAGCTATGTCCTGCACGGGCGGAATTGTACCATGACAAGGGCTTCGTAGAGTCACGTTCGTGACCGAAACCGAACAGTTATCAGTTTCGTTTTAAGGTTCATAGTGTTCCTTGAAGCTGCGGTAAATGGTCATTGATATTGCAAAGGAGTAATTTAAAAGGCTTGTGCTTACCATACAAGGAGGTCTATTCTCTGTCAGGTACGCGCGTGGGTTGCTCCCTGCTTCAGTGCTGATCCGTATCCAGACTGACTGCGGAAAAAGGTTGGCTTGTAGATCATGATGATGCTTGGATGAAATATCGCACCCTTCTATTTGACTTCGACGGAACTTTGTCTCCTACGCTGGATTACTGGTTCAGCAGTTTCAGACGCGCTCTTGTGAGACTGGGCATCCAAGCGTCTGATGATGAAATTTTCGAAAAGTGTTTCTACAAAGACGATGCCGAGATCGGTCCTGCATTCGGTTTCGACTCGTGCGCCACGTTTTGGAAGTACACTTTTGAAGCGTTGAATGAAGAGTTCGCGACTGCGGAAATGTTTGGTGGCGTTGACGACGTGCTCGCGCACTGTGAACGGGCTGGAATTTCGGTTGGATTAGTGACGTCAGGTGAGCGCGCCATCGTCGAACCAGCGTTGCACAACTTCGGAGTCCATCATCACTTTAATGTCACAATCACCGCGAACGATACCACTCACTTTAAGCCACATCCAGAACCTGTCCTCAAAGCTTTGGCTGCGATCAACGCGGACCCCAAAAGTACATTGTTTATTGGAGATCACATCGTCGACGTTATCGCAGGCAAAGCGGCTGGGACTGACACAGCGATTTTCTTTACCGATGGCCATAGCCGATTCCATAAGTTAGACGAACTGAAAACATCAGGGCCAACGTTCATTTTTTCCGACTATCGTGAGCTGCTGGCTAAACTAGTTTGATGAAACAGTGCCGGGTGAGAAAGCTTCTTGAAATGAAGTGGCAAAAGCCCAATTGTACGTGATGGACAATGGTTGATTGGCGGGTCGGCATAAAATCATGCATCACGATACGCGAAAGCGACGCGCATTAGCGGTTTCGGGAATCATGACTAGCCTTTTCTTTTGCTTTCCAGCCTGCTTTTCTCCATCAGGGGCACTCGGGGCAACAACTTTTTGATCTCTGCAATCAGCTGGGCGGCATCGAATTCAGGCATACTCACGAACGCATCGGCACCGAGTAAGCGGCAGGCTCTTTCTGTTGAGTCGTTTAACTGACCGCCAATAGGACCGGGCGCCAGAGATAGTGTCATGAACATCGAATCTTTATGGAGCGGGTTGGCTCTCAACCGTTTCAAGAATTCAAACATGGATTCATCTTCCAAATGGGCCGCGCAAACGATCACATCGGCATGGTTTGTGCCGTCTAAAAAACGGAATGCTTCTTGTATCGTGGTAGCGGGTACAACCGAGTGCCCAGCGTCCTTACAGGCGGTTTTGAGCTGATCAACATGCTCGGGGGTATCCATTATCAGGATGCGAAAAGTATGTTTAGCAGCCAGCTTGTCTTCGCCGGTTGCTTCCTCAACTTTAGGTTCATTAGTCATTTGCGCCTCCAATGTGGTTGTCAGGGGGGCGAGCGAATGGCAAATTATAAATCGCAGACAACCTTGCAATACAACGGCTACCAGTCTTTAACTTATCGACTGTCTAGCCTGCCAAGGGTTCCCGATATTATCGAGGTTATTAGGATTCTCGCGAACAAAGGCGCACCCAATGGTCGGAGCCATTTGTTGGAGTGCAATCATTCTTGAGCCCTAAAGATGGGCTCAAAGATCCAATCGGGTCCCGACATTTGTGAATCACCGGCGTGCGCCTGCCCGACTCCAATTCAGTCCGCCGGAGTCGCCTGGTGCACTCGTAACAGTCTATTCCGGGTAGCGTCGTATCCATGAGCACTGCTGCGTATTTAGCAATGCTCAGTTGCTGTTGCATCATTGATCGGCCGTCTCTTTAAAAATCCGGTCCCCGATTTGCTATATGCTGAGAGCATGAACAAGTCAAATGACGAGGCAAAGAAGCTCAGGCTGAAGACAGGAATGGGGTTCTTCATCATCGGATGCATCGCGCCATTTTTCGCGCCGTTGGTTTTCTTTCTCAACATACCCCAAGAGTGGCGCGTCGGCATTGCGGCCGCTTTGGTACTTGGGCTACCGGAAATCTTATGGATAGTCGCAGGTGTATTGATGGGCAAGGAAGCTATCACTGCACTGAAAGATCGCCGGAAGTTTTGGAAGAAGCGCGAGTGAAAACTCCACCGGCATGGATTAAGAGTAGGCGAGGCTGGCATCAAGTTTCCAGTTTACCCGCACATGCTGAGGCGCCGTTGCACAGCGCGCTGACTATGTAGCACCAACTGCGGTGGCATAGCTTCAATCGGCACTTGCTGAAACCGCGACGTCTGTTTTCAGCCCTTGTTGGAGTAGCGTATGGAAAAAGCCGCGACACATGCGTTAGCGGCGTGCAAAAGAGCTGGCTCCCAGTGCAGTTAGAACGATTGTGTTTATAGTGAGCGATATTTCATTCGTCCGAAACAGGCTGAGCCCTGAGCTCTAGCTGGCGGAACTCGTATGCTCAATAGAAATGCAGACGCTTTTTGGCAACTTATGAGCAATAATGAGTTGTATGACTCGCTCATGTATCATGAAAGCATATGCCGTCCTTCTGGCAATCCTATTTTTGGGGTTCGCCGTATCGCAGTATGCGTGCGCCTGTCCATCCATGGTTGGGCAGCCGAAAATTGCTGCCACTCAAGAAAAGCATGAGCATTCTTGCTGTGAAAGTGAATCTGTCGATGAAAGCTCTGCGTCCGTTTGGGATCTCAACAACGACTGCTGCTGTGGTGCCAAGGTACAGGCTGCAGATTTTCTAGAAACGCAACCAGTCCCTGGGATAGTGCCAGTTGAGCTGGTGGCGCAAGGGCAGCATCGGCTAGCTAATAACCTTTTAGTATCCGTGCCGGGGGGGCTCACGATTGATCGGCCGCGTGGCCCGCCTGATCGAAGTTCGAAAGAACCGATTTACATACTCTGGCGAAGTCTTTTAATTTAGATCCTGACGCAAAACCTGGGCTTTGAGCTGCTCTTGCAACTCTATGGTTTTCGTTAGGAGTTCTTGCATTGAATCTAAATTGCTCGACCGGCACCGTATGGGGTGCAGGTACAATTTGGGCATTTCAGGCTATAGCTTTTGCTCTAGTCCAAGTTTTCAATGTGCAAGCCGTATTTGCGCAACCGGGTAACGGGCCTGTCCCGAACTACTCGTTTCAGCAAGCCATGGACCGGGCTCTTTCCGATAACCCGGCTTTAGCGGCCACACGAGCTCGACTGGGCATTAGTGACGCTGAAATCAGAGCCGCGGGGTTCCATCCTAATCCGTCATTTTTGATGAGCTATACGCCTGCTGAGGACTTGTATCGCTTAGGCGTGCAGCAGACCATCCAGTTGGGCTTCAAAAGAGAGCGCCGAATATCGCTTGCGCGCGCACAGCGCGATGTCGTCAGAGCCGACATAAATGTCGCTGTTTTGGACCTGCGTGCTCAATTACGGCGCGAACAGACATCTCAAGAGAACCGCATAGCAGGCAAGGCTATTTGCAGGGACTTGCTGATTATCAAAACGCAATTACCGATCTCGAACGAGCAGTGGGAACTATCCTATGAAAGCAAAATTATTAGTCCTAATTGTTACGACCTTCAATGTCCTTCTGGCAAATAGTGCCGCTGCCCATGAAGGACACAATGCCGCATTCAGTACCTCAAGTGGTACCAGTACAGCCAAAACTGTTGTGGTAGCTCCAGAAGGTCAGGCGGCAATTGGTATCAAGACACAGGTTGTCCAGGCTGGGTCAATAGAGAACACGATTCGCGCCACCGGTCGCGTTGAACCTGCGGAGAACAGCGCCTTCGATATCAATCCACCGGCACCTGGTGTGGTGCGCCAGGTTTTTGTGAAGCAGGGAGATTCCGTGGCGGTTGGGTCTCCACTGGCAATTTTACACAGTGTTGAAATAGCCACAACGTTAACGCAGTTACTGCAGGAGCGGGCTCGCATGCAAGGCGAGATTACGCGATTGAAGACTAAGGCGACTGCCGACGTGACCAGGACCCGCACGCAATTCGCTCGAGACATTGCTGTGCAACAGAAGGAGGTCGACATAACTCGGATTGATTTCCAACGAGAAGAGCAACTTCTAAAAGAAGGCCTGACTGCCCGCAAAGACTATTACGACGCAAAAAACGCGTGCGAGACAGCTCAAGTAAAGCTTGGTGCGTTGAAGAAACAAGTAATCCAAGAAGTCGGTTCGCTGCAGAAGCAGGTTGCATCAGACGTTGCGTCTTTGCAAACGCAGATGAACCTGAGCACCGACGCCGTGCGCAAACAGCTATCTGTTATGGGGCTGGCTGCTGGCGCTTTCAACAGCGCAGTCGCCCGCAACCAAGTTGTTGCCGAGATACCACTAACTTCGCCAGTTGCTGGAGTTGTCACCTTTCGGGATATCACTGCTGGAGAGGTAGTTGATACCACTAAGAAGATTTTTTCTGTCGTCAGCTTGGGACAAGTCTGGGTTGTTATCGACGTTTTCCAGGATCAGGTTCAAAACCTCAAACTAGGGCAGCAAGTCCGAATCACGACTCCGGATAATCGCCAGATCACCGGCTCGATTTCCGTTATTGGCTCGGTCGTAGATCCAGCCAAGCGAACTTTGCCCGTTCGTATCGTTGTGTCAAACACTCACGGAAGTTTGCGCCCCGGTACTTTTGTTACCGCAGACATTGTCACCGCTAAAGGTGGTTCTAAAGTGGTTGTGCCGGCCAGTGCTGTTATCGAAGAAAGTGGAAAGCCAATAGTCTTTGTCCAGAATGGAAACAACTTCCAACCGGTGATCGTTGCGCTCGGGACTCGCAGTTTCGATCAGGTCGAGATTCGCAGCGGTCTGTTTAGCGGTGACCGTGTCGTCATCACCGGAGCACGGCAACTGTATTCTCAGAGTCTACTGAATGCGCAGGCGCAAGCAGCTACCCATGAACCAAAGTCCACAACTGCAGCTCCTGCAGGCAATCCGCTTTCACTGTTACCGGGCATTTTGATTGGCATATCAATTACATCTTTGATTGCTCTTGTAGCGTGGCTTTTGCTGCGCAAGAGAATCAAATTCGCGAAAGTGAAGTAGCGACGATGTTAAACGCAATAATTCGCTGGTCTTTAAAAAATAGGTGGCTCGTGGTGCTATTTGCCATAGTCATGTTTGCCTATGGCGTTTTCACCACCGCACGAATTCCGATCGATGTATTTCCCGATTTTGCCCCTGTCCAGGTCGTGGTGCTGACTGAGACGCCTGGATTTGCTCCTGAAGAAGTAGAGAGTTTGGTGACCCTGCCTTTGGAAGCTGCCGTCAATGGCACAGCAAACGTGAAGGTGGTGCGCTCGATTTCCACCATTGGACTCTCGGTAATCACAATTATTTTTGACGACGGTACTAACATATTCACGGCTCGGCAGCTCGTTTCCGAAAAGATTCAGACCGCCCGAAACAAGCTTCCGTCCGGTGCTGATTCACCGACATTGGCTCCAATTTCAACAATTGTAGGAGACATATTAAAGATCGGTCTTGTTTCGACAGGTCCAACCAGCGTAATGGATCTGCGCACTTTGGCCGATTGGACCGTGCGTATGCGATTAATGGCTCTGCCTGGCGTGTCCAACATAGTCACGTATGGCGGTGAACTAAAACAATATCAGATTTTAGTTAATCCAACCAAGCTGCACGACTTCGGCCTATCCCTGGACGAAGTTCTGAAAGCGGCACAGGAAAGCAACACTAATGCTGCCGGCGGATTTCTGCGAACTCCTGATCAAGAATTCTTGATTCGTGGACTGGGACGAGCTCGGGATTCGGCTCAAATTGCCCAACAAGTAGTGGCCCTGCGCGATGGTACTCCGATTCTTTTAGGGCAGGTTGCGACGGTGACTATTGGTCCGGCTTACAAGATCGGGGATGCCATCATAGACGGCAAGCCAGGCGTGATCATGAATATCGTCAAGCAGCCCTGGGCAAACACGCTCGAAACCACGCACGCACTGGAAAAGGCCCTGAAAGAGTTACAGTCAACATTTCCGGCCGATGTGAAAGTCATCACAGTGTTTCGCCAAGCCGACTTCATTGAAGTTGCAGTTAAGAACGTCGTTGAAGCGCTGATGCTGGGCGCGATTCTCGTAATCGTAATTCTATTTGTGTTTTTACAGAATTGGCGGACTTCCCTCATCACTTTGACAGCGATACCGCTATCGCTTCTTGCCGCTGTGATCGCCATGAACTGGCAAGGCGGGACTATAAACACGATGACACTTGGCGGGTTGGCAATCGCCATCGGTGAGGTTGTTGATGATGCCATCATCGATGTCGAGAATGTGTATCGCCGCTTGCGTGAGAACGCGATGTTGGAGCAGCCCCGAAACACGCTGAGAGTTGTTTATGATGCATCTCGCGAGATAAGAACTTCGGTCGTTTACGCCACATATATCGTGGCGCTGGTGTTCCTTCCTGTCTTTTCGCTTGGTGGACTGGAAGGAAAGATTTTCACCCCGCTTGCCTTTTCGTACATCATCGCCATCGTTGCATCCCTGGGAGTGGCTCTGACTGTCACGCCTGCGCTCTGCTATTTATTGCTGGCAAATCAAAAAGAATTGCCGCACGAAGAAACACGCACGATTGTCTGGATGAAAGAACGGTATGAAAGCGTTCTGCGCCCTTCACTAAATCATCCTTGCATGATCGTCGCTGCCGCTACCATTTTATTTGTCGTATCGCTTATCCCGTTAGCCTTTCTCGGCAAGGAATTTCTTCCCGAGTTTGACGAAAGCAACCTGATCGTTTCACTCAACACAATTCCGGGGACAAGCCTCGATATTACAACGCAGATAGGTAAGACACTTACAGATCACTTCAAACAACACAAAGCTATTACCGCCTCAGGACAGCGCGCTGGTCGCGCGGAAGGCTCGGACGATTATGGCGCGAGCAACTTTAGCGAGATAGATATTCGACTCCATGGTGAAGGAAAAGAACGCTCAGAAATTCTAGCGCACGTGCGCGAGCACTTCGCTAAAGTGCCTGGTGCTGTCGTGAACGTGGGCTCCTACATATCCCACCGTATGGACCATGCATTGTCCGGCGTGAATGCAGCAATTGCCATAAAGCTGTTCGGGCCGGACTTGGCTATACTGCACCAGAAAGCGCGAGAAATTGAAGCTGCCATGAAGACTGTGCCGGGCGCAGTAGATGTGCAAGTTGAGCCCATCATACCTATCCCGCAAATCAGCATTGAAATTAACAGAATGGCAGCGGCTCGCTACGGCATCATGGTCGGCGATTTGGCAAGGACAATAGAAGCTGCTTTTCAGGGACGTGCCGTTTCCCAAATAGTTGAAGGGCAGCGCACATTTGACCTGTTCGTCTGGTTTGAACCGAAATTTCGCTCCGACTTAAATGTTATCCGCAACACTCTCGTTGATACACCAAGTGGACAGAAAGTCCCGATTGGTAGCGTTGCCGACGTCATCTATGCCACCAGTCCCAATACTATTCGACACGAAATGGTTTCACGTCTTGTAGTAGTCCAGGCTAATGTCTCGGGAAGGGATCTCGGTAGCGTAATAAACGAGGCCAGAGCGCGTATCGCAAAGCAGGTAGTGCTTCCGCAAGGTTATTACGTCGTTTATGGCGGACAGTTCGAAGCGCAGGAGCAAGCTTCCAGGCAACTGATCTTGCTCAGCTTTGTGGCAATTATCGGGATCTTTTTCTTACTTTGGATGGCATTCCGGTCAGCGCTGGCAGCACTCCTGGTGATGGCGAACCTTCCGCTTGCGCTTGTCGGTGGGGTCTGGGCAATAGTTTTAACTGGTGGAGTGCTCAGCATCGGCTCGCTTGTTGGCTTCATTACCTTGTTTGGGATTTCAACACGTAACGGCATCATGCTTGTATCTCACTTCAATCACATGCTAGCCGAAGGTCGAAGTTTCGAGGATGTACTTTGGCATGGTTCACTCGATCGGCTTAGCCCGGTGCTCATGACTGCCTTAACCGCCGCGCTCGGCGTTCTTCCCATCGCGGTGTTAGGTGGCGCCGGAAGGGAGCTTGAGCAGCCGCTTGCAATCGTAATTGTAGGAGGCATGTTCACCTCAACCACGCTGACACTTGTTGTTATCCCTGCCCTGTTTAAGCTGTTTGGCCGTAAAGCCTTACACGGAATCCCGCTGGAAGAATCAGATCATGATGATCCATTTTCCACAACTACAAAGGAGAAGAACTGATGAAACTGAAGATGGGTTGTCTTAGTCTGGCTACGCTGCTTTTGGGTGGTTGTGGCAGCAAAGAAGAAGCCTCTACTGTTGCGACTACCCCTGATGCTACCACTTCGACTGCACCACAAAGCGTCGGTGGTTCTAACGCTCTTCAGATCGAAGATTACACGTTCAGAATTACTAATTCCGTTGAAGGACAGAAAGGGCACATTGACCTTTATCTGACCAGGGGCGCGGCCAACGAGCACGTGCCCGGAGCTGCTATCGAGCTAACTCTGACGGCTCCGGATGGACATACTCAAACGATCAACATGACCGAAGACGTACAGAACAAGCATTATGCAGGCACCGCAACGCTTGACCATACAGGGGAGTATCAGGTAGCTGCACGCACCAGCGTCAATGGCAAGACATTTACGCCAAGATTTACGATCACAAACTCGAAGTGAAACACATCGGAAATTTCGACACATCTGGAGGATTAATGAAAAGGATATTTTTAGCTGCAGCGACGGTGCTGGTCTCTCTTTCGGCCTGCTCAAAGCAGGAAGAACCAGGTGTAGTGGATCATTCGCAGCACGGCACTGCTAGCGACACCGGCACGGGTCACTCAGGCATGATGGCAGAAATGCAGAAGGGCAATGAAATCTCTAAGGATTATGATTTCAATGTCACTGCTGATAAAGAGCTAAAAGCCAATGAACCCGCAGATTTGAACATTCTTGTCACAGAAAAATCCAACGGATTGCCTGTCCGTGATTTCACTGAAAATCACGAGAAATTGATGCACATGATTGTCATCAGCTCCGATATGGCTGAGTTTCAGCATATACACCCGGATGTGATTGGACCGGGAAAGCTCAAAGTGAATACAAAATTCCCCAAGGACGGTGAATACATAGTTTTTGCGCAGTTCGCCCGAGAAGGCGGGCATGAGGCGACTGTGCGGCAGCCCATATCTGTCGGGAATGCAAAAGCTGTGACGAAAGCAAATCTTTTACCTGATGCCGACAAAGCAAAAGTAAGTGATGGGTACACGTATAAGCTTCTCAGTTACCCGAAGAAAGCCGGTGAAATGGGGATGGTTACCGTTGGAATTGAAAAAGATGGTAAGCCCGTAACAGGAATCGAGAACTACTTGGGTGCTGGCGGCCATGCCGTTGTGATAAATGAAGGCACCGATTCTTTCCTGCACGTGCACCCCATGACCGAAGCCAAGAAAAATGGAAAGTATGAGTCTCCAATCGAATTCCATTCGCTGATTTCAAAACCAGGCAAATACAAGCTCTGGGGGCAATTTCAAATTGCTGGCAAAGTTCGCACCGCCGATTTCACGTTCGACGTTAAGTAGACTCTGCTTGCCGGCCTTGACCCTCCAACCAGTTGGAGGGTTTAAGCTGTTTGTATCAGGAGGTCAAACGGCATGCCAAAACTTTTGGTCGGTGAGCTTGCAAAGCAATTCGGCATAAGTCCTAAAACTG
>JADYXS010000543.1 GCA_021772155.1 Candidatus Obscuribacter sp.
CAGCGGGACGAGTATACGGTCGAGGGCTTCAACTTGATCGTTCGCTGGTAGTAATTCCCACAAGCGGTGGCGTCCGACCCCATCGGTCGTGCGCCGCCGCCCGGCGGGATTCTTTTTCAACTACAACCGAAACAAATCAACCGCATCCAATCTCAACTTCCATATGAACACTAGTTTCAAAGGACTGCCGGTCTGATTTTCGTCGCCGCTGCTCTACTCGATCTTACTGGCCGCGCCGGTCTGCTAAAAAAATAAGCTCGGCATCAATTCGAGTTACAACAATAACCCAAACAATCGCTACTGGTTCATAGAAACCAGTGGCACCATGAAAAGAAACAATGATCGAAATTTTCGGAAGTCTTCTCTACTTCTTCTGCCTGGCATTGTCAGAGAGTGAAAAGCGCCATCCTGTGTCAACGGTAACGTGGAAAGAGCTGCCCCCCGAATTGTCCCGGCCCTACTATGTGGTCATGACAATTCTCTGTTCGTTTATCATTCTGGTACTGGCCTCAGTTGGCTGGACCATCTGGGCAATTTGCGGTGGGATTCCCCGCTAGCAAGGATTCGAATGACAGACGTCATTGATCGCTTGCAGGCTTCACGAAGGAATGCATTGCGCTGTTGCCGCCCGGGACATCCGTCCTATTGGGCGTGCACGAGGTAGTAATGCACTGCTTTCGTTGCGCCTGTGAAAGCTGACGCCGCCGAACTGAGCCTCCGTAGCTCATCGCAATAACCTACTTGAATAACTATGAAGCAGTTGATTACACAGATTGCCGGCGGGCTCCAGCCGGACAACTCTGCGCAGTGCTTGGAGCGTTTGATGAAAGCCGCGCAACGACCGGGGTTGAACCTGTTGAAGGTTTGGTTCCAGTTTGCTGCCTGGCTGCTGGATGATACCGCAGAAGGTGTCATTCGGTTTGTCGTGTTCGATGGCAGTCCGTGCTCCCCGAGCCACCGCCAGCGGATCGCGATTCAAAGCGTAGCCGATCTGTCCGCTGAAGGGTGCGCAGATTTGCTTCGTTGGCGTAGTGCGGGCTATGACGCGTCTGACGCGTGCAACGATGCCCTGAACAATCCTCCGGCTACGGCTGCGACGCTATCTGCGTCGTGGGCAGCGGAAGCGATTATTTTCCACCTGGAGGGACGGACGGACCATGAGCCGGATGCTCGTATGGTCATGAATGCTGCGGAAGCGGTTGGTCGCGCAGTCACGTGGACGAAGCGGGCAGATGAGGCTGCGCGCAGGGCGGCTTATGCGCGACAGGCGGAAAAACTGTTGGAGTTGCTGGAAGCAGCCTCGACAGCCGACTAACATTGATTTGCACGTAAACCCCGTCTGTGGACATACATCTATGTCCACGGACGGGGTTGGGCAGTCGGGCAAGATTGGCTCTCCATCTCGGTAAAGATGCTGTTTTTCTTCTCGTTTGCTCTATTGGGCTATATAGTGAAAAGCGGCATCAGGAATGGACACGGCAGGGTATGGATCACCGTGCCCATAGATGTTTCGGGCTGAGCGATTGCAGGGGCGGCCGAACTGAATACCTTCGATCGTGTCTGCTTTCGGACTCCACTCTATTTAGTGTGGAGGTTCCTTCAAAATAAATGGCTTGCCGTCTGTCTTGATCGAAAAGGGGTGCAAAGTGGCCCTGTTGTATACGTGCTGGCGGTCCCATGGTCCGCTCTTTGTATGCTTGTCGAAGACGTATTGAAATGAGTTGACCTGGATCCTTCAGTGGTTTTAAATGTTCCTGTTGCTGCTAACGCATTGCGCTGTGCAGCAGTTGATTCTTGCGGGCAGCGGCATCGTTGGACCATATTCGCTTTGGGTTGATGTTTCGTCAATCATGTCCAAATGGGATCCGTGCGCCAGTTAGAGGGAAAAATATTTTGCAGAATGTGCTGTCGCTTGCTGAGTTAGTTGGTGTTTCAGAGTTTGAGGTCTACCGCTACGCATATCGAGCGCAATTGCATTACCGGCAGATTGCAGTGCCGAAACAGTGTGGTGGCACTCGAACCATCTCCACTCCGGAAGAAGGCCTCAAGTGCATTCAAAGGAACATAGCCAAGAAAATACTTGCCCATCAGGAGGTTCACGAAGCGGCCACTAGCCATAGGGTACGTCGCCCAACTCTCTCCAATGCCTGCGTTCATGCTGATCATGACTTCGTGTTTAACCTGAGCATCAAAGACCTCTTCGCCACAATTCGTGCTAAACGAGTGCGCTCCTTATTCAGCGGTCTGGGTGCCGAGCAGCGCGTGGCCGGGTTTCTAACGCGACTAGTTACTTATCACGGCGTGTTGCCGCCAGGGGCTCCGACTTCTCGAGTAATTGCGAATCTGGTTTGTCGCATGCTGGACGAGCGTTTGGCTACATACTGCGCTGCTCATTCTTGGACTTACACGCGTAATTGCGATGACATCAAGATATCCGGAGATGGTAGCTTTTCAGCGCAAGATGATGTTTGTGCAATCGTGGAATCCGAGGGGTTTACCGTTAACGAAACCAAAGTTCGCTTAGCAACAAAACGGGCACCACAATCTGTTACCGGCTTGGCTGTGAATCGCATGGCAATTATGACGCGTGAGCAACGGCGCAAACTGCGTTTGATGTTTCATCATGCGGCTGTGGATCCGGCTCGCTATGCGGCTCTGAAACATAAAATGCAGAGCTGCTTGGGCTTGCTTGAGACGATCAACGCCGACGACCCGGCTTTGCCTAGGTACAGAAAGATCTTGTCTACTTTGTAAGAGGAGCGACAGGTGATTGCACTTCCTCTGGTTGGGTCACTGGAGCTTTTTTCGATTAACGACTGCGGACTTCGCTTTGGTCGTGCTTGAGTCGGCAGGAGAGGCACTACTGGGTAGATTTGAGGCGCCTGCGCTTGGACAGTTTCCTAGATACGTAGCAAGAAACAGGACAGATAGAACTATTACCGTATTCATTCGATCCCTTATAACAAGTGACGATACGAAGAAGCACTGTGTTTTCAGTCTTCCCGGAATGACAACCAATCCAACTAAATAGATCGACTAACTCCGGTCGGCTTTCGCCGAAGCGGAAGCCAGCTCAATTAGTCTAACTGCATCAATTCGACCCTGTCCTTGTAGCTCTTTGGACACATCCTCGAGTGGATGAGCAGTGCCTTGCACCATAGTTTTTATTTGATTGAACGACAGGCGCGGATTGTGATCTAGCATGTTGGCAATGGCCCCAGACACAAAGGGCGCGGCGTACGACGTTCCCGATTTGCTTGGATTTTCCGGGCTGACGCTAGAAGGTACCATAACGCCTTGCGCCACCACATCGGGGTGATATCGAGCACTGCCCGGAGACGAAAGATTCCATATTTCGTCATCTGCTCGGTTTTCCGGAGAGTTGTTGTTGTCATAGGCACCAACTGAAATTACATGCTCGCTCTGCGCATAGTAGCTGTAGATCGAGCTATCCTGCCGATCTCCTTGATTGCCTGCCGCCACCACAATTACTTTGCCGTTTTCAGCGGCTTGCCTGGTAGCGCCCCGATAGTCTGCCATGGCTGTTTTGAAGTCCGCTGACTCTGCCACAGCGTCTTTGATCTGAGGCAGAACTGCCTGGTGCAAAATCTTGTCGTGAACGGCGGGAGTTGTGAGACTGTGACCGTCCGGAATCTGTGCTTTGGGATCGTTCAGCATTTTGGCATCTGCAATCCACTGGTTCGCTCGTTCCTCACCAAGGGTCCGCACAAGAAGATCACGATGAAGCTCTGGATTCGAATTTGCAAGCCTGACGACCTGGTTTGCCGTTGTGTCAGGCGAATGCTCCTGTGAGTAGTTGACGACAGCGCGACTTGGGGTTTCTGTGATAACAGAATTGGTTATGTATTCGGAAAAATCGCGCACTGTCTGGGCGCTGTGCGCGGCAGCGAAATCCTTTAGCTGATTCGGACCGCTAAAACTTTCCAGCTTCAGCAGTCTGGACTTTTCAATCGGCTGATCAATTACAGTCGGTGTGTCAGGGCTGATGCCATACTCCGGGTGCTTGATTGACTCTTCCACCTTCTGCGGGTGAGTGGGAGCTTCTTTGGGCCAGGCGGGCTCACCAATTCTTACAGGAGTTGTGTGCGGAGCTTTGTCAAGTCCTTTAGCTGTCAGTTGTTCTCTGACGTAAGCTCCATCTGAGCGATTACCTTTCAGGACTTCTTCAAAATCCACCACACCGTCGGTAGTATCCGTCGCTTGCTTAGCTTGGGGATTGCGACTCTTGTCACTGGCGTTCGCGCCTTCGATGGTGCAAGGATTCTTCTGTCCATCGATCTGAGCAGCAACAGTTTCCTGAGCGTTCTGCTCACCAGCATTGGGACCAGCTGGTTTCACTGGGTCTTTCAACAAGTCCAAAGCAATATCCGGCAAGGTGGCCCCAGCCACCTTTTTCTCTGTTTTGGACTCCGTTGATTCGGCAGGTGTGGTCACGCAAACTTCTCCGGCTCTTTAGGTTATTCCCCGAACACCAGCATCGGTTCCCGTGAAATGGTAATTGCTATTACGATAAGTAATAGTAGGATGCCGCTAAAGCAAGAGCAGCCGGGGAGGCTGCTCTTGGGAGGATTGGCTACCTCCGCTGTCTGACGACCAGCTTACTTCACGGTCACCTTGATGGTGAACGTTTGGGCTACGGTGAGCAGACCTTGGCTGGGCAGCGCGACAGAGATTTCGCCAGTGCCGGTCCGCTTGGCGCGGTAAACCTGAATTAGTCAGCCAGCAACAGTAGCGGGACGGAGGTCCGTTACCCGCTACTGCGCTGACTTACATCGACTAGCTGCAACGGCTTACTGAGCCGGACGCGGTTGCGCCAGGAACTCGTTCATTTCCTTGGCGTGTTGGAACGTGTAGCACTCGCTGGCCGTCTGCGCATCCACAAGCACGCTCGTGATGTACGGATGACGGTCCGGGTCGTTCTCCCAGTGCGTGACGATTGCCACCAGGAAGAAGACCCCGCGAGGAGCGACGACCAATCGCGGCTCGATGCGGCGAATGTGGGACCAGTCGATGCGAGTATCGCTCGACCGCACATTCAACCGTGCCTGACGCGGCCCGATCATGCCC